>CABUWK010000042.1 GCA_902495325.1 uncultured Acidiphilium sp.
AAAAGATATTGCTATATTTTTCGATAAATTAAATAAACGTCCTCGCAAATGTTTGGGTTGGAAAACTCCTTTTGAAGTCTTTTATGGTAAAGTGTTGCATTTAGTTTGACAATTCAAGTATCAAAAAAAGAGAGAACACAAATCGTTCTCTCTCCGGAATTTTTATCTTTCCAGAATGCGCATTTTCAAAGGCAAACCCTGCGGGATCAGCCCCGTACGTTCCGAATTTTTTATCTCCGTTCCGAAAGGATTCTGACGGGTGAAAACAAGCCCGATCGTCAGTTTTTCGTCCGTTACGGAAAACTCCGCTTCGTAGGGAAGAAACGCGACGGGCGAAGAACCGAAATATGCGATCGCCGCGGGAAGATCCCCAAACTCGACTTTATAATTTCCGTTTTTAAAGGGCGCGGAAAGTTTCAGCCTTCCGCCGTAATACTTCAGCCCCTGCTTACAGACGTCGCCCGGAACGATCATTGCGGGCAGAGAAACGATCCCGTCTTTTTCGTCCACGCCGAATTTTCCGACGAGGTACAGATTTTCGATATCGTAGCGATCGGTGAAACAGAAGGAAACGGTCAGCTCGTTTTCCCCTTGTTTCAACGCGCCTTCCGGAATGGCGATTTTTTTAAAACAAGCGTCTATATATCCGTTAACCGCCGATTTGTTATCGAGTTTCACTCCGTTTACGAAAAGCTCCGCCGTCTCGTCTTCCGTCATAACGGAAATATCTTCCGGGATATCTTTTATGAAAAAGGAGAACGCGAGCGTAACTTTGCACACGCTTTTCGCCGCGGGATAAAACTTGTTGCGGAACCACGGCTGAACCATTTCGCCGTGACGAAGAGGGATCGAAAAACGATTTCTCAATTTCTCGTCTGCGGTAAGAAGGTCTCCCTCGCAGAAAAATTCGCCGTTCACATAGCACTTTGCCCCGTCCAGCGGAAGGAGATTCGGTTCGGAAAGTTCGTAGTCGTATTGTTCGGGCACGACCGTTTCCCGCGTGTATTCCTTCGCATTTACGGAAAGAGAACGATCCGTGAAATACAAAACGAGCATTTCGCCCCGCGCGAACGTTTTCTTCACGCAGACGGTATCCCCTTTGCGGGTAAACCCGACCGGAACGAACGCCCCGCATTTCAGATCGATCGCCACGGGATCTCTGACGTCTTTTATTTCGATCTCCGCATCGTTTTTCCCTTCGGCACGATTTAAAAAGAAATGGCAGGTTCCGCCGTCAAAAGATCTCGTTTCTGCCAATAATTGTTCGTTATTCGTCTTATAGGAAGACTTTTTAATCGCTTCAAGAACTTTTTCCGGGTAAAAGCCGATCCGATCCGCCCCGCGGAGATCTTCGGAAAAATCATGTTTTACGCCGTCGAGATATTCGGGGAGATCTCCCGCAAGTATCAGCTTTCCGCCCTTTTTCAGGAAGGAAGAGAGAGCCGAAAGTGTGGTACCGCGCAGATTCAGATTGCCATTCAGTATAATTTTCCGATACCGTTTGTTTCCGACGACGATCTCGCCGTTTTCCTCTTTTCCGTGGCAGGCAAAAATACCCTCGTCGATATAATCGGCAGACGCGCCGTGCATGCGGAGATAACGGAAAAGTTCGTAATATTCCCTTTCGAGTTTTGCCGCGCGCGGGTTTTCCGTGCCGAAACAATTCACGAAAGTGCGCTCGTTCACAAGCCCCCAGAGGGATTCCACGGGATTCACGATCGCCGTATCCGTCTCTTCTTCCCCTTCGGTCAGAAGGTACTGCAGGCGGGAAAAATAACTTTCCGTATAGTCGTGGTCTTCCCACCAGGCAGACTGCGCGAGAAAACTTGCGGGATAATCGCGTTTTGCCTGCCCTTTCATGGTGTACCAGGAAAGATGCGGACAGCGTAAATTGACCCCGCCGAGGCTCTGCCATTCGCCCGTGCGTTTATAATCGGCAAACGTCATTTTCCAGCCGGTTGCGGCATAAAGCTCGTCGAGCACGAATTTTTTTCCGAGCTGCTTCGCAACGGACGATACGAGAGAAGGAACGTTCACCGCAAAGTTGTCCTCGCACAGGTTATCCATCCCCGGCATGTCCATATATTCGTAATATCTCATCACACTGCCACACATGGTGGTCTGCGCGGCGAGATTGTCCTCGTGCAGAACGTGCCCCGTGACCAGGATCCCGTGCGCGCGGCACCAGTCATGATAAGGCTTTGCGAAGTTTTCGAGGAAAAGTTCCTGTTCCGTTTCGATCAGGTCGTAAGCCTCTTTACAAAATTCGTCCGAGCCGTCGCCGAACCACAAAAGAGGCAGTCTTTCCTCGATCCGGTACCCGTTGCGCTTCGCGAACTCGTCAAACAGCGCGTAGGTATAAGGGATCTCCTTTTCGGCGCGGGGTTCCTTTCTTCCGAATCCGTTCAGATAAGGGTTTCTGTGCGGTTCGTCGGTAAAAATACCCCTGATCACCCTTCCGAACAGGTCGCCGAACGCTTTGAAATATTTTTCGTGCGTCAGTTCGATAAACTTTTCGGTCGCGGCTTTGTTCATCGTGTCGGCATAGGTGTAGCCGTTATAAAAACTGTCGGGCTGCATGTAGTCGTAATAAAATACGAAAACGCGCTCCCCTTCTCTTCTCTCTTCCGCCGCGGCGATCTTCCGGTAACTTCCGACGGCTTTTCCCGAAAAAACAACGGCAAAAAGCCCGAGGAAATTTTCGGGCTTTTCGTAAGGTTCGCCGTCCGGCACTTCGCGGTAGATCATATACTTCGCGCGGAAAGCTTTTTCCTTCGTGACGTAACCGCCGCAGGTTCCGCTCGGCCAGCGGTCCTCGTCGTAAAGATAGGCTTCCATGCCGTTTTCGTACAGACATTCGGCGGCAAACTTCACGTCGGACAACCACTCGTCGCTCATATATTCGGTCACAAGCCCCGTGCGGGAGTGAATAAACGCCCCGCCGAAACCCATTTTCTTTAAAACCTTTACCTGTTTTTCGACTTCGGCTTTTTCGATTTTTCCGTTCCACGCCCAGAAGGGTTTTCCGCGATAAGCCGCGGTTGGATTTTTCAGTAATTCAAGATCGATTTCCATATCAAGATTATATCTTACTTATCTCGGCAATGCAACCGTTTGTAACGATTTCCGTCTCTTTCGGCGCAATAATTTTCGTTTTGATGCCCGAATCGGTCTTCACGTGGGAAATTTCAACCGTTCCGAAGGGAGTGGGAACTTTTCCTTCCGCAAACGACAGCCCGCCGAGATCGGGCGAGATCTCTATTTTTTTACATCCGGCAGCTTTCACGGAAACTCCGAGAACGTTTTCCGCAAGAAATCCGATCGGTCCGCACGACCACCCGTGACAAAGGGAATGGCGGAACCCGGAATAGCAATATTTTCCGTAATCGCCGTGAATATCCTTTTCTCCTTTTTCCGGCAATGTGTCGATCCTGCCGCTGCCGTTGATCCAGGAAACGTCGAAATCTTCCCAGAAAGAGGTGGCGCCCTTCCCGAGCATGCCGCCGTAATATTCCTTCATGATCCCGATCGCCTTCTCCGCGCCGACGGTTTTCCCGATCGCCGACAGAATATAGTAGCTCATAAAGGAAGATACACCCTTCGCGCCCCCTTCCGTCAGCTTCGCGCCGACCGCCCTGCCGTTTTCCCCGCACGCGAGGTAACGCATGGCGATCGCCTGTTTGGCGGAAAGTTCCGTCTGCGGTCTTCTGCCGAGTTTCTCTGCCGCCTTAGCGGCAACGGACGGATCTTTCCCCGCAACGGCAAGAAGTTCCGCCGCCCGTCTGCACGCGATCCCGCACAAAGCCGCCACGCCTTCGGCGGCGTCTGCGGTACCGCTCGTCGCCCAGTCGAGAAAATCGCTCGGAAATACCGTGCTCCCGTCTTCCACGATCGAACGGTCGATGTTTCCGATCAGTTTTCCGAGATATTCCGCATGTTGTTCCACAACTTCCTTTCTTCCCGTGAAACGATAATAATCGTATAAAACGACGATCCACCAGAAAGAATAGGAAGAAAGCCCGTTCATCCACCCGTCCGGCGGGGTTTCTTCCGCAGCGAACGAAAGACAGTTTCCGATGTTTTCGATATCGCCCGCGGTGTACAAAAGCCCGAGCGTTTCGGGGTGCAGATCGCCGATCCACACCAGCCTGTCCCGCTTAATCCCGTCCCAGATCATTCCGCCGTGCAGGCAGAGAAAAAGGGTGCGGCGGGAAACTTCGTAAATCTCGTTCACGAGGGGATCGGAACAGGAAAACGATCCGATCACGGCATGTTTTTCCTCTTCGCATGCGGCGAGAATACTCTTGATCCTGTACTCTCCGCCCGTAAATTCAAAACAGACGAAACGGAAACCGGTGTTCCCGTAACGCCCGTCGGAAAGCTGAGAAAACGTGACGGCGAAATCGCGCGGAGAATGATCGTTCGTCGCGTTTTTCACGCCGAGCGGAGTCAACGCCTCCGAAAGAGATTCCCCGAAACGAATCCTTACGGGCTCGCCGTCGTTGATATAGTGCATGAGAACGCGAACGCCCCCGCAGACTTCTTTTCCGAAATCGAGGACGATCCGGCTTTTGCCTTTTACCGTGGCGACGTCGTTTTCACCCAGCCCGATCTGCATCGTTTTCGTTTTCAACAGAGAATTTCCGGTTTCGATCTCCCCTTCCGCAAGGGCGATTTTTACGGGATATAAATATGAGATTTCGTTCATTGTTTCCGTTTCCTTTTTTTCTCCGCCCGGATCGCAAATACCGCCGACGCGAAAGCGAGCGGGGCAAAGCCCGATCCCGCGGAAGCGCCGCAACCTCTCTTTTTGCTCTTCACCGTAACGGTCTGCTTCTGCGTGTACATCACCGCAGAAATATAATAATCTTCGGCGGGGTCGTATTCGGCGATCACCTCGTACGTTCCGTCCCCCGCGGGCGCAACGTCCGTGACCTTTCCTTCGGCGATCTTCGTTCCTCCGCCGTATTCGGTCACTTCTATCTTTATACTTCCGCCGATTTCCGGCACTTTGTCCGTTTCCGGCAGAACGGCGATTTTCTCCGGCATGAGAGAAAGGGCGTCCGCATTGTTGTTCGTCATCGCGGGGATCCCGGTTTCCAATCCGTTCACAACGGTAACTTCGCCGTTGTACGTCCACGTCCACGGAATAATACCCCTCGCTATAAGCCGTTTATTCTTTGTTTTGTCAAGCGCGGCGAAATTGTAATCGATCGCGCGGTTTTCCCTGCATGCCACCCCGAGGATCTCTTCGATCGTCTGCGACGTTTTGCCGTTCAGGTCCCCCACGGGGATCCCGGGCAGAACTTCGCTCATTCTGCCGAGCTGGTCTCCGTCAAACGAAATCACGACCATTCTGTTTTTCAGCCACGCGAGATCTCCCGAAAGTTTCTCTTTCAGCACGTCCGCGAAATCGGGATTATTCGTTTTGATCTCGAGTATCAGAACCGCGTCGCTTTTCTCAAGCGCGCCCGCGATGTCTTCGATATAAGGGATCTTTTCGTCCGAAATCTGCTTCAGGTGGAATTTATTCAGCTCGGCTGAAGTATAATCTTCGATATTGCCCGTTCCGGTGGAAGTGCGGGCAAGGTTTGCGTCGTGCATGAAAACGATCTCTTTGTCTTTGGTGAGATAGCAATCCAGTTCGACGTGCGTCGCCCCCGCTTCGACCGCGGCGAGCGTTCCGCTCACGGAGTTCTCGTTATATTTCTCGGGCAGTCCCCTGTGCGCCGAATTGAACGGCGTGCGGGAGATCCCGCCCTCGTATTCGCGTAAAACCCCGTTCACCGCCGACGCGCTCTCCGCGATCACGCCGTAACATCCGCTTGCCACGCAGTTTTTTATCGACATCCGCTCGTCGGATCCCGCTTTCACCCAGACGGTCTTGAACCTTGCCTGCACATATCTCACGTTGTCGTAAGACGCGACCGCTTCCGGCAGAACGCAGATCTGCGCGAGGGATTCGTTTGCGACCGGAACGACTTTTTCCATATCGGCATTTTCGTCGAATTCGACGATCCCCCGCATGAGAGGAAACGCCTCTTTCACCTTTTTTACCGTCTCCGACGAAGAGGACATCACGGACGCGTCCGCCGCGCGCTCGCCGCTTGCCATCGCCGCGATAAACGCGTCGGCAAAAGAGGGCGACACGCGGAAAACGGGAAGAATGCTCTCCCCGAGATATTCGTTGAAAGCGACGGAAAGGTCGCACAGTTTTTCGCCCTTCTCTCCGATCACCCCGCCGCCTTCACCGACGGTCAGGATCGCCTGAACGGGTTTATCGTCCCCTTTCAGAGAGGATAACGCATCCGCCGTCTTTACGTCCGCGATCGCGATCGGAGGCGTCTGCAATCCGCTTACCGTCTCCGTTTCCGCCGTAAGAGCTTTCGCCCTCTTCGTTTCCGCGCCCGCTCCCGCAGGCATAAACGCAAACAACGCCGATATCGCAAAAATCAGCGCGAAAAACACCGCATTCGTTCTCTTCATTCCCAAAGCCCCTTCGATGATATTTTGTCCCGGAACAATTCGTAAAATTCCGTATTCGTCACATAAACGATATCGCTTCTGCCCGCCATATACGACAGAAATTTTTCCGCATTATCCCATCCGTTATACGCCGAGATCGCCCACGGGTGATCCCAGACGTAAAAAAGCATATCTTCGGTCGCCTCGCTTTCCGCAAACTCTTCCGCAAGGCTCATCAGCCTTCCGTCAAGCATGCTGCAGGTCGGTTTCCAAGTCATAAAATTTCCGGGCAGCGAAAATCCGTACGTGTTATCCGTATCGCGCGCGAAACGGATCTGCGTTCCGGAAAGCAGAGCGTTCACCACTCTGTCGTCATAATAGGCGGTGCCGCCCGGATAGGCGACCCCAACGGGCTCTTTTCCCGTCAGTTCTTTTATTTTTTCACCGTCCTTCTCCGTTTCCGAAACAATTTCTCCGTCTCCGAGAGAGAGAAATTCGCGATGGGAAAATCCGTGCGAAATCACGTCGAAACCGGCATATACGGCGTTTTCCTTCGCATAGGAAAATAACATCCGTTTCCAGCTTCCCGCAACTTCGATCGTATTTTCCCCGTCCATAAGCCCGGCGTTTAAACAAAATGTGGCTGGGATATCGTATTTTTTCAGAAGGGCGATCAGTTTTTCGTCCTCATACGTCCCGTCGTCGAAACTCAAGGTGAAATATTTTTTCGGTTTTTCCGTTTCCTTGCCGCCTGTTTTCTCTTTGCATCCGGAAGAAAACGAGCAGAGGATCGCCGCGGACAAAAGAACGGATAACAATCTTTTCATTCTTTATGAAATCTCCCGTAAAATTCGCCGCAGGTCAGACATTCGATATCCTTTCTGCCCGATACTTCCTTGCAGAAATATCCGAGTTTATCCCAGCATTCCGTGCCAAGATCGAACTCGTAAGAATGCCCCCAGACGAAGAACAGAGCGTCCTCTCCCCGCGGGGTCAGACGGAAAAACTCTTCCGCCCGTCCGATCAACTCGTCTCCGCGGAACTGACAGGTGGGATCCCACCGGTAAAAATCGGAAGGAAAGGTAAACCCGTGGGTCTCGTCGATCGTTCTGCCGTACTTCAGTTTTCCGCCTTTTTTCAGAAAGGCGATCACCCCGTCGGTATAATTGGGCGTCATTCCGGCATAGGCGATCCCGAGCGGACTTCTGCCCGTCAGGCGGGTAAGTTCTTCATAGTCCTTTTCGATCTCCTCTTCCGCCGCCTTTTCGGAAACGGAAGGAAGATAAGCGTGCGTATACCCGTGGCAAGCCACCTCGAAACCATCGTATAAGCCGTTTAACACCTGATTTTTCGTAACTTTATCATGGCGGAGAAGCTTGCCGTCGTAAGCGGGAACGGGGATCTCTTCCCTTTCGCCGAGCCTGCCGGCATTGAGATTGAACGTTGCCGTAAGCCCGTATCTGCGAAAGACGGAGATCACCCGCTCGTCCTGCGTCACCCCGTCGTCGAGACTCATCACGAGGTATTTTCTGTTCATCGGATCAATTCCACCCTGATCTCGTGCTCGTCGTTATCGTCAAACAGCGGAACGACGTTTCCTTCGATCCTCGTGCCGTCCACGGTAAGGCGGACGTTCTTTCCGCCCCTGTTGAGGTAGCGGACGTGCAGACGATTTCCGCGATAATTGCGGTATGCTTCGCACGTTTTCCAGGAAGAGGGGATCGCGGGTTCGATATGCAGTCCGTCGTATCCGCGATGAAGCCCGAGGATCCCTTCGTAATAGCACATCAGCCCCCAGGCGGAAGTGCCCGTCTGCCAGGAAAATCCGACCTGCATATCGACGGACGGATGCTTCAGATAACAGTTCGTGAACACGTAAGGTTCGGTGGTGGTAACGGAAGAGGGATTGAATTTTCCGTCGGGCGCGATCTTTCTGAGGGCGGCAACCGCGTTGTCTCCCCTGCCGAGTTTGCAGTCCGCCATCACCTTGAAGCAACCCGCATGGTTGTAAATTCCGCCGTTTTCGTAAACGCCGGGGAGCATGCCGCTCATTCTTCCGACCGTTTCGTCATACGTTTTGTACGGCGGAACGCACATGGGAATGCCTTCGTCCGTTTCGGTGGAATCCATCGCCGCGATCACTTTTTCAAGCCGGTCTTCCGGGCATACGCCGGAAAGGATCGACCAGCTTTGGGTATTTACATAGATCTTGCCGCCGTTTTCGCACGTTTTATCCCCTACGACGCCGTATTTCGAGAAAGCGCGCACGTAATAATCGCCGTTAAAGGCTTTTTCGTTGGTCACCTTCACGAGCTTTTTCTTCGCTTTCGCGAGTTTTGCCGAATATTCGTTGTCGCCGATATAAGACGAAAGCTCGATCATATCGTCGTAAGCCTTGCAGATCAGCATCGCCATCAGCACCGATTCCGCCTTGTCGTCCGGAATGTTCAGAGCGTCGTTCCAGTCGGCGTGGTGAATACGCGGAAGCCCGTTCGCGCCGTAGTTGTCTTTGCGTTCAAACCATTTGATCGCCTGTTTTAAATGTTCGTAAACGGTGGCTTTCCCGCCGTCGAGATAATCGAGTTCGCGGTCGAGATAAGCGAAATCGCCCGATTCCTTCACATAGCCGCAGGCGGCGTAAATCATCCAAGCGGAGGGGTCGGAATAAATGTTCGGCTCCAGATAAGGATACCAGGTAAGAACGGCATGCCCGTCGGAATACTGATGCGCGACGCATTCGTCGATCGTTTTTTTGGCGAGCGGGAGATTGAAGTTGAGCATCGCCATGCCGAGCTGCGCGTTGTCTCTCACCGCCTTTTTGCCGAGCATGCAATAGGAAACCTGATGTTCCGCCCAGAAATTGAGGATGCGGTCGAACTGAGGCTCGGGGCATTTCGTGCGGAGATTGCCGAAACGGTTTTCGCCGTTTACCGCGTTTTCGATAATGCCCTCGCATTCGGAAACGAATTTCGGATAAGAAGAGCAAAGGGTTTCTCTGCTCGCGGTGAGCCCGAGGATATAATAAACCGTTTTCTCTTCGCCGGGAGCAAGCGTCACGCGGTTTTGCAGAATGCCGCCGCGCGTTCTCACCGTCGCAAGAGAACGGGTACAGTCAAGCCCGTGTTCGAGGACATAAGGTTTCGTCTGCGAACCCATCGTCCCGATGAATTTTTCGTAATTGCCGTCGTAAGAAAACACGGGTTCGCTCGAAGCGATATACCCGGAAGACAGCTCGTGCGGACGATAAGGATTTCTGTTTTCGTTGAAAACGGCGTTCGCCTCTTCCACGTATTCCGTAAAGGAAGTGGTGACCGAGCTGTAATAGACAGGCTGCGCATACCCGTTGAGATCGAATGCGGTGATCGCGAAAAGGTCGATCGTTCTCTTCTTGTCGTCGCGGTTTTTCAGCGTGACTTTCCACACTTCCCTCACATCGTCCGGAGCGATCGCATAGGTGATCGAAGCGGAAATCTTGTTTCCTTCGGAAGAAATGCGGGTAAACTGCTGCCCGTGTTCGCACTTATATCCTTTGATCCTGTTCAGCGAGGGGTATCCCGCGATGTTCCAGTATTTTTTGCTTTCCGCATCGCGCAGATACAGGAAAGAGGACAGCGGACAGTCGAGCGTGACCTGCACGGAATCTTTATTCACGTAACGCGAAAAGGTCGCGCCCGTGTGCGTAACGCTCATAATATAGCTTAAATCGTTGAAGAAATGGTTGCTCCAGTCTTTTCCCGTTTCGGGATTATACAGGGTAAAAACGCCCTTTTTCGTATCGAATTTATAATTCATGATAATTCCTTTCAGTCAAGCACGGCGGAAAGTTTTTCCGCAAGATATTCTCCGAGAAGTCTGTTGCCCGCATTGTTGAGGTGCAGTCCGTCGACTTCGTATTCTTCATAAGTATAGGCGTCGATCTCCGTGATCTCACGGAAAGCGTTGAAGCAGGTCACGTTTTTCTTGCTGCACGTATCCGCGATGGCGTCTGCATAATCGGCAAGCGTGAAACCGTATTTGTTTTTGTTCGGGATCCCGTTCGATTCCTGTTCCCTGCGGTAAAGCGGGGTTACGAAAACGACTTTCGCGGAGGGATAATTTTCAGAAAACCCGTCTATAAGTTCATTAAGCGCGCCGTAGAAGGTTTCCGCCGTCTCGTCGCCGTAAGCCCCCAACGGGTTCGGCAACGTGCTCGAACCGTAACCGAAATCGTTCGTTCCGCCGAGCACGATGATCAGATCGACGTTGCTCGCGATGCGTTGGTAACGCTGCAGAAAAGAGGGGTTCACACCCTGTTTGTCGGGAAGCCCCGCAATGCACGAGCCAGCATATCCCACGTTCTGGATCGAGGAGATAAACGAGCAGTTTTCGTAAAGATAATCGGTGTAATGTTCGGTCACGATATCGGAATAAACGCCTTTATCGGTCAGACTGTCGCCTAAAAACGCCGTTTTATAGCTGCCGGCAGGCTTTTTCGCTTCGTCGGACCCGGCAGATTCCGTCGCGCAGCCCGCGCTTCCGAAAGCAAATGCGACGGACAGGATCGCCGCCGTTATCAAAATCGATTTTCTCATATTTTTCCTGTTTTTCAAGTCTGCCGCGGACCGGAAGGTCCGCGGCAAATACCTGTTTATGATTTTTTAATAACCGTAAGAATAGTTCAGTCTTCCGATCGGCGCGGCGTCTCCCGTGCGGTAAAGTTCCACATGGTCGTAAGCCGCCACGTTATCCGCGACTTTGAATTCGATGTGATAATTCGTGGAAGACAGCCCGAGATCGGAGAGTTTTACCTTCACGATCATCGTTTTGCCGTAAACGTAAACTTCACCCTCGCCCTTTTCGGTAAGGCCGCCCTTCCCGTCCGCTTTCATAACGGTCGTTTTCGTTCCGTTTACCGAACGGTTCAGCACATAGCTGTAACCGTTCCACGAATTTCTCGCGTTGTCCGTTTTGATCAGGATGTTCATCCACTTGTCGTCGCCGCTCTTATAAGCCGTAACGTTTTCCGCAGTGGTCACGCGGAAATACATATACTCGTCGTCCCGCGCGACTTTTACCGTTTCGATGTCGTTTCTGCCCGACGTATCGGTATACGTCATGCTGCCGACCATTCCCTTCGAATTTCTGTCTTTGCAGTCGCCCGTAAAGTCCACATAGGCGCGGACGTCGTTCCACTGCTCGTCGTCTTTCGAAGTGTCGATCGTAAGCTTGGGGTACACGTAATGTTTCGCTTCGCTGTAGTTGAACGTGCGGAGATTGCGGATGGTCTGCATATAGAAGTTATCCGCAACTTTGCTGTTGACGCAGGGCTCGATGTCTCTCGAATATTCCTCGTTGAACTGATCCACCGTGAAATAGGTATTCGTGGAAGAATCGTACATCTTTTCGGCTACCCACTCGTTCCAGCCGGTAATGAAGGCGTATTTCACCTTCTGCCCTTCTTTCTGATAGTTGTAAGCCGTTTCCCACTGCGTCTGATAGTTCAGCCCTTTGCCGTAATTCTCGTGATCGTTCTCACCCTTCGATTCGTCCCAGCCTCTGCCGTGCGTGCCGTTCGTGTCGCTGAACCGAACGCTGTAGTGCTGCGCGACGGAAATGCTCAGCCAATCGGTGTGAAGGGGCTGCGGATACTGGAATTCGATCCATGCCGCGCCGTCGGATTTTTCGTAATCGTTGATGGGCCACTGACGGGTACGGAAATCGAAGAAATCCAGGTATTTCCCGTCGTCGAAAGTCGATAAAAACTGATCGCTGGCGAGTTCGTGGCGGGTGATCATCGGCTTGCCGTTCGGGCAGAACCAAAGGTCTTTATACGTATCGTTTGCGTAGAAGTAATTGTAAACTTCGCGCAGGGTGTTCGGATAAACGGTATTTTTCGCGTCGTTATTGGCGATATAATACATCACCTTCGGCACGTTCCAGCCCTTGTTGTAATACTCGAGCATAACGGGGAAAAGCACGTCCGTGACCGACTGATAAGTCACCGCGTTCGAGGTATCGAGCACGATAAAATCGATCCCCGCAAGGGTGAGCATTTCGATCTGTTTGCGGATCACCCATTCGTCCGAAGAATTATAGTAGCCAAAAACGGGTTCGCCCCAGAAATGCGCCGCACCCACGGGCGAAGATCTCGTATTGCCCTGAAAAGCGTCGAGATCGAGCCCGTCCTGCGTGATCCTGCTGATGTCGTAAATTCCCCTGTGGTTCTGATGTTGCCCGAGGGAAAGGAAGAAGAACATGCCGACATAGGCTTCGTTATCCTTTTTTCCGTCTACGGTCACGATGCTTCTGCCGTAATCGTCCGTTCCGACGATGTTGAGCGAAGTGTATTCTTTGTCGGTGATATCTCTCGTGTCTTCAACCCTTTTCGTCTCGTCATAGCCGGGGATCACGGGATCCGTGTCCGCCGTGCTTCCGCCGCACGAAGCGGCGGAAAAGGCGAGCGAACAGGCAAGCAGACTGCTTGCAATCGTCATTGTTTTTTTCATTTTCTCTTTCTCTTTGCGATAAACGCGAGACCGAGCATGGCAAGCCCGGAAAGACCTGCCGCGTCGAGCGCACTTCCGCAACCGCCCGTTTTTCCGCTATCCGGGTTTTTCACCGTGATTTCGAAAGAAACGACCTGTCCGAAGTAGGTGTACGTAAGGGTCTGCGTACCTTCGGTGTCTTTCTTGAATCCATCGACTTCGCTTGCGCCGGGAACGATGATTTCTTCGCCGCCGTCCTCGTATTTCGCAAGGATCTGAAGCCCTGTCAGATCGAGCTTTTCGCCGGGAGCATACGTCGTTTTCTTGGGAAGAGAAGCGATCGTAAGAGCGTCGGAAGCGACTTTGTCTCCGTCCTTCTTCAAAGGTCTCGTCCAGCCGTAACCGTCTTCGTTATGAATGGTGATCGTCTCTTTTAACACCGCGCCCGCAATCGGCGTTGCGTACTGATAAGCGTTGTTATTGCCCCAAAGTTCGCCGGAAAGAACGCCGTTCACGGTGTACCACTGGAATCCGGGAAGGAAGGTAACCGTTTCCACGACTTCCGATTCCCCTTCGATATAGTGAATGCCTTTGTCGTCCGGATCGTTCTTGTCGGCGCGTTTGTCGACCCACGTCGCGGGGACAAGTTTCGTCGTATCGAGGTGAATGACAAGCTGAGAAGTCCAGACCGCAAGACGGGTCACTTTGCCTTCCGCAACGAGATCGCTGACCTTTTTACCGTTGATAAGCATATAATCCGCAACATAATCGAGCTGATTTGCTCCCCAGAAGGAGTTGAGCTGTTCGTAAACGCCGTTTAAAGTGAAGGAGATCACGAGGGAGTTATGCTGCGTGCTTTCATAAGAAGTCGCTGCGGAAACATAATCGATGCCGAGATATTTATTTGTAGAAATGTTCTTCACTTCCACTTCGAAGGTCACTTCGAATTCGCCGTACACAACTTTGATCGTCTGCACGCCGAACTTGCGGGAATCGAAACCGGTGACCGTAAGGCTGTCATGCGAAATTTCTTTCGTCGTTCCGTTGCCGTATTTCGCCGTAACGACAAGCCCCGTGAGGTCGAGTTCGTTTTCGATACCGAAATCGTAATCTTTCTTCGTCGGTTCGGAAGTGATCTCCACTTCGCTTAAAACAATGTCTTCTACGGTCACGTCGAAGGTGACGGTCTTGCCGCCGTAAGTGACGGTAACGGTTTTATTGCCGGCGGAAGCGAAATCGTATTCGCACATATCCGCGGTCAGATCGACATATTCCACGTCGAAGCCCTTATATTTCACCGCGAGGGACAGCCCCGTAACGTCGATCACGTCGCCCTTGTTATAGGCAGCCTTCGGCGTTCCTTTCAGGGTAACGGTGTCGATCACTTTGTTTACCTTGTCGTTTTTGAAGGAGAAATACAACGGAGACGTAACGACCGCGTTTTCGATCGGTTCGTACGTTTCGGGCGTAGGCGCACCCCATGCGTCGGAAGAATTCGTAAGCCATGCGAACCCGGGCAGGAAGCAGATCTCCGCGCCGCTTTTTACCGTAGCCATGAATTCGGCGTCGTCGATATGGAAACCGAAGTTTCTGCCGTTCATGAGCATGCGCGCCACTTTGCCTTCGCTTACAAGCTGCGTAAGCGTTACGCCGTTAATGGTCACGAGGTCGCCGTTCGTCTTTCCGATGATAAGAGACTTCGCTTTGTCAACGTTCCAGAGAGCTTTCAAGGGCGCGGTGACGTCGTCGATCCCGACGAAGTTCGCATAACCCGTACCTTCCGAACCGTAAACGGGTCCGTAGTTGATGCCTTTGATGAAAGACGTTCCGTCGTAAGCGGAAACGGTATAACCGATCTCGCAGGTGTTGTCTTTATAAGTTACGGTCGCCTTGAAATCACCCGCTTTTTCGTTGGTATAACCGCCGATCATAGCGAGGGTCAGGTCGACTTCTTCCGTCGTATTGTCCGAATAGGAAACGACGAGTTTCGCCCCTTCCGTAAGGGTCGCGTTAAGAGAATACTGCTTTAAAGAAAGTTTCGCGTTGTCTTTCACGGCGATGCCGGTGATCGTTGCGACCGGCGCTTTCACCGTTACCTTCTGCGTTGCGGAAACGCCGTTATAAGTTACGGTAACGTCCTTTTCGCCCGCTTCGGAGAAGTCATAGGAAACCATTCTGTCCTTCACCGCAAACGTCTTTTCGCCGCCGTCGCTGTAAACCGCTTTCACGGTCATTCCTTCCGCAGAGAAATTGTCTCCGGTCAGGTATTCCGTTTTCGAAGGAGCGGAAACCACGGTGAGGCTTTCCGTCTTTCTCACGAGCATTTTGTCGGAAGTTCCCGGCTTATCTGCCACCGTGAAAGTATAATCGCAGGGCGTTCTCGCACCGATCGCTTTCTTCGTATTGCCGTACATACGGAACCCTCTGAGAATGGTAACCGTTTCGAGATTGTTATATTTGAAAGAGCCGTCCGTATGAACGCGCAGGCAGTAAAGTCCTTCGCCGAACCACCCCATGCAGAATCTCGCAAGTCCCGCGCCTTCCGCATTGAGCTGATCGAACGTTTTCCCGTTCAGAAGCACGTGCGCTTTGATATCGGCAAACGCCGCTTCGAAACCGGCACCGTCGTACCAGCCGTCCGTACCGCCGGTAAGCCCTTTAAACGCGCCTTCTTTTCCGAAGCCGGCATTGGTGGTAAACCAGATGCTGATGCCGCTGTCGTTCATTTTGAAAGTCGCGCCGTCTTCGCCGTCATAATAGCCGTCGAGAGGAATGACGTACATGTTGCCCGCGGCAAATTCCGTCGTTCTTTCGGTCACGGTTACGGTAACGTCGCAGGAAACGGTCGTGTTGCCTTCGGTATAAACGATTTTACCTTTTCTTTCGCCGAGTTCGGAAGGATCTACCGAAATCATATCCGCAACAACGTCGATCTCTGCGGTTTCTCCGCCTTCGTACGTTGCGGTCGCTTTCAGCCCGTTCAGGGTCATCTGTTTGAACGTACCGTTCAGTTCGATCGAAACGGAACCTTCTTTATACACAATTCCCGTAAGAACTTTTGCGGGAGCGTTCACGGTGACAGCCTGCGTAACGGTCTGCCCGCCGTAGGAAACGGTAACGGTCTTTTCGCCCGCCTCCGAGAAATCGGCACTGCACATAGCAGAAGTAACGTTGATCGACTTATTGCCGTTCGTTTCGGTCACGGCTTCGATCGTCATTCCCGCGGGATCGAACGTATCGCCTACCGTGTAAGTCACCTTTTCGGGCGCGCTCGAAACCGTAAGAGAAGTTGCCGCATACTGATAAGCGTCAGCCGTTTTGTTGACATAGAGTTTCAGATCTGCGGGGAATTCCGTGGCGGAAAGTTTTTCGCTTGCCGTCTTTGTGAACACCCAGTCTCCCGTAGTTCCGTCCACGCCCTGGAAAAGGACGAATCCCTTTTTGAAAGTTACATATCTGATCGTGTTTACGTCAACAACGCCGTTTTCGCACTGAAGATACATTCCCGCGCCGTAAACGGCAATACGGAACGCTCTCTTTCCGCTGTCAGAAGACCACTGCGAAACGGTTTTGCTTGCCGTTCCGTTATCCACGACGATCAGATCGCCGATCGTAACGCCTTCGGAAACAACGGCGTTTTCCATAAAGCTGCCGTCGCTCATATTCACGCCTTTGAAGTGGAATTTGAGAAGGTTAGCCGCACCGTCCGCCGTAGGCTGACCGATATTGCTGTTCGGTCCCTGAGAAAGATCGATGATATCTTCCACGGTGCCTTCCGCATCCGCCACGATCCCGCCGTCACGGCGATATGTCGCAACACCGAGAACCGTCATAAGCGCGACGCAGATGCCGAGCACTGCGACGAGCAATTTTTTGCCTGCTGATTTTATCATAATTTCCTCCTGAAAATTATTTTTCTTCCGCGGTTTTCCTTCGGTCGGAAATATTACCTGCTCTTTCCGACCGGCAGAACCCGCGGTACGATACGTTAAAAAGTTTCAGCCCTTCACCGCGCCGACCATGATACCGTCGATCAGTTTGCGCTGATAAAGAACGAAGAGCAAGGCGGGGAACAGCGACATGAACGCGCCCGCCGCCATTTTCAGATTCGCCCCCGAAAGTTCGCTCGCAAGAGAATCCTGATAGATGACTACCGCCAGAGTATACGTCTTTCGTTCCGTAAGATACACCAGGGGTCCGAAGAAATCGCTCCAACCGCCCGCAAACGTTCCCACCACGATATAGATCAGAATGGGAGAGCAGAGAGGGATCAGTAAAAGATACCGTTTGAAGGCGTTGGCGCCGTCAATGATAGCCGCCTCGTCGATCTCCTTCGGGATGGTCCGCATGAACTGACGGAGCAGGAAAATGTTGATCGCCCCGCCGCCGAACGCCGCCGGAATGATCAGCGGTTTCAGAGAACCGAGCCAGCCGAAGTCGTAGAACATGACGTAAAGGGGGATCTGCAATACCGTTCCCGGGATCATGATGGTGGCAAGCACGCAGGAAAATACGAATTCCCTGCCCTTCCACTGCAATCTCGAAAACGCATAGGAACAAAGGGACGCCGAAAGGGGCACAAGCACGATGTTGCACCCGACCACCTTGATTGTGTTCCAGGTATAAATAAGGTAATTGTTCGTTTTGAAAATCGTTTTGTAGTTATCGAACGTGAAATGAGAAGGAAAAATTCTCGCCGCGTTGATATCCGTTTCCGTCATAAACGAACGGGAAATAAGCAGGAAGAAGGGAAACGCGAGGAAGACCGCGATCAAGGTCAGAACGAAATATTGCAACACCTTGATCGCGATTCCGTAAGCTTTCGCATTGTGGGAAGAAACGTCGTTTCCGTTTACCGTATCGGTCGTCGTCATTCTTCACCTCCGTAAAATACCCACTTCGATCTTTTGAACACAAGAACGGTAAGAACCGCGATAAACAGGAACAGCACCCACGCGAACGCGCTTGCATAGCCCATGCTGTAAGACTTGAACGCCTCGTTGTAAATTTTTACCGCGACGAAATAGAGGGCGTTGTCTACCCCTTTGCCGTCCGTACCGCCGATGATCAGCGACGAGCTGACCTGCAACGACCCGATGATCCCCGTGATAAGATTATAGAAAATGATCGGCGTGGACATGGGAACGGTAACGTTCACCAGTTTGTGCCACGCGTTCGCCCCGTCGAGTTCCGCCGCCTCGTAAAGCGAAACGGGGATCTGTTTGAAACAGGACAGCCAGATGATCATGCCGCCCCCGACGTTCCACACGTTCATGAAAATAAACGAAGCGAGCGCTGTTTTCTTACTACTGAACCACGTGAGCTCGGGAAGACCGATCGTTTGCAGCATGTTGTTCAGAATTCCGGAAGGTCCGACCTGGAACATATCGATGAACAACAGCCCGCTCGCAACCGAAGGAATGATGACGGGCAGATAGAAAAGCGTTCTGTAAACGGTGATTCCTCTGATCTTGAAATTCGCCGCCTGCGCAAGGAAAAATCCAAGCAACAGATTGAGCGGTATGGATATTCCGGCATAAACAAGGGTGTTGATCAATACCTGTTTCGTATCCGGATCGAGCGTGAAGATCATCTGATAATTCCGGAATCCGACAAAAGTCGCTTCGTTGAACAGGTCGTAATCGGTAAAACTGTAATAAAGAGACTGAACCGCGGGATAAAAAGTAAATACGAGCACGCCGATGATAACGGGCGAAGCGAACAGCACGCCCGTTATGAATTTTTTCAGCTCTTTGCGCCGCTTAAAAGAAACGTTCGGATTTTTCGGCGTAATTTTGGTTCCGGATTTTATGTTTTCCATCTGTTTTCCTTACATTTTGATATAACGGGTAATGGCGTTCACGCAGCTGGACATGGCTTTGTCGTAAGATTCGCCGTTACAATACGTGGAGATAAGCGAAGAGATCGCGTTGCTGATATTCGTAGCCTGCTTCGGTTTCTGCTGCGAGATATAAGTCGTGTAGCAGTTCCAGTCGGGCTGACCGTCCGCGCCGCTGTTATAGGTGAACGCCGCCATGTTGCAGTTTTCAAACCCTTTGCCCCAATGGTTCGAAGGATCGGTATAATCCGCCATATCCTTTCTCACGGGAACATAGTTCGCGCCGCAATCCGCCATAACGTTCTGTCCGTCTTTGGAAAGAAGGATCTTCAGGAACTGCCATGCAAGGTCTCTGTTTTCGCTTCCGCTGAAAACGGAATATCCCGCCGCGCCGCAACCGATCTTCTCGTTTCCTTCGAAAACGGGCATGGTCACAACGTCATAGAAATCTTCCGTATTCTGCCCTGCGTAATAAGGCTGAAGTTTGGTCGCGATGTTCGAAGAAGCCTGCGAGTGGAACAGAATGCACCCTTTATTCGCTTCCATTCCCGCCTGTTCGACGGAGATCGGAGCGGCAAAACGGTTGTCGATCAGCGATTTGATAAAGGAAAGCGCGCTTTCGGCGGCATCGCCCTCATTTAAGGTAACGTTGCCGTTCTCGTCGAAATACTTCACCCCTTTCGCCTCGAAGATCGGGTTGTAAACGGCTTCCCACGTGAGGAACGGATCGAGCAGATAATTGTCTTCCTTGCCGTTTTCGTCATACCAGGTACGAAGGGTACGGCAAACGGTGAAGAAATCGTCCCAGGTCCAGCCGTTTTTCACAAGGCTCATGTCAACGCCCGCGGCGGTGAAGATCGCCTTGTTGTAATGGCACACCACTCTGTCTGCCGAACGGGGGATCATATACTGCGCCCCGTCGAATTTCTCCTGTCCCATTTTAATATAGGATTCATAGTAATCGTTGATATCGAAATCGCTTTCCGGATCCGCCGCTTCCGCTTTCAGATACGGATCGAGGTTGAGAAGGATCCCTTTATCGCTTAAGGTGAACATATCGAACGTGTTGTTGATCAGGATGTCCGGCATGTTTCCCGCATTGTACCAGGAAGAATACTGCTGGCTGATCGAAGAGGAGAAAGGCTCCACTTTTACGGTCACGTTCGGATATTTCTTTTTGAGAAGTTCTCCGATATCCGCAACGATCTTCTGTTCGGAATTGTAGTTGCTTACGGCAACTCTCAACGTTGCAGTCGTTTCGGTGTCGGGATGAAGGTTAACTTCGTAATCGTCGCCCGTAGTCGTCTGCTGACGTTTGCCGCACCCCACACAGGCTACGGCTAAAAGTAAAGAAAGAACGGTGCATAGTATTTTTTTCATTTTGTCCTCCTTGGCTCAGCAAAGGTGATCGATGAAAACGAATGCTGAGTCCGCATTATATTTTTTCGGCGGTGTCCCGCCGGAAATAATTTATTTGATCCGATAATTTGCGTTATTTCCCGTCGCCTTTTCCGACCGGAACGGCAGAACGGATACTTTCCGGAAAGACTTTTCTTTCAGTATGCCGAATTTTCTCTTTTTTTCCGGTTTCCCCTTCACAAAATCCGACGTTTTAAATTTTTACCCGCGTAAATTTTTTAAAAAAAGAAAACCCACCCAAATCCCCCTCTTTTTTCAATCGTCCGCTCTTACTTTTCCCACGCTTTCGCGGAAAATCGCCTTCGCCTTTACCACATATACGTCGGAAGAATAGTCTTTCCCGTTTTGCATACGGTCGATGATCCTTCTTCCCACTTCCGTGCCGTAATCTTCTTTATCGAAAGAAATACTCGTTAACGAAGGAATATACTCACGCGATAAGATGATATCGTCGCAACCGATCACGGAAATGTCCTGCGGACAGGAAAGCCCCATTTCCTTCAGAGCACGCACCGCGCCGAACGCCGCCACGTCGTTCATCACGAAAAGGGCGGTGATCTCCGGGTGTTTCGCCAGAAGCCGTTTTGTCATCGCGTAGCCCGTTTCCCCCGAATCCCGCGAAAAATCGTCGTTGAAAAGAATGTAATCGTCGTTCACGTCAAACCCGTATTCCGCACGTTTTTCCGAAAAAGTGATCCCTCTTTCGTCCGCGTAAAAACGGGGCGCGTCAACAATGCTGATATACCCGACCTTTTTGTGCCCGAGATCCCGCAATTTTTTCATGCAGTCTTCCATCGCGCCGATCACGTCGTGATGAACTTCGATATCGCTCACGTTGGCAAAGTTCACGAGGATGGTTCCCCGCTCTTTCAGCAATTTCAAAAGCTCTTCCGTATAAACGTTCGAAGAAAAATTCACAAGCGCGTCGAACTGTCTTTCTCCCAGAAACCTGCAAACGGTATTCACGTCTTCCTTGAAATCGAAAACGGTCATCATGAATCCGTGCGCGGTAACGTATTTGCCGATATACTGCACGATTTCCATATGGTACGGATTTGTAAACTCGTTGATGATCACGCCGATATGATAGGAAAGACCGAGCGAAAGACTTCTTGCCGTGTGGTTCGGAAAATAGTTGAGTTGTTTCGCCGCGGCGCGCACTCTTTCGGCTTTCTCTTCGGAAACCGTAAGCCTGTTCGAAAGCACGTTCGATACGGTCGCCACCGAAACCCCCGCCAGCCTCGCGACGTCTTTTCTTGTCGTCATTTTCACATTTCTCCAATTTTACCCGAGTAAATCTTCTTCAATATCATAATATCACATCGAAACCCGTTTGTCAATACCTTTTTAAAATTTCTTTAAAATTTTTTCGGTTTCTTCCCGCCCGATAAAGTGCGGACCGCGATCACAGGGGCAAAACGCACTTGCCGCTTTGGCGCAAACAGCCGGGCGCGAAAAACGCGCCCGGCTTGATTTAACCTGCCTATAAGCTCTTTATCTGCCGATTTTATCCGGCAGACAGCATATTTCCGATTATTTACGGATGTTTTTATACATCGGTCCGTAAGCTTCGCAAGCGCGGTAGTCCTGCCCTTCTTTGTCCATTCCGAAGGCATTCCACGCAGCCGGACGATAGATATCGTCTTCGCAAACGTTGTGCATGCAAACGGGAATGCGGAGCATCGAACACATCGTGATCAGATCCGCGCCGATATGCCCGTAAGAAATCGCGCCGTGGTTTGCTCCCCAGTTGTTCATTACTTCGTAAGCGGATTTAAACGCGCCCTTGCCCGTCACTCTCGGCGCAAACCAGGTGCACGGCCAGGTGTAGTCGGTACGTTTCCAAAGTTTGTCGGTAACTTCGTCCGGAAGTTTCACCGTCCAGCCTTCGACGATCTGAAGAACGGGACCTAACCCCTTGATAAGGTTAAGCCTTATCATAGTTGCGGGCATTTCCGCACGCGTTACAAAGCGGCTCGAATAACCGCCGCCGCGGAAATATCCGAGGTCTGC
>CABUWK010000043.1 GCA_902495325.1 uncultured Acidiphilium sp.
GACATAAGAGAGTTATTCCTTGTGTTTGTTGTTTTTTTGGTTATTTAACATTATACAAGGTTTTAACTCTCTTGTCTTTTTTTCAGAGAGTGTTTACACAAAATATTTTACACTATCGTAAAAATTGAGGAATAAATATAATTTTCTTTTAGATGCATGTCCTGAATATTTAGATAGTGCTGAAGTTGAAAATTCGGGGATATTGGATAAACTGATGGAAGAGATTCCGGATACTATGTCCAAAACGAATCGAATTAAGTTGTTTAAAGCGAAGTTAAAAGAAATATTTTATGTGGAAGGTCAAAAGTATCCTCGTTGGATACAGGAAAGTGAATGGCCTTTGACAAAGACCGGTAAATCGACAAAATTTTTACGGCAGAAAAGTGCATGTAAAGGAGAAGTATGTTACTATTATTTTCTGGATATGGATACTCGGGAAGAAATTGAAGTAATGCAAAGCTACTAAAACATATAAAATGAAAGATTACATTATTGGATAATCGGAAGGGAAAACTTGCGGTGACATTTTGATTTTGCTTCTGCATATAATAAAGTGTATAACCGAGGCGTTTTGTTTGAATGTTCAAACGGACACGTGCGGTTAAGGAGGTTAAAATGTCATTTTTTACCAATAACGCAACCGACAGATGTCCGGGGCGTATCACCGGGAATCCTGTCAGCGGACTGTGCGAAAGGGTGTGCATTCAGGCGAAAAAGATATTTGACGCCTGCATGCGTCAGACGCAGGAAGACGGTATCACGTTGACGCTTACGGGCTTTACGCCGGCTAATCCCGTATATCCTCTCACGTTTTTAAGCGCGAAGAGCACGCAGACAGATGGCAACATCACGTCGCTTACGATCGATCCGTTGCCGGACAGACCGCGATTTGCCCGCGTTCAGGCAACGATCGAAGTTCCGGTAGAAGTTTTGTATACCGACGCGAACGGCGTAGCCGGAAAAGCGCAATCTACGGTCACGCTCGATCAGGATATCGTGATGTACATACCGGAACCGTCGATCATACCGTTCGGGGTGGAATCCGTCGTTTCGATCGTCGCGCCGGACGGGGTCTCTGTGGGGGACGCCACGTTTACCGTTTCCTGCTGTGTAACGCTGATCATGAAGGTCGTTATGAATGTGGAAATTCTCGTACCGTCTTACGGGTATGCTTCGATTCCTCCCTGTCAGGAATATACGCAGGAGGTTTGTTCCGGATTTTTCGATCTGCCCGTATATCCTTCCACCGAATAATTTTTTCGGGAGAGAACAAACAGAAGGCGCAAGGCTCAGCCGGGATTGCGTCTTCTTTTTTGGTTTTCGGAATGAAAAAGAGTGCGAGAGAGAAAGCGGAAGAGGACGGATGCGGATAAAATCGGGGAAGAGCAGATCCCGCAGAATATAAAAAGCAGGAAGAGCGGAGAACGGCTGGATTTCAAAATTAAAAAATGTTTTTTACAGAAAATGTCCTTTTCCCTTAAAAAACATTGACAAATCGCGCGATTTGCGGTATAATGCTAATGTATTCAAAAGGAAAGATAGACGTCAGACCGTCAAAGCGGGCAATACATATCTCGTTTCGGCTCAGGTCGGTCAGATCGTTGACGTTTGGGTATAATAAGAAATGGAGGCAACCTATGCTTACCGGAAAAGTTAAGTGGTTCAACAGAGAAAAGGGCTACGGATTTATTTCGATTGACGGGGGAGAAGACGTTTTTGTTCACTATTCCGCTATCAACGGCGAAGGTTACAGAGCGCTTAAGGACGGTCAGTCCGTAACGTTCGAAACCGAACCCGATCCGAAGAACAGCGCTAAACTCCGCGCTGTAAACGTAACCGTGACGGACTGATTTTTTCAGTGCACGGAACAACAGAAAGAAAAGGCAGAGCGTAACGAGCGATCGTCCGCTCTGTTTTTTTATGCGGAAAAACGAATTCTGCGCCGATAAAACCTGACAACGTTTCGTTTTTCTCCCGACTGACACAGTCACAAACCGATTTTTTGCCGTAAAAACAGTCGGTGATGACGAATGTTAAGTCCAAATTGTGAAAAACAGAAGAAAAGCGTTAAATGATTTGCATTCCGACGAAAGATAAGATATAATATAAGCGAGAAAAAATAGAAGCGAGAAAACTTGCTTGCAAAGGTTTCGGCGCGCAATATTTCAACGGAAACTGCGGTTTGGCGAAGACAAAGAGCATGGCAACGATAGTTGCCGAAAAAATAAGCTTTTACGGGAAGCATTTCAGCCGGAGCAAGGTTCGTTTTATTTTTGCAAGGGATAGCCGGAAAATAATTTTCCTTGCATAAGAAATTCGGCAAAACAAGCTTTGCGGCTTTATGCCGCAGGGAAACAAAAGACGATAAACCGGATCGGAGTGATGTTGCACTTCAGACCCGCATGGTCGGTAAAGGATAGGATATGAGTGTAAAATACAAAAAATTCGATATGGCGCGTCCGCCGCGGATCCCTGCGGCATGGACGGTTCCCGTTGCGGGGGCTTTGGCTTTTTTTATGACAAAGCCTTACGGCGGAAAAGTGAAAAAAATTAATTGCGAAGGATTAAAACCTCCGTTTATCGTCCTTTCCACGCACGGGTCGATCATCGACTTCGCTCTTGCCTGGAAAGCCGCACGTCCGTATAAAACAAACTGGATTATTTCCATCGAGGAATTTATCGGCAGGGAATTTCTCTTCCGTGAGGTCGGCGGATTTTATAAACGTAAATTTACAAGCGATATTCTCGTGGTGAAACACGCTTTGACATGTTTGAAAAAATACGGGGACGTTCTGACGTTTTATCCCGAGGCACGCTTTTCGCTTGCCGGTATCAATGAGGAGATAGACGGCGCGATCGGTAAACTCGTGAAAGCCGCCGCGTGCCCCGTTGTTTACATGAGTATGAAAGGCAACTTTCTCGTTTCTCCGCAGTGGAATAAAAAACCGAAGAGAAAGGTGCCTGTGAGTGGAGAGTTTGAACAAATCGTTACGAAGGAACAGGCGGAAACGCTGCCGGCAGACGAGATTCAGAAGATCATCGAATCGCATTTTCACTATAACGAATACGAATGGCAGTACGAAAACAAGATCGAAATCAAAAGCAAGTACCGTGCGCACAACATACATAAAATCTTATATCGCTGTCCGGCTTGCGGCAAAGAGCATATGACTTCCGCTTATACGAAGATCAGGTGCGGAGAATGCGGTAAAGAATACGAAATGGACGTATACGGCAGACTGCACGCCTTAGCGGGTGAAACGGAATTTCCGTCCGTTCCCGATTGGTATCTGTGGGAAAGGTCTCTCGTCCGCACGGAAGTCCGCGAAGGAAACTATCGTTTCGAGGACGAGGTAAGGGTAGAGAAGATGATGAACACGAAAGACGGATTTGTGCCGATCGGGAAGGCGAAACTCACGCACGATCTGAACGGGTTTACTTTGCACGGCATGATGGATGACGGGACGGAACTGACACTCAAGAGAGCGCCCGAAACGATGCGTTCCTGCCATATCGAGTATAACTATCGCAAACGCGGCGACGCCTTAGAGCTTTGCACCCTTTCCGATACATACTTTGTTTATCCGTTAAACGAATACAATCCGCTTACGAAACTTCATTTCGCCACCGAAGAGATTTCGGAATATGTGAAAGAACAAAAGAAGATGACGAGGGACCATCATGAATCTGTTTAAGATTGACTTGTACGAACATTTTAAGCTTGCAAAACCGGAAAACGGTAAGGGAATGCTTACATGTTATGTGCACGATAAAAACCCGGAAGTAAACGAAAACAGGAAAAAGCCCGCAATGCTCGTATTGCCGGGCGGCGGATATGCCATGTGCAGCCTTCGCGAGGCGGAAGCTTTGGCTATGCCGTTTTACGCAAAGGGAATGGATGTTTTCGTTCTCGATTATTCTGTTTTTCCCGTTTTATATCCCGCTTCTCTGACGGAAGCCGTCGCGGCGATGGCGTATATCCGCGAAAACAGCGAAAAGCTTTCGATCGATCCGCATGCCGTTTCCGCGATCGGTTGCTCTGCGGGCGGACATCTTTGCGGCATGCTCGGAAGTTTCCGGAACGATCCGGAAGTTATCGCGGCGTTTCAGCCTTCCGTTAACGTTCGTCCGGATGCGATCATTCTGTGCTACCCCGTGGTGACGAGTTCGGCGCCGACGCACGGAGGATCGTTCGACAATCTGTGCGGAGAGAACGAGGAGTTGAAAAAGAAGCTTGACGTGCTTTCCCTCGTAAACGAAAATTCTGCTCCCGCGTTCATCTGGGCGACCGATAACGATAACGCGGTTCCTGCGAGAAATTCCTATCTGCTTGCGGCAAAGTATTGCGAAAAAGGCGTTCCGTGTTCGATTCACGTCTGGGGAAAGGGCTGGCACGGACTTTCCGTTGCGGATCTTTCCGTTTATCCTTCCGATTGCCCTGTGTTCGGAGAATCTTCGGGAACGGTCGGTAAATGGTTCGAGCTTTGTATCGAATGGCTGAAGGAGAGAAAGGTTTTTATTTCCGATCGGGCAGAAAGATGACATGCCATGTCGGGCATAGAGATCGATTTTCGTAAAAATAAAAAAGAGCGTCTGCTTTGCCGGACGTTCCTTTTTTTAATAATTGCGACCTGTCTGCCGTTTCCGGAAGAAGAAAAGGCAGACGGGTCTTTTAAATTAGGAGAAGGATAATTTTCCGCCTGTATATTCGGAATTTTTGGTTCTATTCTCTTGCGATCGTAATAAAATAAAAATATTTATAAAAATTATAAGAAATACGTTTAAAATAATTGACAAATATTTTCGAAAATTGTAAAATAAACACAGATCTTAGGAGGGAATAGTATGATCAAAATTTTTTCGATGATGGAAGACAGTCGATTTTCGGACTTTACGGACGTGCTCGGCTACCTGAACGACGCCGTGGTTCTGAATTGCGGAGATATCCGCTACGCCGAATCCCGTTGTTCGGTTTACAGACCTTCGGTTATTTCGCTGGACGAAGAAAATGCGGCTCTTTTGCCGAATTTTACGGCATTGTTGCGGTGGACTTCCTGTCGCACGGGTACCGTAGAGCTTGAAACGTGCAAAGGTTTATTTCGCCTTACGCTTGCCGTCGGGGAAGATTGTTCGGAATATTTTCCGGAAACGCTGTTCGGACGGCGGATGCGTGCGTCCGAATTTCTGATCAGAATCAGGGAATATGCAAAGAAAGTCAGAAAGCAGGATAAGATCTCGAAAGTCAGGAACTTTTTCAGCAAAGTCGGATTGTTTTCCAATCTGGTCGGTTACGATTATATTCTCGACGCCGTGGGGAAGGCGGTAAGCGAACCGGATTCGCTGAAGAATCTTTCCGTTCATGTCTATCCGAATATCGCGAAACTGCACAACACATCCGCAAAATGCGTGGAAAGAGGAATCAGAAACGCGATCGATATCGTGGTGAACCGCGGCAGACTTGCCGACGTTGCCAACCGCGATTACGGCGGTTATTTCGGAAAATACGACCGCATGACAAACAGTCAGTTCCTTGCTTTTCTGCTGGAGAACGTGATCGGTCCGGACAGAAAAGAGAGTTTGTAAAACCGGACGGGAAAACGGTCGGGATCCGGTCCTGTCAGTTCCGACGTTATTTATCGGCTTATATGCGCATGTTTACATTTTAATTACGGGATCGAATCGAAAAAACTCCTTATTCCGTTTTCGGAATAAGGAGTTTTTGTTTTCAGACCTGGCATTCGTTATCACTGATTGCCGTAAAGGCTCTTTTTTACGTTTTTCCCGATTTCTCGCCGTAAAAGCCGTAAAAACAGTCAGGAATGGCGATAACCGGTTTCAGCCGAGCAGTTCGTTTTTGCAGGCGAGAATATTCGCGCAGGCGGTGCATGCCGGGCAGTCGCAATAAGCGGCGCCTTTTGCTTTCAGTTCTTCCGCATGTTTTAAAAATCCTTTTGCGGCTTCTTCTCCGAACAGACTCTGGCACAGCGAGGAACCGGCGAAGGCTAAAAGCTCGTCGATCGGTTCGATGTCTTCCGAGAGTTCCTGCAGATATCTTTCCGTTTCCGTCTTTTCGTCCGGCGTACCGAGGGCGGCAAGCCATTTTTCGGCGGCTTCTTTTGCTTCCTTGCAAACAGAAGAAGCGGAAATCAGATCTTTTGTCTGTGCGATGACGTATTCTTTGGTTTTATTATCCATAAATTCTCCTTCGGCATGCCGGTTGCCTGAAACGGTGAGACATGCCACAGTCCGGCTTTCGCCGAAACTGGCCGACCGGCGGAAGCTACATTACTATTTTAAAATAACGGTTGCGGTTTTGTCAACCGTTTCGGCGTTTTTTCGCCGTAAAAATGGTGAGCGACGGCAGATGCCGAGCCCGTGGAACAGCCGTTAAACCTGAATATTAAAATGAATCCTTCCGGTTTCCAGCGTCGCACCGATTTTGTCGTAAAATTCGATTGATGATGCGTTTCAGTCAAGGCGGCTCCATTCCAAGCCCGAGTAGCCCTCGTCTTTTATGATTTTTAAAAGCCGGCGAAAAATTTCTTTGCCGAAGCCCTGACGACGATATTCGGGTTTTATGAATAAGTCTTCCGGATGAACGTTTGCTTTCGTCGCAAATGAGGCAAACACGGGGGAATAGATCGCATAACCGATCGGGGGCTCGTTTGTTTCGGCAATCACTGCGGTTGCAAGCTGTTTTCCGAAAAGCCAGAATTTCAGCATTTCAACGGATCCCGTCATATCTTCGGGGCGTTTTTCGTAGGATGCCAGGTCTTTTATCAATTCATAAATTACAGGTGCGTCTTTTGCGTTTGCTTTTCTGATCGTCAGATTTTTTCTTCCATTTTATCTCCTGATACAATATGTTTGACCGAAAAAGTGCGGTGTTTGAATCCGGAACGGGAAAAGCGTTCCGATCGGTTGGACGTGGATCCTCGGACAGGATCTCGTGATTCATCCGAATTTTCTCGATAAGGGAGAAGAAAGCGAACGGAACTACAGGGAAGGAGATCTTCTTAAAATCTCGCAAGGGCTTACCATGTGGAAATGGGTGGGAACGGTCGACTCCGAAAACAATCCGGCGGAAGGGTATTATTTGCGGGAAGGTCTGGTTGACCGGGACTTCGCCTGATATTATGACGGTTCGGAGTGGAAAAGTTACATAGCGATCGAAGAGATCGTGCTTTCGGCGGAGAAAGAGATTTTTGTCGGAGAAAAAACAGAGATGAAAGTCGGATTTTTCCCCGGAAACGGTACGCTCGTCGGCGGAAGAACGAAATTCTACACCAAAACGCCCGATATCGCTTCGGTCGACGAACAGGGAAACGTGTACGGACTTGCCGCGGGCACAGCCGAGATCGTTGCCGTGGCGGAAGATCTTTTTGCCGGCAGGTTTTCCGGATCGGTTTACGTAACGGTTCGGGAAAAAACCGGCGGAGAAGTTCTGAAAGCGGAGATCCTTCCGTTTGCCTTCCGGACAAAACGGGGAGAAGAGCCGGATCTGTCCGGACTTTCCGTTTTGTTTACCTATACGGATGGCAGAACGGAGACGAAGCTTGCGACGGATCCCGTGCTGACGGGGTTCGATAAGACCCAAGTCGGAATACAGATCTGCAAGCTGTCATACGAAGCGTACGGCGTGCGGTATGAAAGCGAGATCCGGGTGACGGTGACGGAAAAAGAGACCGACGGATGCGGTTCCGCCGTAAACGCTTTCCCGGCGTGGCTTGCGACGATTGCCGTTTTTCATTTATTCCGTAAACTTACATCGAGGAGAAAAGAATATGAAAAGTAAAAAGAACGTGTTGCTTGGCTTGTTTGTCTGCCTGTTCGTCATATCCGCTGCGCTTTGCGGAACGTTTGCCGTGCCCGGGGCTTCCGCCGCGAACGAAATTGTTTATCTGAATGAACAAATGCCGTTTTCCATTCATAAAAAGATATCCGTAAACGATTTTTCCGATCCCGGGGAACTGGAAGACTGGGAAGCGGGACAGGGCGTTACGAAACTGAAGGCGGCGGAAACGATCGCGAACGGTCCCGGAACGGTCGCCGAGGGAAAATACTGCCTCGAAATCGTACGAGGACAGATCCCGTTCGCGCAGACTGTTTCCGTTACGAGAACGATTTCCGAACCGATCGACGCATCGTCGGCACCCGTTTTGTTTTTTAATGTAAACGGTTACGGCGGACTTCCTTACGTAACGCAACAGTTTGTTACCGTTACCGTGGAGGGAAACGGAAAAAATTATACGAAAAAATCCGTTTTTGCCGCGAACGGGTGGAACGACGTTACGATCGATCTTTCCGGAACAGAGGTCGTGACGGCTGTGGATAAAATCACGTTTACTTTTTCGAATAACGGCACGGGCAGCAGAAAATGGGGATGTTGCTATCAGCTCGATCAGATCTTTTTTGCAAAACCCTTCGATCTCGAATTCTCTGCGGACGGAGATACGCAGGGCTTTACCGCGCAGAACGGCACGATCGGATCGGCAGGCGATTGCTTGGAACTCGGGGTGGAATACGGAACCTCGGTATTCTCTGCGCCGGATCACGCATACAACACCCTTTATACGGCGATATACGGCACCGCAAAGGTAAAAAATACGATTTATTTCGTAATGAAAAACGACACGGGCGCGACGGAGATGAACGTGCAGTTCGTCACGTCGGACGAGCCGGAATACGATGAAGCGAAAAGTAAAACGGTCACAATCGTCCCGTATTCCGGCTTAACCCTCGTAAAAGCGAATTTTTCCGATAATGGAAAATGGAATTCCGGGGTGCGCGGTTTCCGTTTGTCCTTCCCGGATGTGCCGGGTTCCGGTGTCGTTTCCATAGACAGAATTTCCTTTCAGGAAGACGATCCGATCGGGGAATATGCGGGCGAGGTGACCTCCGTCCGCACGGAAGGGATGAAAACGCTCACGGTGGAAGGGTTTATCGGAAAGGAGTATCTTTGCAGATACCCGGACGGGGAGCTGAAACTTTATTCGGTATATCCGCATCAGACGGACGAAGCGATCGCGAATCTGAAGCCGATCGCCGTGCAGAAAACGAGCGGGATCGGAGAAGACGGAAAGTTTTCGTTTACGGGCGTTTCCTTCCTTTATAACGAAACGAAAACGCTTATGGACGCCGATTTCGTTGTTTATCTTGTCGGCGGTGAGGATCGTGTTAAAGTGGCGGAAAGAAGAGAGGTCGATAATTGGCGCGATTTTCTGGATACAAAATACTGCTTCGATCTGCCGGCTCGCTCCGTCTCCGTGACAAGCCCGGAATTCGGTGCGAAAGGCGACGGTTTTACCGACGATACGGATGCCATTCAGGCGGCGATCGACCGGATTTCTTCTTCGGGCGGCGGCGTTGTCCGTCTGGACGGCGAAAGAACGTATATTGCAACCAACATCATGCTGAAAGACAACGTGGAACTGAACATCGGAAAGGGGAGCGTTCTCCGGCAGTCGGACGATATCCGCGATTATAAATACGCCGTGGAGCTCGGATCCAACAGCAAGAGTTATGCGCATATCAACTGGAGCACGACTCAACTCGTAAATAACCCGCCGCTGGTACAGGCGTACCGTGCGAAAAACGTGAAAGTGACGGGCGGCGGCGTGATCCGCATGAGCGATACCGAGAATTATTCCGACGGGTTCCGTAATGCGGAATTCCTCGATTATCATTACCAGACGGTTTCGAACAGGATTCATATCGTGCCGATCGGCATTTACGACAGCAAAAAACGTGGAAGTTTCGGATATTACGATTATCCGCAGCAACGGCTATCACTGCGCGTTGTATTTTTCCGAAAACGTTACGGTCGGAAATCTCAGATTGAAAGACCCGAAGAACGTCGGTGCGGACGGGCTCGCCCTGAAAGGGGTGAACAAGGCGGTTGTGTTCCGCTATTCCGTTCTGACCTGCGACGATGCGATCACCCTTTCCGCGTCTTACGAAGAACCGAGAAGTTTTCTGTGGTTCCCCGTAAAAACGGGAGAAATGCAGGCGACGAGAAATATCGAAATTTCCTCTTCTTACGTGTCCGGCGGAAACGGCGTTTCCTTTATTTCCTGGGGAAGCAGCGATCCCGATCAGCAGAATCAGGAAATACAGAACATCAAAGTAACGGATTGCTCTTTAAGGGGGCAGTCTTCCGTAAATACCTGGGCGGATAATCCGTATAACGGGAAATATCCTTACGATCAGACGGAAACGGACGATTTTTCGCCGATCAAGGATCTGACGTTCCTCAATAATATTTATTATAACAAAGTAAATCTTTATCCGAATATTGTAACGAACCTCGTTGCAGATTGCGACCTGAAGAGTTCGGACGTGTTCGTAAATACCGATTTCGACGGCGGGATCATATACTGGAGTCGTCTCGGCGACACGGAAAAAATCGGCGTCGGTTCTTCCGCTTCGGAAAAATTCGGAAAGATGGAAAATCTTTCCGACGAAAACGGCGCGCTTTTCCAGGGAATACATCTGTATCGGGGAGAGTATCTTTTCAAGGCGGATATCAGAGCGGAAGGACACGGATTTTTCCTTTTCGCGGAAAACGCCATGACAGGCGAAACGATCGCAAAACTTTCTCTCGGGGAAACGGATTGGCAGTATGCGTATCTGTATGCTTTTATCGAAGAAGAGGGAACGTATCGCATCGGCATTTCGGCGGAAAACGCAACGGGCAGCGCGTATCTCGATAAAATCTCCTGTAAGGCAAACATTGCGGATCGGGAGGAAACTTTTTATCCTTCGGAAATCCTGTCCGATTGCGATAACATGCCGGAGGGCTTTTATGCGGACGGCTCTTCCTGGGAATCGGAAAACGGAATCCTCAGACAGACCGATCCTTCCGCTCAGACTTCGCTTTCCTCGTTTTATTCCGATTATTCCGAGGTGACCGTAAAATACGATTTCAGGATCACAAAGTGGAATAATGCGGATAACAACGTGACCCTTCAGATGCTCGGCTCGGGATCGGCAGGTTATCTCGTGTTTATAAGTTCTTCGAGAAATCAGTTATCCGTGAAACGGATTGACGGGACGGGAGAAAGAACTCTCGCATACAGGACCTGTCCGGACCTCGGGAACGACTGGCATAATCTGTCTGCCGATTGCTATACGGAGAACGGTCTGAAACATATCGCTGTTTCTTTAGACGGCGAACTTATCATTTCCGCGACCGATGCCGATCCGCTTGGCAAAGGCTGCGTTTCGATCGGGAATTATAACGCTTCCGCCGATTACGATAATATTTACGTCACCCGCTATGACTCGCGAGGGGAAGGAAAAATCGGTTTTGTCGTCACAAGCGAAGGAAATCCCGTGGAGAACGCCGTCGTTGCGCTGTATCGGAACAACGTCGTTTACGGAAAGTATACGGTCGGCAAAGACGGAAAGCTTACCGTGGAAGGGCTTCCGGGCGGCGATTACGCTTACGCCGTGTTTGCGCCCGGGTATCGGACGACGGAGATCGCAAAGATAACAACCGATCGTACGATCGGGGTGACGCTCGTCACGGATACGGCAGATATTACGGACGAGTTCGAAAGCTCTCTTTATTGGTCTGCGATCGACGGTTTTTCCGCGGAAGACGGAAAGTTTGCGTTTGACGGAGAAGGCGTCGCGTCCGCATCGTTTGAGGGAAAAGGTTTTGTCGATTTCACGCTGGAATACGATCTCGGGTTTGTAAATCATTACGGAGATTACGGGGCGAATGCTTACGTAAAACTGACGAAAGGGGAAAAATCTTATTATCTTTATTATTCTCCCGTATACGAATTCGTCTGTCTGTACGACGTATCCGACGGTAACCGTACCAACAAAGGGGATCTCACGAAACGCGGCTATTTCGGCATTTCCGGAAAAAAGACGAATATCAGGCTTATTTCGTCGGGGAAAACCATTTCACTCTATGCCGACGACGAGTTTGTTGCCTCCGTGACCGATGAAAAACTGAACGGGATTCCCGCAGAGATCTCTCTGAACGCGTTCAATGTGTCCGTAGCGGTCGAAAGGTTTTCTGTTTTTACTTCTTCCTGTCGTTATCTTGCCGTAACGGACGAGGACGGGCATCCCCTTCGCGATATTGCCGTCGATCTGTATGAAGACGACGAAAATACGGATACGCTTTTAACCGATGAAAACGGATATCTGCGTTTCACGCCCGAAGACGGTGCCGGGTATTCCTTTGCGATTGCCGGACAGAAGGGATTTCAGTCTGTCGCAAAACGTCAGTGGGCGGCGGGGAGAAGGATTTCCGTCGTAACGCTGAGCGAGGAGGAGATCGGAATGCCGCTGATCGAAAAGGAAAGTTCGCTTTTCGTTTCTTCGGACGAGCTGAATTTCACGAAAGGGATTGCGGAAGTTTCCGGCGGCGTTTTCGATAAATCGCTCGGAAACAAAGGCGACGTTATGGCAGCCGATACCGTAAAAGTTTATTCTTCCGAACTCGATCTCTCGTTCAAACTGTTTGTCGACGACTATTATTCCTATACCGGCGCAAATATGACAATGATCTTCCGCGGCGGGCTCGAACTTGTTTACAGCCTCGAATACGGTTATATCATCCTGCGCGTATCCGACGGGAACGGCGGATCCCGTGTTTGTTTCCCCTTCGTATGAAGTCGTGTTTTTCGATGAGAACGGGAAAGTGCTTTCTTCGCAGGAAGTTCTTCGCGGAGAAAGCGCGGTCGCGCCCGAAATTTATTCGCACGATTTGTTTCTGTTCAAAGGGTGGGATCGTTCGTTTGACAACGTTACCGCATATCTTGAGATCCGTCCTCTGCCCGTTGAAGAGAACTGCATCGTTCTCGCTCTGCACGACGGCAGCGGTGCCGTTCGCGTGGTCGAATGGGATAAATCGAAGGAGTTTCCCTCGCTTAACAAAAACGGCTATAAGGTTGAAGGATGGTATCTCGATGCCTCGCTTACCGAAAAGGCGGACGTAAATGCTTTGACGGAAAGCGTTGCTCTTTACGCAAAGTGGGTAAAAACTTACACGGTTGCCGTTGTGTTCGAGAACGGAGGATCGTTTGTCGATTTCGTGAGCGAAGGCGGATCTTACGAGATAAAAGCAAAGGACGGCGAGGTCATCGGAAGCGTGATCGTGAACGGAGAAGCTCTTTCCGCCGGTGCAGACGGGAAGTATGTGATCGGCGCCGTTTCGTCCGATTGCCGGGTGATCGTCACGCTGAAAGAAGGCGCAGCCGGCGGGTGCGTCGGCGGGATAAATTCGTTCCTGTTTCTGTCTGTTCTGATTGCCGCGGCGGGTGTTTTGCTCGCAAAATCCGCAATCGGGAACTGAAACGATTCCGCCGTCGTCGGTATCGTTTCAGTCGGTTATAAATTAAAAACAGCGGTCTGTAAGAAAATACTTACGGATCGCTGTGTCTTTTATGGGCGTCGGATAGGATCTTCGTTACCGAGCTTCAGTTGTTCAAAGCGGTAACGCGGCTTTCCGATACTCTTTTTCCCGTACTCAATCGCTTCTGCCGGGCAGTAACAAATACACGCCATACAATGCGTGCATTCTTTTCCCCACACGGGTTTTCCGCTGTTAAGGCTGATGTTATTCATCGGACATCTTTTAACGCATTGCCCGCAACCGATACATTGTCATTCGCTTTTATTTTTTCGTTGAGATTTATTGTTTCATCCTGCAATGCTTCCGCGATCCGCCTTGCGATATAACGGCTGTTGCCCGTTCCCGAAAAACATAAAATCATAGTTATCTCCGTAAAATCGGCATTACCTGTCATAGCCGGATATCTGCTTTAAGCAGAAAAACAGCGGTCCGCAAGAAAAAATTACGGACCGTTGGCTGGTACGAGTGTTCATAACAGACCTAATATTACGGCATAGTGCCGAGGTGGTCGAAACATATTCCCAAAGTACCGAAAATGCTTGTGTTTACAAGGAATTTTGTAACACGAAAGGAATATGATCATGGAAAAGTACATCACTCAAAACGGAATCAAATACGAGCTTCGCGGAGAACAATACTATCCAATGCTCGAAATCGCAGAGCAAAAGGAACACAAAATCGGCAAATACGGACTCATTCACCGCGACTATATCAAGCAGCACAAGAGAGGTACATACACCACACTTCTCACGGAAGGTAAGCTCAACGCACACCTTCACGAAATTGACGTACAAGCCAATGAAATACAGCCATTACTCGTACTAAGCAAAAGTTGAAAATATATTGGAGTCCCGAAACCATGACGGACATTATCGCAGGTTTTAATGAAGAACAAAGAAGCAGAATTAGTTTGGATATTATTAAAGGATTGATATATAATAACCAATATTAAGCTCTTTGTATTCGCCATAAGAGCCGCTATCAAAGCGTGATTTACACGCCGCGATAGCGGCTTTTCTTTTTGTTTTCGGACGGTAAATTTTGAAAATGAGGGTGCGTTTTTGTTTTTCCCAAGGCTTCTATATGAGGGATATTTTTTGAAAAGAACCTACGAATTTGACCTTTGCCAAGGCTATTAAGTGAGAGGAAAAACGAAAACAACTTATGAATATTTCAATCAGACAATGTACTTTTTTCAAAAAGCTCCTTTTACATAAATAGAGGGATAAATTTTCAAGATATACCCCTAAAAACGGCAGTTTTATGGTAATAGATGAGGATATTTCTTTGAAGCCTTAAGATTCGGTTGTTCTCAAGGCTATTAGGTGAGAGGGAGTTTGTAAACATACTTTGAATACCCACTATATCCGTGAGGATGCCTTGGAGCAGATCGTACTGATGGAGCTGCGAATGCTTGCGGACTATCTTGAAAGCGCCGAGGAAGCCTTTGCGGAGCTTTTAGAGAAAAAGACAAACAAGGATATGCATCGGGAGAGAACGGCTGCGGAAGGTGCTTTAGCAACGGCGAGAGCGCGAAGCCAAAAGCTTCTCGGACTCTTTGAAAAGCTCTACGAAGACAACGTAGAGGGCAAGGTCACGGACGAGTGGTTTATGCGGCTTTCTCAAAAGTACGAGAACGAGCAAGAGGAATTGAAGCGGCAGACACTTGAACTCAAAGAAAAACTCGACAGTATTGACAGAATACAGACGGCAAAGGACGATTTTCTCAAAGCCATCCGCAAGTTTATGGAGATGCGAACCTTAACACCCGTTATTCTGCGAGAGCTGATTGAGAAGATCGCGGTCTTTCCCGTAGAGGGAACAGGCAAAGATAGAACACAAAAGGTCATCATTCATTACCGCTTTGTAGGCACACTTGACATCCCCGGCATCATACACAGACCGCCTTATATCCTTGACTCGCGCAAGGGCGTAGCCATCGAATACTTATCTAATGCAGTATAACCCCTAAAAACAAAAAAGAGCAGGCGAACCTGCTCAAAACAACACAATATTTAACCGAAAAGTAAGCATAAGCAAAAAATATCGAGTGTCCATAACTGAAATCTGTTATGAACACTCGATATGGTACGGATAACAAGACTTGAACTTGCACGGTTGCCCAACGGATCCTAAGTCCGTCGCGTCTGCCAATTCCGCCATATCCGTATAACGTTATTATTATATCGTATTTTTGCCGGGCTGTCAAGCGATACGGAAAGAAGGGGAAAAGAGGAAAAGAAAATGACGGGAAAGAGACGGCGGAAGACCGGGAATAAAAATAAAAGCCGTGTGAAAATAAGTTTTTTCGGTAAAAATCGATATTACCCGTAAAAATGTTTTGACATTGCCTGTGCTTTTCGCTATAATTATCTCACACTGAAAGATAATTAATAATGCGGAGGGTAAACGTGATCGATGACGAGAAGATAAACGAGATGCTGAAGCTGATCGGAAAAACAATGCGGCGCAGCGTTGCGAGAAAGATCGAGTCCGGCACGGCGCTCGGCGAGGGCGCGATGATCGGGTATCTCGCAAACTGCGGGCGGGCGACTGCCGGCGAGATCGCGGAGTTTCTCGGCGTGGGGTCGGGCAGGGTGGCGAACCTTCTGAAAACCACGGAGAAAAAGGGACTTGTCGAACGCCGCCGGCACGAATCGGACGGCAGGAAACTCTGCGTAACGCTGACCGACGCCGGAAAGGCATGTGCAGAAAACACGATGAATAAAATGAAACGAAACGTACTCGGGATCGCCGAAACGCTCGGCGAAGAAGATTTTGACGAGCTGCTTCGTTTATTAAAGAAATTAAGCGAGTTTTCCGGAGGAGAACATGATTAAACTGTATAAGAATTTACGACCCGTCGACTGGATGCTGATCGCTCTTCTCTGCGGGCTGACCGTACTTCAGGTGTACTTTACGATGACGCTTGTCGATTACGTTCAGAAAATAATCGAGTCGATCACCTATCTCGACTATCACAACCATCCCGAGAAGTTCGGGGAAGCGTTGTCCGCGTTGGTCGGCACCGTCGGGTGGGATAAGATCGACGGGCAAACCCTTTCCGCTCTCGGGATTCCCGAAGAGACGGTTTCCGTCCTCGTCGCCGTGGCGAAGGCTACTGTCGGCGATATCTGGAAAAGCGGCGTCATGATGCTTCTCGTCGCGCTCGGCAGCGCGGCGGCGCAGATGTCCGTCGGGCTGATCGCTTCTTACGTGTCGTCCTCGCTTACGACGAGAATCCGTTCCCGCATTTATGCGAAGATCGACGAGTTTTCCGTTCACGAGATCGATTCCTTCTCGACGGCGTCTCTTATCACCCATACAACGAACGACGTTCAGCAGGTGCAGGTTGCAAACGTGATGATGCTCAGAATGGTCGTTGCGGCGCCGATCACGGCGGTATGGGCGATCCTCAAAATCCGTGCGACGAGCCTTGAGCTTACGGTTGCCACGCTTGCCGCCGTTATCGTAATGATCGTATGTATCGCATGTATCATGATCACCGTTCTGCCTACGTTCCGCAAAATGCAGAAACTGACCGACCGCCTGAATTCCGTCACCCGCGAAAACCTGACGGGTACGAGGATCGTTCGCGCGTACAATGCGGAAGCGTATATGGAGAACAAGTTCGACGGCGTGAATAAGGAGATCACGGGGAGACAGCTTTTCTCGAGCCGCGTGATGGGCTTGATGAGCCCCGTGATGACCCTTGTGATGAACGGCGTTTCCCTTGCGATCTACTGGATCGGCGCAAATCTGATCAATGCGGGTGAAACCGATTATGCAACGGTCACCTCTTTCATGATGCTTGCCTCGCAGATCATCATGTCCTTCATGATGCTGATGATGATGTTCGTGCTGATGCCCCGCGCGCAGGTATCCGCCGGGAGAATTCACGAAGTGCTGAACTCTTCGTCCGACGTGACCGACCCGCAAACGGAAACCCCGACGACGGAGACGGGAACGGTGGAATTCCGCAACGTGTCCTTCGGCTACGGCAAGGGGGAGGAAGAAGTTCTCGGAAATATTTCCTTCCGTGCGGAAAAGGGACAGACGGTCGCGTTTATCGGAGCGACGGGCAGCGGCAAGACGACGCTCGTCAACCTGGTGCTCCGTTTTTACGACGCTACGGGCGGCGAGGTCCTGGTGGACGGCGTGAACGTGAAGGAACTGAAACAGGCGACCCTTCGCAAAAAGATCGGCATCGTGCCGCAGAAAGGGATCCTGTTCTCCGGTTCGGTAAAAGAGAACATCGCTTTTTCCGATCCGTCTCTTCCGCAGGAAAAAATAGAAGAGGCAGCGAAGATTGCCGAGGCGGATCCCTTTATCCGCGAAATGCCGGAAGGGTATGATTCCCCGATCTCTCAGGGCGGAAAGAATGTGTCCGGCGGGCAGAAACAGAGACTGTGTATCGCAAGGGCGATCACAACGGGGGCAGAAATTCTTATTTTCGACGACAGTTTTTCCGCACTCGATTACAAGACGGATCGCAAAGTGCGTGAGAACCTTGCGGAACGCGCGAAAGGAACGACGAAACTTATCGTCGCGCAGCGCATCGGCACGATCATGGATGCAGACCTCATCGTCGTTCTCGACGAAGGAAAAGCGGTCGGTATGGGAAAACACAAAGACCTTCTTCGCGATTGCTCCGTATACAGAGAGATCGCCTTATCGCAACTTTCAAAGGAGGAACTCGGATTATGAGACCGCACAGAGGGCAGACGGGCCCCATGAAGCCTTTGACGAAAGAAGAAAAAAGAAAGAACAGAAAAGACCTGTTTGCGGCAATGAAACCGTTCTATAAGTCGATTATCGCCGCATCCGTATTTATTATCGTTTCCACGGTCCTCTCCATATTCGCGCCGCAATGGCTGAAAGAGCTTACCGATACGATCACGGCGGGCGCGGCGATGAAAAACATCGATCTTGCGAAGATCGCGCAAATCGGCTTTATCCTGATCGGATTTTACGCATGCGGCGCGCTGTGCAATTATCTCGCATCGTTTATCATGGCGGGCGTTACGCAGAGGTTCGCTTACGGGATGAGAAAGAAGATCTCGCAGAAGATCAACCGCGTACCTTTGAAATACTTCGATTCCCGTCAGTACGGCGATACGCTTTCCGTGGTGACGAACGATATCGACACGGTCAGCCAGTCTCTCGAACAGGCGGTCACGATGTTTTTATCGGCGGTGTTCATGCTGGTCGGCGTGCTGATCGCCATGTTCGTAACGAGGTGGCAGATGGCTCTGACGGCTCTTCTGATCGTGCCGCTGATGCTTGGTTTTGTCGGGTTCATCACGAAATTCGCATTGCCGCAATTCCGCAAAAGACAGGTGATTTTAGGCGAGCTCGACGGAAAGGTGGAAGAAAACTTTACCGGGCTTACCGTGATCAAGGCGTTCGGCGCGGGAAAGAGAAAGAGAGAAGAGTTTGAAAATTCCAACGAGGCGATGAGAAAAGCGATGTTCCGCGCGCAGATGCTCGCGGGGATCATGCAGCCCGTATCTTCCTTCGTTTCCTATTTCGCTTACGCCGCGGTATGCGTGGTCGGCGGGCTTCTTTTAAACGACGGCATCGTGACGTTCGGCACCATCACCGCATTCCTTGTATACGTCAATCTGTTCCAGAGCCCGATGAGCCAGATCGCGCAGGCGATGAACTCTCTGCAGATGGCGGCGGGCGCGGCGAGCAGGGTGAACGAATTTCTCGCGCAGGAAGAGCTTTCCGACGAGAGCGGGGAAATGCGTAAACTGTTAACGGGAAAAGACGCGGCGATCCGCGGAGAAGTGGAATTCAGAAACGTCCGGTTCGGATACGATCCCGACAAGATCATCATTCCCGATTTTTCGGCAAAGATAAAACCGGGTATGAAGGTGGCGATCGTCGGACCGACCGGCGCCGGCAAAACGACGATGGTCAACCTGCTGATGCGCTTTTACGAAGTGAACGGCGGAGATATTACGATCGACGGCGTTTCCGTAAAGGATATGCCGCGGGAGGAAGTGCATGATATCTTCGGCATGGTGTTGCAGGATACCTGGATGTTCGAAGGCACCTTAAGGGAAAACATTCTGTTTTCGAAAACGGGTATTCCGGACGAAGAGCTTGACAGGATCTGTCACGAGGCAGGGATCTCCCATTTCGTGCATACCCTTCCGGACGGACTCGATACCGTGATGGACGGAGAATCGAGCGTATCCGGCGGGCAGAAACAGCTGATCACGATTGCCCGCGCTATGGCGGAGAAGGCGCCTCTTCTCATTCTGGACGAGGCGACGAGCAACGTGGATACCCGCACGGAAGAAGTGATTTCTCGCGCGATGGACCGGCTGACGCAGGGCAGAACGAGTTTCGTGATCGCCCACAGGCTTTCCACCATCCGCAACGCCGATCTGATCCTCGTGATGAAGGACGGCAATATCATCGAGCAGGGCACGCATGACGAGCTGATGGAACAGAACGGTTTCTATGCGGGGCTTTACAATTCGCAGTTTTCGGGAGAATAAAAACGTCTTTCAAAAACCGCCCGCTGAAGGTACCGGCGGGCGGTTTTTCCTCGTTTAAAGTCTTTGAAATATAGGCTTAGCATTCGTCATCACTAACTATTTTTATGGCGAAAAATCGGTTTGTGACTGTGTTAAACACCCTTCAATATACGAAAGAGTATTATCTCGGGTGTTTGCCTTGTCAAAACGCAATTTTTCATCCGTAAAAACGCCTTGCGCCTTAAAGAGCTTATTTTCCGATGATTTTTCCCGATTTCGAAATCGATAGTACTTTCCGTACATCAATAGAGAAATCGGGGAAAAGGGCGGA
>CABUWK010000044.1 GCA_902495325.1 uncultured Acidiphilium sp.
GATTGCCGTTGCCCGAAAAGGCAACGGCAATTTTCAGACTTCCGGATTTTGTCCGCGACGCATCGTGTCGCATTTTAAAAAGTCCGGATCCCGGAGCGTGAAACCATGGATACGGTAAAGGAAATAGGCGGCATTCCCGTAACGGTCCGCAAAGGTCGTTTTAAAACGATCCGGATCGTCGTCGATCGGTATGGCGGCGTCCGGATGAACGTTCCCTACGGCGTGGCGGAGGCGGTTGCGGAAACCTTTTTCCGTTCGAAACTGAGCCGGATAGAAAAAATGATATCCCGCAACGAACCGGAAAACGAACTTTGTTATCGCGACGGAGACGAAGTGTATCTGTGGGGCGAGCGGAAGGAAGTTTTCATCGGGAGCGAAGGGAAAAACGGCGTATATCTTTCCGGCGATTATTTCAGAATCGTTCCGGGGAAAAAGCGTTCGCCCGCAGAAACGGCGGAAGCTTTTTTTACGGAAGAGCTTCTTCGGAAAGGGCGCGCCGCTCTCGATCGATGGGCTTTCCGTACGGGGCTTTCTTACACGGTGTTCCGCGTGAGAAAAACGCTTTCCCGCTGGGGCAGCTGTAACGTGAAAACGGGGGGGATCCACCTTTCCCTGTATCTTGCGAATCTTCCCGAAGCCTGTCTCGATTATGTCGCTTTGCATGAGATCTGTCATCTCAGATTTCCTGACCACGGAAAAGACTTTCATGCCATGCTTGCGATGTATATGCCCGATTACAAAGCGCGATGCCGTATGCTGAAAGACGGAAACCGCATGCGGGCGATCGTAAAAAAGCCGATTTAAAGTAAAGATAGTCGGAGCCCTTGCGAAAAATGCCGGTGAAAGTCGTTTCCCGGGGGAAAACCGGACTTAAGAGGAAAAAGAAATGAAATTTTTTGCGCCGAGAGGAGAATATCCGCCGTGCGGAATGTTTACGCCTCTGCATTTTTGCGGACTTGCGGTCTGTCTCGTTCTGATCGCCCTTTCTTTTTATTATTCGAGAAATATGAGCGAACGCACGCTGAAACGGATGCCGAAGATCTTCGGTATCGCGATCGCCTGTATGGAAGCTTTTAAAATAGGGTATTCTTTCGTGAACGGATATACCGATCTGAATAGCTGGCTGCCCCTTTCTTTCTGCGGCACGTTTATTTATTCTCTTCTTCTCAGCGGATTCGGAAAAGGATTTCCTAAGACGATGGCGGAAGCTTTTATCGCGGGGGCTTGTCCCGCGGCGGGGCTTGCGTATCTTCTGATCCCGTCCACGTCTTTTCAGCTGTATCCTTTTTTCCATTTTCAATGTTTTTACAGCATGTTTTTCCACTCTTGCATGATCTATTTCGGCATGCTTTATCTGTATCGGGGGATCGTTACGCCGAATAGGAAAAATTTCTTTCTGTTTGCCGCTTATTACGGCGTTTTTGCCGTGGTTGCGATTGCGTTGAACATTGTGTTCGATCAGAATCTTATGATGCTGATGGAGCCGTTTGCCCTTCCTTTCCGTATCGTTTACGTCATTCATGATTTCTCTGTGCCGCTCTATACCTTTTTCGTCAGTTTGTTTTATCTGTTTCCCACATGGGGGTTCAGCTGTCTGATCTTCCGTGTGATCGGACGTGAGAGATCTGTTTCCGATCTTTCCGCCGACGAAAAAGCGGAAACAAACTGAAAATGAACGCAGATTCCGGCTGGGAATTTCACGGAAGGACAGATAACCGCATTGCGTTTTCAACTAATTTAAAAAGGTTTACGAAAAATTTTCGTAAGCTTTTTTCATTGCCGGAAAATAGCTTTTTCCGGAAATTGCGAAAAAAGAAAATCCGGAAAGCGATCAGAAATCGACAATTTCCCGTTTGTCTGTTGTTCCCTTCTCCGGGAAAGTGTGTTATAATTGAGCCATCAAAAGTTCAGGAGGTAAAACATGAACACGGATAAAATTTATGCGGAAGCGATCGCAAACGAATATGCGGTCAAGGACACAAGAAAGGTCGTACAGCTTAAGAAACTCGACGCCAGGGTAAAGCGCCCGGCGCAGGTTTTCGCTTATACGTTCGGCGTGATCGCCGCTCTTATTCTCGGCGTCGGAATGTGTCTTTCGATGAAGGTGATCGGAAGCGGCACGACGGCTATGACGGCGGCAGGTATCGCGATCGGCGTTGTCGGAATTGCCGGCGTTTCGGTCAATTATCCGATTTATAAGAAACTGCTTGAAAAAGGCAAAAAGAAATACGCGTCCGATATTATTCGCTTAGCGAAAGAAATCAGCGAAAACTAAACAATGAAAAAGGCAAAGATCATCATAAATAAAATACTGCATCCGCCTGCGGGTGTTATCATAATTCTTCCCGTAATAGCGTTTGCGGGGGTGATTTACGTCTTTGCCTGCGGTGATACGAGAGGTGCGCCGGATTACGTTTTTTACGCTTTGTCGGCGTACTCTCTCGTTATTCTGGTTATCGGTTTATCGAAAAGAATACCAGAAATCAAAAATAAAATTCATGCTTTTATCGTTTCGGTAAAATTTTTGAACAGAGGAGACGTTCAGACGAACGATCAAGCCCGTTACGGGCAGTGCGATAACGATTTCGGTGAACGTGATCGCCGTTTATATGATTGTAAAAGCATGGAAGAAAATAAGAGAAGTAAAATCGGAAGAGAGGGCAGAATATGAACCGATCGGAAAGCAAGTATTATAACACGGCGTGCCTGATGGACGACGCCCCCTTTTTCTGCTTGAAGAAAAGGATTTCGAATATATCACGGTCAAAGAAATTTGCAATAAAGCCGGAGTGAATCGTTCTACCTTCTATCTTCACTATGAAACGATGAGAGATCTTCTGGAAGAAACTTCTCAGTATGTGCTGAAAAATTTTTACCTGCAAACGTGTGAAGTGGACGATTTCAATACGCCGGACGGCGAACACGGCATCGTAAAATATATTCGGGAAGCCGAGCTGGACGAATTGTACCTGGTAACGCCGAAATACCTCGAGCCGTATCTGTCATTTGTCAAAAACAATAAACGCCTTTTCCGTACGACTTTGCGGTACTACAAGTTGTTCGGGTGGGACAGTACCTACGATTATATGTACAAGTATATTTTCAGCCCGATCCTGGACAGATACGGACAGCCGGAAAACGTAAAATCTTATCTGGTTTCCTTTTATATCAACGGTCTGATCGCGATCGTGAACCAGTGGGTTCTGGCGGATTGTGCGGAAAGCATTCCCGATCTTATCGGTGTTATTAAAACATGTATGAACCGATAGCCGGCATCGGAAAGCCCGTTTCCCCGAAATTTTTGAGAGTTTCGGGGAAACGGGCTTTTGGTATAAAATCGTTTCTTTGGAAAAAGATCAGCGGAAATAGCTGCCGAGAGCGGCTTCGATATCCCCCGTCGCGATGTTGCGGATCGGATCGAGAGAAGCCGGCTTTTTCGGCGGGGTTTCCTCGCTGTCGCTCCCTTTGTCCGTTTGTTCGGTTTCTCCGCGGAAAAGGTTTCCGAGAAGGGGAAGAAGAGATTTTAAGTCCGCATTGCCTTCGAGAAGAGAAGAAAATTCTTCGCCGCAAAGGAAATCCGCCGTTTTCTTATCGATGCCGAGAAAGGGAAACAGGGGAGAGAAGGACGAGATATCGATGCGGGAAAGCAGGTCCTTCATCCCCTGTAACGACCCGCCGCCGAAGACGAAGAGAAGGAGAACGACCGGTAAAAAGTTCATTATGGTTCCTCCTGAAATAAGAGAACATTCTTTCCGGCGTTCCGCATACAATATATCGTAACGGAGAAAGCCATGAAAGATTTCAATCGGTATGAAGGGAAAAAGAAAGAAGAAGGGAATCCGGAAAGCGACGTTTTCGGCCGTTTTGCGTCCTTTGCCGCGCGTTACGAGGGAAAGAGCGGAGACGAACTCGTCCGCGCGATCGTAAAGGAAGCGGAAGAGGGAAGAAAACGCGGCACGCTTACGGACGAAAAGATCGACGAATTCTGCCGTACGATCGAACCTTTCCTGAACGCAAAACAGAAAAAGATTCTCGCATCCGTCGTGAAAAAGATCAAAAGCGGAGAATAACGCCGGTTACGGAAAAACGCCGGAAAAGGGAATGCCGAAAGAAGGAAGTCGACGTATAATACCGTTAACGGGCAATCTGTCAGCCGTTTCCCGCAAGGGTGATTTCGTCTAAAGCAGACAGAAATTCGTTGATCTCTTTCCTTGTATTCATCGGAGAAAGACTTACGCGCACGAGCCCGAGTTTTTCCGTTCCGAGAAAACGGTGCATGAGGGGCGCGCAGTGAAAACCGCCGCGCACGGCAATGTCGTATCGGTCGGAAAGGATCTGGGCGAGTTCCTGCGAAGGAATTTCCCGATGAGAGAACGCGACGATTCCCGCCGCATTCGGCTTAGAAAAAAGAGAAACGAAAGATCGCTCCTTCAGTTTTCCGATCAGAAATTCCGTCAGTTTCGTAAGCTGCCCGGAAATGTAGGGCAGGCTGTCACGGATATGGCGGATCCCCTCGGAAAGAGAGAGCACGGCGGGAAGATTCATTGTCCCCGCTTCCAGTTTTTCGGGGTAATCTTCCGGCATGTTTTCGTTAAAGGTGTCCGTCCCCGTTCCCCCGAAGAGAAGGGGTTCGATCCTCGCTTTCGGCGAAAACGCGAGAATGCCGATCCCCTGAACGGCATTCAATCCTTTGTGCCCGGCGGCGCATAAAATATCCGCATGCAGATCCCGCATATCGAGGGGAATGTGTCCGGCGCCCTGCGCTCCGTCCACAAGAAATAAAGCTTTCGTGTTTTTTAAAAGTTCGCCGATTCCGGAAAGGTCGTTCGGCGTGCCCGTTACGTTGGAAACGGCGTTTACCGCCACGAGACGGGTGTCTTCGGTAAGAAGCGGAGCAATATCGTCCGCGGTGATCCGATCGCCTTTCGGAGAAGCGATGCTCAGCACAGTGCCTCTCTTTCTTCTGAGCGCATATAAAGGGCGGAGAACGCTGTTGTGTTCGGTCACCGTCGCGATCGCGTGCGCGCCTTGCCCGAGCGTGCCGAAAATCGCCGCGTTCAGGGCTTCCGTGCAGTTTGCCGTGAATACGACCCTTTCCGCGCCGTAGCCGCGGAAAAACGAAGAGACGAGCTTTCTCGTTTCGTAAACGTAACGGGATGCGAGGGCTGACAGTCTGTGTCCGCTTCTGCCGGCGTTGGCGTTTAAAAATCTCATCGCGTTGTATGCCGCGTCCGTTACTTCGGAAGGTTTGAATCCGCCCGTGGCGGCATTGTCGAAATAGATCATTTCTCTCCCTTCGGGCATGTTGCCTTTCATCCGTACATTATATGGCGGGAAATCGCAAAACATGCGCCGCGCCGGCGTGGCTTTTCCGTTCCGGTTGAGATCTCTCCCGGCTGAGGGGAGAGAAAAACAAAGGAGGAAACATCGATGTATTGTATCGCCGTATTTCGTTCCCGCACGCAGGTGATGGAATTTATCGACGCGATGCGCCGCGCGGGAATTGCCTGCTATTCCGTAAACACCCCGAGCGAAGCGCGCATCGGTTGCGGCATTTCCGCAAAATTTTCGGTCGCTTATCTGAAAAAGGCGGAAAACGTTATTCTGCAGAACAGGCTCGGTTCCTTCCGCGGCTTTTTCCTGATCGATCGTTCGGTTGGGAGCGTCAGAAGACTTTGCTGAAAAGGGAATCGTGCTTCAATGGAAAAAGGGAAGGCGGAAAACCGCTTTCCCTTTTCAAAATACCGTTTAAACGATCTATAGACCCGGATATATGCCAAAGAAGAAAATGAAACGAGCAAAACGACCGGCGATGGCGGAAATAGCCCGAAGAAAAATTTTTCGGAAAAACGGCGCGAGAAAGCCTTTTTGTTTGTTTCTTTTTCGTTTTTGTGGTACAATAAAAAGCGCGGTCTGTTTCTTTTTTGAAAGATCGCGTTGCCGCCGGGAGAAAAGCGGCATGAAAAACCGTTTGGAGAAAAGCGGCATAAAAACAGGAGAACGAAAGATGACCCGAAAGACGGCTGCGGAAATTACGGAAAGACTGATGAAAGAATACCCGGACGCGAAACCTGCGCTCCGCTATTCTTCCGCATACGAGCTTCTGGTTGCGGTGATGCTTTCCGCGCAGTGTACGGACGAACGGGTGAACAAGGTGACGGACAAGCTTTTTGCGATCGCTAACACCCCGGAAAAAATGGTGAATCTGTCGCAGGGCGAACTCGAAAAAAAGATTTTTTCCTGCGGGCTTTACAGAAGCAAAGCGGAACACATTCTTTCCGCGTCGAAGGATATTCTCGGAAAATTCGGCGGCAATGTACCGGATAATCTCGAAGATCTCCGTTCGCTTGCGGGGGTTGGAAGAAAAACGGCGAACGTGGTTTACAGCGTATGGTTTCACGGGGACGCGATTGCCGTGGATACCCATGTTTTCCGCGTTTCGGCAAGGATCGGACTTGCAAAGGGGAAAACCCCTCTCGAAACCGAAAACAAACTGATGAAAATTCTGGAAAAAGATAAATGGTACGCCATGCACCATTGCCTGATATGGCACGGCAGAAAGGTTTGTTCGGCAAGAAAGCCGGACTGTGAGCATTGCGTGCTTGCCGATCTGTGCGAAACGGGGAAAAAGACGATCGCGGGATCGCGATGAGAAAACTGCTATGCCGGACAGGGGTAAAACTGACCGGAACAACGAGGAGAATCGAAAATGTTTATCGATAAAGAAGGTATTACGATCAAAGCGGGGAACGGCGGCGACGGCATCGTTTCCTTTATGCGATACAAAGGGGTTGCGAACGGCGGACCCGACGGCGGCGACGGGGGAAACGGCGGAAGCGTTTACCTCGTGGGAGACAGGCATAAAACAAGCCTGATCGATTTCAAATTCAAGCGCAAATACGTTGCGGAAAGCGGCGGCAAAGGCGAACCCAATAACCGTCACGGAAAAAACGGCGAAGATCTGTACATCGCCGTTCCTCTCGGTACGGTCTGCAAGGACGGCGAGACGGGCGGTATCCTCTGCGACGTATATTACGACGGGCAGAAAGCCCTCGTTCTCGAAGGGGGCAAGGGCGGAAAAGGCAATACGCATTTCTGCACAAGCAAACGCCACGCACCCCATTTCGCGCAGACGGGCGAAAAGATCGAGGCAAGAAAAATCGTACTCGAACTCAAAACGATCGCGGACGTCGGTCTGGTCGGATTCCCCAATGTGGGAAAATCTACTTTACTTTCTAAAATTTCGGGTGCGAAGCCGAAAATCGCGAATTATCATTTCACGACCCTTTCGCCGAATCTCGGCGTGGTGAAGTATTATGACGAATCCTTCGTGTGCGCCGATATTCCCGGGCTGATCGAAGGGGCGTCCGAGGGGGCGGGGCTCGGCTTTGCCTTTCTCAGGCATATCGAAAGAACGCGCCTTCTCGTGCATGTGGTCGATATTTCCGGCGTAGAGGGGAGACATCCTTACGAAGATTATCTGCAGATCAACCGCGAACTCTCCGGATATTCGGAAACGCTTGCCGCGCGCCCGCAGATCATCGCTTTGAATAAGTGCGATTTTTACGGCTCGGAAGAAAAGATCGAGGAATTTAAAAAACGCCTTGCGGAAGACGGCGACGACAAGAAAGTGTTCTGTATTTCCGCTTTGAAAGGGGAAGGTCTGGAAGATATGATCCGCGAAATCGTTTCCGTCCTCGCGACCCTTCCCGCGCCGAAGCCGCTTGAATTCGAGGAGTTCCGTTACGAAAAGAAGAATCCGAGCGAATTTACCGTGGATTACGATGAGGAAGACGGCGTATTCGTCGTGGACGGACCGCTCGTGTCGCTGCTGGAAAGAAACGTCGTGCTGGACGATATGGACAGCCTTGCTTACATGCAGAAAACTCTTCTCGATTTCGGCGTGATCGCAGAACTGAGGAAAAAGGGCGCGAAAGACGGCGATACGGTTGTGATCGGCGAGATCGAGTTCGATTTCGTGGATTAAACTTTTTCTTGTCGGGAAAATTCAAAAAACAAACGGCGTTTGTGTTTAACGTTGTTAATTAACGATTAAAAGGAAAGAAAAATATGTTCACATCAAAACAAAGAAGCAATCTGCGCTCTCTCGCGCAGGATATCGAACCGATCGGTCAGATCGGAAAGGGCGGACTTTCGGATAACATGATCGCCTCTTTTTCGGACGCTCTCGAAAAACGGGAACTGATCAAGATCACCGTTTTAAACAATGCGGAAGACGACGCGAAGGGCGTTTCGGAAGAGCTCGCGAAAAAGCTGCGCGCCGAAATCGTGTGCACGATCGGGCATAAGATCGTTCTGTATCGTTTCAGCCATAAAGAGGGCGTGAAGCACGTCGAGTACTGAAAATGATATGATTTTTCGTTTTATAACCGATTTTTTTCCGGAAGATTTTTGTGATACCTCGCCGGCATATAGCCGTACATCTGTTTTTTGTTTTTTCGCTCCGGAATGTTCACGCTGTCGTAATAAAGCCGCCAGAGTTTTAAAAATTCGTCTTCCTCGCGATCGAGAAAAACGGTTATGGTACGATTGCCTAAAGGGAGAACGGTCGATTTTTCTCCGTCGTACGCGCCGAGAACGTTGTGTTTCGTATCGTGGATCAGAAAGGGCTGAATGCGGAACCTTGCCGTGAAATGGGGCATCAGAAGATCTGTGATATCGTTATCGGGTTCGTAATGGGCGTAATAAAACCCTTTGTCTGTGCGGGCGAAACGAAGAAAACCCGTCATCCGGTGTACTTCGAGATCGATTTTCCGCACGGCGTCGCGAACGGCGAGAACGGTCGGATCGGCATAATTTTCCGAAACGTCGCACGGCTTATTGTCGAGAGCAAGGCGCAGATAGCGGAACGCGATCGTATATTTCAGTTTGTCTCCGCTTCTCAGCGTTTTCCGTACGTCCGGCAAAAGCCTTTTCGTCCGGCATGCCGAAAGCCCTTTTTTTACCCGTTCCGCGTTTTTTTCGTCGGAAAGAATTCCGATCGCCTCATCCCCGAAAGCCTGCTGTATTTCCCCGTCCGTCGTAACGAGATCGGGGAATTTTTTTTGCGTGTAGGCGGTAAACAGGGCGCAGTAAAGCCCGGTTTCCGTTCCGTCGAAAAGAAATACGATCATAAATGAAACCTCATTTTAAGCAATCCGATCCGATCGCGGCTTCTTGTTAAGAAAGAAAATGTCTGCCGATAAGCCGATTATCACTCATAATTCACCCGTTATGGCAGTAAGGGCGACGGCGGGATCGGAAAAGAGAGAAAGCTGCGTCGGCTTCGCGGCGTTGTCGGCAAGGAGAAGGGCGTTTTTTAACGCCGATCTGTTTTCCAGCCCGAAAAATTTCCCGTTGCAGGTAATAAAGTGTTCCGCGCGCTTTAATACGATGCGCATACGGGCTAAGTCTTCGAAAGAAAGTTTTCCGTATCGCCGCGCCTTCACGATCTTCGTCGCGCCGTGAAAACCGATACCCGGCACGCGGAGAAGAAGTTCGGGCGGGGCGGAGTTTACTTCTACCGGGAAAAATTCCGGGTGTTTCAGCGCCCAGCCGCACTTCGGATCGAATCCTTCGGAAAGGTTTTCGTCTTCGGCTAAAAGCTCTTCCGCCGTGAAACCGTAAAAGCGGATAAGCCAGTCTGCCTGATACAGGCGATGCTCTTTCAGAAGCCCCGCCGGGGCGGAAGGAAGAAGTTTCGATTGCGGGTTGGTGGGGATATAAGACGAATAATACACTCTTTTTAAGGAGAACTTCCGGTAAAGAGCCTGAGACAGGCGAAGGATCGCGCCGTCCGGTTCGGGGGAAGCCCCCACGATCATCTGCGTCGTCTGCCCCGCGGGGAGAAAGCGATCGTCCCGCACACGTTTCGATTCCCGGTATTCTTCCGCCGCGAGGGACATCGGCGTGAAAATCCCCGTTTTTGTCTTCTGCGGGGCGAGCAGTTTCAGGCTTCTTTCGGAAGGCAGTTCCACGTTGAAACTCATGCGGTCGACGTATCTTCCCGCTTTGCGGATGAGGGAAGGATCGGCGGAAGGGATCCCTTTTAAATGAATATATCCGTTGAAACGATATAGTTTTCTGAGGCGCATCGCCGTTTCCGTCAGTTTTTCCATCGTGTAATCGGGGCTCTGTTCGATCGCGGAGGAGAGGAAGATCCCTTCGATCATATTCCGCCTGTAAAAATCGACGGTAAGTTCGCAGATTTCGTCCGGTGTGGCGGAAGCGCGAGGTACGTCGTTCCCGCGGCGGTTCACGCAGTATTCGCAGGAATAAACGCATCGGTTGCTCTGCAGAATTTTCAGAAGGGAGATGCAGCGCCCGTCCTCCGTGAAAGAGTGGCAGATCCCGCCGTACGCGGTGTCACCGAGACAGCCGTTGCGGCTTTTTCTGTCCGCCCCGGAAGAAGAGCAGGACACGTCAAACTTCGCGCTGTTTACCAATATGGCAAGTTTTTCAAGATCAAGCATAATTTACCAAACAAACGTTTTTATCTGATAACAGTATACTATCTTCTGGCGTGTTTGTCAAACAAATGTTTACTAAAAATTTAAATTGCACAAAATTTCCTTTTGCGGCATAAACTGGAAATGCCGGGCAAAGCGCAGGCGGTATCCGCATGCTTTCGGCGCGGCGGAAAAGAAGAGGAGGAAAAGAATTGAAAGCGATCAGACTCGATCTCCCTTATCCCGGAACGGAGGGGATCGGAAAGGACGAAAAAGCGGCAACGATCGTATCTCCCGCCTATGCGGGAAGAGAAGGGGAGATCACGGCGATCCTGCAGTATGAGTTTCAGACCCACTATTTCCGCCGGAGCGGCGATAAAGAGACGGCGGAAACGCTCGGCGGCATCGCCGTGGCGGAAATGCATCATCTTGATATTTTGGGCGGGCTGATTCTCGAGCTCGGCGTGTCTCCCGTATACGTTTCTCCTTTGCCGCGCGGGATGCGTTACTATGCGACCGACCGCGTTTCTGCCGCCGTTACTCCCTGTAAAATGCTCCTCGACGACGTTGCGGGCGAACTCGAAGCGATCGCGGAATATGATTTTATTCTGGCAAACCTGAAAAACGAAAGGGTTGCTGCCGTGATCAAAAGGATCCGTCTGGACGAGGAATTCCACGTGAAAGTATTAAGGGAACTTTTAAACAGATATTCCTGCGGAAAACAGGACGAACCGGAAGCGTGACGGAAGGTGCGGCACGGTTAAAATGCCGGGTTTGAGACATAGTTTGTCACATTTTCCGCAAGAAACGATCATGCAAATCTCATCCTGTCGGTAATATGATTGACATTTTGATCAAAAAACGTTATAATGTAAAATAGTGTTGTTTTTCTCGTTTCACAATAAAGGCTGAAAATCCGTGAAGTCAGCCGCAGGTGAGGGGCTTTGTCTCTATAAGGAGGCGATCGCCTCACCTGCGGCTGCCCGCAAAAGTCGGTTATCCGGAAACACGAAAGAGGAGTTTGCATGAAAACGAGAAAATTTCTCAGGTCGGCGATCTGTCTGATCGCGGCATTGCTTTTCTGTATGGTATTATTGCCGGAAGGCGGCGTTGCGAAAGCGGAGGACAGGATCGAACGGCGGAAGATAAAAGTTGCTTTTCCCACGCAGGAAGGCATGAGCTTTTTCGGGCATTCGGGAAAAGTGACGGGATATAATTACGATTATCTCGAAAAAATTTCCGAATATACGGGTTGGGAAATGGAATATGTTCCTTACGGCAGTGCAGACGGAAACGAAGCGGTAGGCAATGCGATTCAGGATCTTAAGGACAGGAAAGCCGATCTTCTGGGACCCCTTCTGAAAAATGCGGCAACCGAAAAATTGTTCGAATTTCCCGAGCACAGCTACGGTACCGTTTACACCACGCTTTGCGCGTAAAGTTCGGGGCATCTGAGAGAATTCAATCTTTACACCTCGGGCAAACTGAAAATCGGTCTCTGGCAAACGGCGACGACCCGCAACGAGGAAGTTCTTGCCTTTCTGAATGCCGAGAATCTGGATTACGAAATCGTTTATTACGATTCCGCGGCGGCGCAGAAACAGGCTCTGATCGACGGGGAAGTCGATCTGATCTCCAGCGTTTCCCTGTCGCCCGTGGCGAATACGCGTGTGGTTGCGAATTTCGCGCCCCGCCCCTATTATTTTGCGTCCACCAAAGGAAATACCGACCTGATCGAAGAACTTGACGCAACGATGGAACTGATCGATAAGGTCGAACCCAATCTGCAGGACAAGCTTTACGACAAATATTTCCGCGTGATCAGCGATGCTTTCCTTCTGACCGATGAACAGAAAGAATCGCTTGCGTCCGTCGGTACGCTGCGTATCCTGTGCGCGGAGTCTTCCGCGCCGTTTGCCTATAAACAGGGAAATTCCCCTGCGGGTATTCTCGTTTCCGTTCTGGAAGATTATGCAGGAGAAACGGGATTGAAAACGGAATACGTCTTCTGCTCGGATACGGCGGACGCCCGCCGGCAAATTTCGGAAGGCAAAGCCGATATCCTGATCGGCGTTCCGCTTGCTTCTTCCGCCTGTGCAGAACTCGGTTTTATCAACAGCGTGGCGGTGATCGATTCCGTCATCGCCTATGCGCAGAAGCCGAAGGCAAACGATTTGGGCGGCAGGGTCGCGATCGTGAAAGGACAGGAAGAGCAGATCCCGACGGGTAACTTTGAAGAAACGATCCTTTGCGACAATTCCAAAGAATGCCTTTCGGCGGTGGAGAAAGGAAAAGCGGATATCGCCATCGGTACCCGCGCCTCGCTCGAATATTATATCTACGAAACGGGCAGTACGCTCGTAACGAGCTATATTCCCGGGCAGACGATGAAGGCGAGCGTCTCCGTTTCCCGCAAATGCGACGTCGTTCTGCTTGCCACGCTGAACAATTATATCGACAGTATTTCGGAGTCCGATCTTGCGATCTATGTGAGCGACGCGAATCTGCACGAAGATTACGGCTCGCTTGCTCTGTTTATCCGTAAAAATCCCGTGCATGCGGCGCTGATCGCTTCCGGCATCGTGCTGGTGATCGCTGCGATCGTGATCTTCTTTGTGATCCGCACGACGAAACAGCGTACGGAAATGCAGAAAACGCACAACAGACAGCTTTCGGAAGCGTTGCAGATCGCCGAAGAGGCAAACAAAGCAAAAACGACTTTCCTTTCGAATATGAGCCACGATATCCGCACGCCGATGAATGCGGTGATCGGCTTTTCTTCGCTGCTCGCCCGCGATCCCGGAAACGAGGTGAAAGTGCGGGAGTATACGAGGAAAATCGGCGCGGCAAGCAACCATCTGCTCGGGCTGATCAACGATATTCTCGATATTTCCAAGATCGAAAGCGGAAAAATTTCCCTTCGTCGCTCGGTGTTCGCGATCGATGAACTGATCGAGTCGATCAACGTGGTCGTCCGCCCGATGGCGGGGGCGAAACGGCAGGCGTTCAACGTGAATCTTGGCACGATGACGCACGAGCTGTATATCGGAGACAAAACCCGTATCGATCAGATCATGATCAATCTTCTTTCCAATGCGATCAAATACACCCCGCAGGGCGGGCAGATCAAATTTGAGATCGCCGACCTCGGACAGACGTCTCCTTCGGTCGAAAGGATCCGTTTCATCGTGGCGGATAACGGTTACGGCATTACGGAAGAGTTCAAAAAGGTTATTTTCGATCCTTTCACTCGTGCCGAAAACAGCACGACCAATAAGGAAACGGGTACCGGGTTAGGGCTTGCGATCACGAAAAACATCGTGGATCTGATGGGCGGAACGATCCATCTCGAAAGCGAAGCCGGCAGGGGAACGACGTTTACGGTGGAACTGCCTTTGCGCCTTCCGCATGAAGAAGAGGACGAGCATTTCTGGGAGAACCACAAGGTGACGAGAATGCTGCTTGTGGACGACGAAAAATCGGTGACGGACGGGATCATCGCAACGATGGCGGATACCGGCGTCTCGTTTGATACGGCATACAGCGGAGAGGACGCCGTGAAGATCGTGAAAAAGGTATATGCCGAAAACCACGGATACGACGCGATCATTCTCGACTGGCAGATGCCCGGGATGAACGGGTTGGATACGGCGAGAGAGATCCGCAAGATCATTCCGATCGATACGCCTGTGCTTTTCCTCACTTCCTACGACTGGACGGATATCGAGACGGAAGCGCTCGAGATCGATATCGACGGATTCCTTGCAAAACCGTTTACGGAGATCAATCTGAAAGAAAAACTCATCGAAGTGGAGTGCTTTAAAAACGCCGTTACCGAAGACAACGGAACGATCGATCTCAAAGGTATGAATTTCCTGCTTGCCGAAGATAACGAGCTGAATGCGGAGATCGCCGTGGAACTTTTAAAGGCGGAAGGTGCTTCGTGCGACGTTGCCGAAAACGGGCAGGAAGCCGTCGATATGTTCGTTAACGCCCCCACGCGGAAGTACGATGCGATTTTAATGGACGTGATGATGCCTGTACTGGACGGATACGAAGCGACGAAGGCGATCAGAAGTTCTTCTCATCCGGAAGCCCTTACGATCCCCGTGATCGCGATGACGGCGAACGCGTTCGTGAAGGACGTTCAGGATGCGCTCGACGCGGGTATGAACGCGCACATCGCAAAGCCCGTTCATATCGAAGTTCTGAAAAATACGCTCGCGTCCTGTATCCGCAAGTAAAGGCGGCGCTGCGGGCGCGGCGGGGTAAAACGCGTGTATAACAAAAAACGGGAGAACCGATCTTGTGCGGTTCTCCCGTTTTCTCATAAGCCATACCATTTCGTCATCCTGACCTGTGGATTTTCCCGATGAAACGGGAAAAATGTCCGAAGGACAAAAAGGGGGCGGCGCCGCCGAGGCGCAGTAATATCCTGCCCGGGAAGGATCTCAAAATGACAGGCTCAGCAGTTGTTGTCAACAGGCTCGGTATCGCCGGCACCGGCTGTTTTTACGGCGAAAACAGGCTTGTGACTTGCCCTATGCGTTTCCCGGAATTGCGGAGAATTACGCCTTTCCCGTCACGTTGCGGCGGACGTGCGCGTGCGCCCGTTTGTGCTTCCGAAACCACAATTCGTGCCGGATACGGAAAGCAGGGCGAGAAGAAGCAACAGCTGCGTCATCGAAATGCCGCCGTTTAAATAAAAGACAAACAATAAGCCGATCAGTACGATATCGTCGTTCATCGCGAAATCCCTCCGAAAAGACAAATTTCTCTTCATTTCCAATTTATGCGACAATTTTTCCCCGTATGCACGTATTGACATATTTCCGCATGTGCGATACAATAGAAGCGTGGGGCGGATCCGACGTTTTTGCGGCGGTGTTGCCGCCCGAGGGGGAAATTATGGAAAACGAAACGTTGCTTGTAAACGACAAGACAAGGGGGATCATCGAAAACTATGTGCCGAAGGAAGATATCCTCGACGATCTCGTCGGCTTTTTCTCGCTTTTTGCGGACAAAACGCGGCTCAGAATTTTATCCGCTCTCGTTTTGAGCGAACTTTGCGTTACGGATATTTCCGTCGTGCTGGGGATCAACCAGACGACCGTCAGCCATCAGCTCCGGCTTTTGAGAAGCTACGGCGCGGTTTTGTGCCGCAGGGAAGGGAAGATCGTCTATTATTCCCTGCGCGAAAGTTCCATGGGCGATATCCTTCTGAAGGGGCTGGAATATCTGAGCCACTGAATGCCTTCGTGAAATGCCCGGTTTCCGGCGCAGATTTCCGGAGCGTTCGTCTTCCGGCTCGGTTCTGCGGAAAATCCGGTTGCGGGCGAAAAAGGTTACGGCTCGAGAAAAAGTGCGGTCTCTTCGTCTGTCAGAGGGCGCCATTCGCCTTCTTTTAAGGAAGGATCAAGGGGGATCCCCGCAAAAGAGATCCTCTTTAAAAACACGATTTTATTGCCGCGGGCGGCGAACATTCTTTTGATTTCGTGATATTTGCCTTCCGTCAGCGCGATCACGCCGGAATTGTCGCCCGTCCGTGCGATGCGGCAGGGCTTTGTCACGTAACCGTCCGCAAGGGCGATGCCCCGTTCGATGGCAAGCGCGTCTTCTTCCGTAAAGGGGTCGGCAAGAGAAAACCCGTATTCTTTTTCCACGTGGCTTTTCGGCGCGAGCGCGCGGTGCGCGGCTTGTCCGTCGTTCGTTAAAAGTATGAAGCCGAGCGTGTCTTTATCCAGCCTTCCGCAGGGGAAAAGATCGAATTTTTTATACTCTTCGGGCAGGAGATCGAGCACGGTTTTATCCGCTTTGTCTTCCGTCGCGCTGACCACGCCGCGGGGCTTGTTCAGCATGAGATAGAGGTAGGGGCGGTAAAGAATCTGCTTTCCGTCGAGAAAGATCTCGTCTTTTTCCGGATCGATTTTTGCATCCGGCTTTTTTATCGTTACGCCGTTTACGGCGGCTTTTCCTTTTCTGATACGATCCGTGCATTCCCTGCGCGAAAGCGCGGTCACGGTTGAAAAAAATTTATCCAGTCTCATATCGTTTATCTTAGCACAAATTCGTTTTTCTGTCAAAGAAAAGGGGCGCCCGGCGGCAAAACCACAGGGAAAAGGATAAAATTCCGTCGCGCCCGTCCGAATGTAGGTTTGTCAAACATATGAGACAGATTTTGAAAAGAAATTAATTATATACAAGTCCACGGTTTAAATAGTCTGAAACGTATTGTTTAGGGGATTTCCAAGCAAGGTGACGCATAAGAAAAGAATTGTAACGTTTCAGATGTACGGCAAGTTACTTGGAAAAGTCGTCAAAGGAGTAGAATTTGTGCGTAGCATAGAAGTATTTGTTATCTTTTCTGTGCGACTGCTCGATTTTGCCGTCATGTCTCGGCGTAAACGGACGGATTAGTTTGTATCTAATTTCTAACTCTTTGAGGCGAGCATCAAAGAACGAAAATCTGCCCTTTTTACGCTCGTCGAACGATTTAATAAATTCTGAGCCGTTGTCCGTCTGAACACATTCTGTTTTGAAAGGAAATACTTTACAAAATGTCTCTTATTCCGGATAATAAGGATATTGACAAAGCACATATTGCATGTTATAATATTAAAAACGAAGTATATTGTAAAACAGGCTGGTTTGGGTGGATTATCACAAATAGCAAGCGATACAGCCGGTACGGTTGTAAACACCGTTTTCGATATCCTTACTTCGATTATTCCTTGATGGGGGTGAGCAACTATGTTCGATAAAATATCAAGTAAGAGTCTGAAGCGAGTATTGGCTTTAAAATACATAGTGCAATTATTGGGTGTGCCGTTCGTAATGGGTGTGAGTGTTTTAATTATTATTGTTATCGCTGAGATCTTTATCTCAGGATTTTACAATGCGATTAAAGTGTTTTTTGTTGAAAAAGTTCATCTATTCGGTAATTTATATATTCCTTTATGGCTTTTTGCTGTTTTATCTATTGGAGCAGTCACTTTTCCTACAAATATTCTATCGATATTGCCGTTTTGCAAACTGATTTTAGACTGTATTATGCAAGATAGCGAAATAACAACAGAAATGGAACTGTCAAACGAGTTACCTGCTTATGAATTGCTATCCTTCAGAAACTCCAAAAAATTTTTGTGCGATACTTTTTCACGTAAGAGGAATGTGGAACTGTTTATTTACGATGAAAACAAAACGAAATACCGCATCTTTTGGAATGAAAGCTATGGTAGCTATGAAAAAGCCGAACAAATTATTTGCGATGGAAAAAGGTTAAAGATATCGTATTTTAAACGATCTAAAATTATTTTTCGTTGTGAATTGATAGAGTAGTGTAAATAACAACATAATGGGACTGCCGCTTGGGAATGCTAAGCATAGCGATAGGTTTTCCTTTAAAGTATCCGGTTAGCGCTTAAACTTTTATATAAAGGCTATCTTTTTTATTGCTTTTGTCTCGTATGTATTGTAATCCTACATAAAATTACGTAGCGCCCGCATGAAGGGCTTGCCTTTTTCTTCGTTTTCGGGTATAATAATGAAGAATCGTCGGAGAGGCGGACAGCCCGGTTTTCCGTCGGCTGAAATCCGGGAACCGAGGAACGTGAAATGACGGAAAAGCAAAACGCGCGCATAAAAATTCTGCAACCCGTTTTCGATGTTCCGCCCGAAGACAAAGAGGAGATCGTCTGCGGCGAAGATGAGGAGACAGCCGGCAGATTCCGTTCGGTTTCGTTTGCGACGGAAAATTTTGAAAGGGAGCGTTTCGATGGCTGCGTCTTCGAAAAGTGCGATTTCAGCGAAGGCGGTTTCCGCCATTGCTTTTTCGATAACATTGTTTTCGACGGGTGCGATCTTTCGAACGTTTCGTTTGCCGATTGCGCGTTCAGCCGCGTGAGGTTTGAAGAGTGCAAAGCGGTAGGCGTTTCTTTCGACCGCGCCGCGATCAGGGATGTGTCTTTTTCGGCGTGTAATCTGTCTTTCTCCTCTCTTTTCGAAAGCAAGGCGCAAAGTTTGCTGTTTGATAAATGCAGGATGGAGCAGTTTTCCTTTTACCGGACAAAACAAAAACAGCTTTTCTTCCGCGAAGACGAGCTGTTTTCGATCGAGGTGAACGGAACAAGCCTGAAAGGATGCGACATTTCCGATTGCGTTTTCACAGGCGCTTCCTTTACGGGAGACGAATTCCGCGGGTGCGAAGTTTCTTTTGAACAGGCGGTCACGCTGTCGAAAATACTCGGTATTATAATTAAGTAAAAATACGCAAGCGCGAAGCATTTGCAGGTATTTTTACGCCATATTTTAACGGAAAAACGGCGGTTTGGCGAAGACAAAGCGCGTGGCAATGACAGTTGCCGAAAAAATACTATTTTGTCTCGTTTCAATGTTATAATATAAGCGAGAAAACTTGCTTGCAAGGGTTTTGGAGCGCCATATTTCAACGGAAACGGCGATTTGGCGAAGACAAAGCGCATGGCAACGACAGTTGCCGACAAAATTCTATTTTGTCTCGTTTCAATGTTATTATAAAACAGAGCTGAAAGATAAAACAGAGCTGAAAGATAAAACAGAGCTGAAAGATAAAACAGA
>CABUWK010000045.1 GCA_902495325.1 uncultured Acidiphilium sp.
AAAATGATAGAATTGGCTAAAAGACGGCAATCACAATATGCAAAACAAATTGAATTTTGTGTGGCGGATGCGACCGATAGAAAAAGTATATTAGAATTAAAAAGAAATCGAGCCTTTACTAAAGCAGTTTCTAATATGGCAATTATGGATATTACGGATATTGAACCACTTCTTATGGCTGTTTATGAACTGTTGCAGGAAAGCGGAATTTTTGCCGAAACTATCTCAAAACGGTAGCGGAGATGACTTATCAATATGTTTATTACAAATATCTTCTAAATAAAAATACCTGTATGTAAAAAGCATTTAGGAGAATAAAATGTGAATTACCTATTGTACTATAATCATTAATGGGGAGAAAGCTATGAAAGAGGCTATAAATATATTTGAGATTTGTGATGGCGTTGTTACGATATATAGAAAAAATGCTGCTAACACTTGAGATATCATATATAATTAAAGTATTATTATGTTTTGATGCGTCCCAACCATCTGCTTTATAGGAGGATAGCTTATGGCAAACGATACGAATAAAATCAAATTGCTTGTTCTGTGGGATATTCTGTGTAAAAACACGGACGAAAATCACGCAATGAACTCTGACGAGATACGCGAAGAACTTGCAAAACGCGGAATCAGCGTAATGCGTAAAGTGGTTGCAACGGACATAGCCGCATTAAATAAATACGGCTATGAGGTTTTATCCTATAAGAAAAAGTATTACTATTATTACGTCGTAAGCCGTCCGCTTGAAACGGCGGAAGTCGTTATGCTTGCAGACGTCATCAAGGCGTCCAAACTGACTTCTACGCAGAAAAATATAATGATTGAAAAATTGTCAGGTACGCTGTGTTCCCATCAGGCAGAGAATCTTTCAAAGCATATTATTTCGTTGGATAAAAGCAGAAAAGGAAGTTCGTCTTTGATTTACAACGTGGACGCCATAGAGCGCGGAATAGAAGAAAACAAGCAAATTTCTTTCTTGTATTTCGACTATGACGAGAAGCATAAAAAAGTCTATCGAAAGAACGGCGACAGATATATGGTCAATCCTGCGTTTATGGTATGGAACAGGGATAATTATTATATGTTGTGTTTCTCAAACGGACACGACGACATGGTAACGTACCGCCTTGACAAAATGGAGAACGTAAAGGTCGAAGAAGCGGAGCGCGAACCGCACCCGGAATACGAGTTATTCAATACGGAAGAATACCGAAAGCAGGTGTTTTCAATGTTCGGCGGAGAAACGCAAAAAGTAACCCTTCTTTTTACGCCGAAAATTCTTTCGGATATGTTCGACCGTTACGGGGACGATATACGAATCAGAAAGATTGACGACAATACATATACGGTTGACGTAGCCGTTCAGGTATCGAAAACGTTCTTTGCGTGGATCGTCGGAACGCAGGGAAAGGTCAAAATCAAAGCTCCTGAAAAGGTAGTTACGGAGTTTTCAGACTTTGTAGCAAAGATAAAAGAAGTATATTAGCCCGTAAAAAAGATGCTCTCACTTCGGTGGGAGCAAATTTTTTTGAAAAAATTCATAAAAAAGTCTTTCAATGCCAAATTTTTGGAACTGAAAATTTGAAATAATCAAAAAGAAATGGTATAATACGCTCACAATCTAAATTGAACGCAAAGTTCAATATAAGAACAAAAGAGGACTTACCAATGAGAACGCTAAACCCGAACACCTTGGAACGGGTGGAGAACTATATCACCGAATATCAGAAGAAGAACGGAAAATCACCGAGCTACCGTCAGATTATGCACGGCGTGGGGATGAGTTCTCTCAATCTTGTACAGAGATACGTTTTGGCGCTTGAAAGAGAGGGACGAATCGAAAGGACGCGAATCGGCAATATCTCCGTGCCGCCGAAGCTGAAGCCGAGCGGAGTTGCGATTGCGCCGCTTGTGGGTTCTATCGCCTGCGGACAACCTGTTGACGCGGTAGAAAATATCGAAGAAAGTTTTGCGCTTCCGCGCTCTATTTTCGGAAACGGCGACTTGTTTATGCTCCGCACGTTCGGCGACAGTATGATTGACATAGGTATCAAAAAAGACGACCTCGTAGTTATCCGCAAGCAAAACACGGCAGATGACGGAGAGATTGTCGTGGCAATGATAAACGGCGAAACGACTTTGAAACGTATTTTCAGAAGAAACGGCAAAGTCATTCTGCATCCCGAAAACAAAGAGATGAAAGATATTGTCGTAAAGGATTGCGAGATACAGGGAGTCTTGGTCAGTTGTATCAAGATATATGATTAAGGTATTGATGCGCTTTACGCCCCGAAAGCGCAAAGATATAGAAATTACGGACGATGAGCGACTGTTGCATTGGAGTTAAGCATAGGTAAAAAAATAAATAAAAGCAGGGAAATTATGATCACTTTTGCGGTCCTGGGGCTTGGCAACAGAGGTTCCGTTTATTCCGACAATATCGTAAAACACAACAATGCGAAAATCGTTTCCGTATGCGACGTTTCCCCCGCAAGCCTGAATCGGGCAAGGGAACTTTACGGCGTGAAAGAAGAAGATCTCTTCGATAACGAAGAGAAGTTTTTCGAAAAAAAGCGTGCCGACGTTCTGATCGTCGCCACTTTAGACGGGCTTCATTGCCGTCAGACGGTAAAGGCGCTTTCTCTCGGGTACGACGTTCTTCTCGAAAAGCCCGTCGCGCCGACCATGGAAGAATGTAACGAGATCTACGCCGCAGCGCAGAAATACGGAAGAGACGTCGTGGTGTGTCATAACCTTCGTTACACGCCTTTTTATCAGAAGCTGAAAACGCTGATCGCAAGCGGCGTGATCGGCGAGGTTCTGAGCGTGGAACAAGCCGAAAACGTGGCTTACAGCCATTACATGTGCAGTTTTATCCGCGGTAAATGGCACAGCGCGGAAGAAACGAGCCCGATCATTCTGCAAAAATGCTGTCACGATCTCGATCTGATTTCCTGGTTCGTCGGCAAAAAGGACGAGAGGGAAGAATCTTTCGGCGCGCTTTGCTTTTATACCGGCGAACACAAACCTGCGGGGGCGGCGGATCGTTGCCTTGATTGCAAAGTGAAAAATTGCCCCTATAACGCTTACGAATTTTCGGTAAAAGCTCCGGGTACCCTCTGCGTGCCTTACGGGTTCGAGTTCACGCCCGAAAATATAGCGGATTTCCTTCGCCCGCGGGAAAACTTATACGGGCAGTGCGTTTTTGCCTGTCCGAACGACGTTTGCGACCGTCAGACGGTGAATATCTCCTTCTCGGACGGCGTGACCGCAAATCTTCTGATGCACGGCTTCTCCGTTTACGAAACCTATCGCGTTACCCGCGTTTTCGGTACGAAAGGGGAGCTGTCGGGCAGACTTGAAGACGGAACGATCCGTATCAGGCTGTTCGACGGAACGGATAAAACGATCGACGTGAACGGGGAGATCGAGGACAAAACGAGCCACAGCGGCGGCGATGCGAAACTCGTTGCCGATTATATTTCGTATAAAGAGACGGGCGTCCGTCCGCTCGGCATCAGCAAATTGTCCGATTCGCTGCAAAGCCACCGGCTGGCATTCGTCGCGGAAGAAAAACGGCTTTTAAGTCCTCTTCCGCCCGTTGCGGAGTTGCAGGGCGAAAACAGGAAGGGGGAATATGCGGGCGTATACGCCGTCGTTTCCGATTTCATGAAAGAGCACGGCGGAAAAGGCGTTCAGGCGGTTACGATGACGGTGAACTGCCGCGCGGAGGACCTGGAAAAGAGGATCGCGGCGGACACGGCGTTTCTGACCGCGCTGATCGGCGCAAAAGTATATAAAACCGATAAAAACGTTTCCGAACGGGAATATCCGCACGGCTTTCTCGTCCTCTTCTTTGAAAACGGCGGGGTGGCAAGGTATTCCTATACCTGTTCCCCTCTGCCCGAAAGAACGGAGATCTCGGCGTTTGCTCCGTCTGCCAACGTGTATGCGGACAGCGAGAAAAAGATTGCCGTTATCAAGACCGGAGAACTTTTTGACGACGATAAAAAAATCGCCCTCGGGTAAATTGCAGGGGGATCGGAAACAGCTTTTATGTTTGAAAAATCGCAATGGATCTGGGAGAACGGAGATCCTTTTCCCGACGAATATGCAGAGTTCAGGGTCGCGGTGAGCGGCAGAAAAGGAATTCTGAGGATCGCCGCCGAAACCGATTACGCCGCTTACGTAAACGGAAAACTTGCCGCGTTCGGTTCGTATAAGGGTTTTGAAACGGTCAAGTTTTACGACGAGATCGTTCTCGATCCCTTTCTGACGGAAAAAGAAAACGAGGTCGATATCGTCGTGTGGTATCAGGGGGTGAACTGTTCCTCTTCGATCGACTGCGGCGCGGGCGTTCTGTTCGAGATCGCCGCGGGCGGGAAGATCGTCGGCGCAAGCGGAAAGAATACGCCCTCCCGCATCGACACGCGGTATAAAAACCATTATCGGAAACGCCTTACTCCGCAACTCGGCTTTTCCTTTTTATACGATGCGTCTGCGAATACGGAAAAGTGGGGCGATAGCACGATTATCGTGCAAAACGTCACACTTTTGCCCCGTCCGGTCGAAAAACTTGTCGTTTCCGCTCCGGCGGAGTCGACCCTGATCGGACAGGAAGGCGGCGTGTATCTTTTCGATCTGCATCGGGAGCTTGCAGGGCAGCTTTACCTCGATTTCGTATCGGAAGAAAGGCAAAAACTCACGATCGCTTACGGCGAACATATCGTGACGGGCGGTGTTTCCCGCGTGATCGGCAACCGTGATTTCTCGGTGGAATATATTGCAAAGGAGGGGCGTAACGAATACGTGAACCCCTTCCGGCGGCTCGGGCTGAGATATCTCGAAGTGCATGCCGAAAAGCCGATAAAAGTCAATAAAATTACGATCCTGCCCGTAAATTATCCCCTGAAAAGGCGTGAATTTATCGCGGATACGCCTTTGCACGAAAAGATAACGAACGTCGCCGCGGACACACTCGCCCTTTGCATGCACGAGCATTACGAAGATTGCGTGTGGCGGGAACAGGCTCTTTATACCTTCGACAGCCGCAACGAAATGCTTTGCGATTATTTCGCTTTCGAACAAAGCGGTTTCGCCCGTTCCAATCTTCTTCTGATCAATCGCGGCGTACGGAAGGACGGCTTTCTGGAGCTGACTTATCCTGCCGTCGATACCCCCGCCATTCCGCTGTATTCTCTGTGCTTTATCGTTCAGGTTTACGAATACGTGAAGTTCACGGGAGATAAGTCTGTTCTTCCGGTTGTCGCAAATACGCTTTGCGGCATTATGAATAATTTCAGAAAATTGGCGGATAAGCGGCTTATAGCTGACTTTCCGTATCCATACTGGAACTTTTACGAGTGGGGGAACGGAAGCGATAATTGCGGCGATCTCTCTAAGACCCCGGACGCGGAACAGCCGGAGAGATATTCTCTTATTTTAAACGCCTATTACGTTTATGCCGAAGAGAGATTCGCGTCTTTGTTTCCGGATCGCGCGGTCGATACAGAGGAAATGAAAGAGCGGATCGCAAAAGAGTTTTATTCGAAAGAAAGGAAAATGTTCCGCGCCTATAAAGGCGAAGAAAATTATACCGGATTCGGAAACGCGATGGCGCTTCTGATCGGGCTCGGCGGCGATGAGCTTGCGGAAAGGCTCGCAAGAGGGGAAGCCGCGAAAGCGACGCTCGCCGCGGCGACTTACGTGTACGACGCGCTTTTGTCCTTCGGCAAAAAATTCGAAGACTATGTGATCGCCGATATCGATAAAAACTATAAAAAAATGCTCGACGAAGGAGCAACGACTTTCTGGGAAACGATCGAAGGGGTGACCGAAAACGACCTTTCGTGCAGTTTGTGCCACGGGTGGAGCGCCCTTCCGATCTATTATTACGCCGTGACCGGCAAAATCAGATTCAAAGAGGACAAGACAAGATGAATAAATTTGTAACGAGTTTCTGGAATTACGTTCCCTCCGGTGTGATCGACGCGGAAAAGTGTGTGGACGACTGGGCGGAACTCGGCATGAACCTCCCCATGACCTGCTCCTGCGAGAAGGACGAAGATTACGACTATATTCTGAAAAATCTCGACGCCGCGGCGAAAAAGGGGATGAAACTCATCGTCTGCGACAAGCGCACGCTCTGGTACGAAATCGGTACGATCGGCGAGGAAGAATATCGCTGCCGCGTGAAAGCCGCCGCGGACAAATTTGCGTCGCACCCCGCGTTTTTTGCTTTCCATGTGGGCGACGAACCGGCAAAAGTGCATTGGGCGGACATGCTGAAGGCGGTTAAGATCGTCCGCGAATACGCCCGTCCGTTTATCAATTTCCTTCCCTTTTTCGACGAGGATTTCGAAAAGACGCTCGGTACCAACCATGCGGGTTACGAAAAGATGATCGAGGATGCGGTGAAGGAAACGAAACTGCCTCAGCTTTGCTATGACTGCTACTTCCAGATGTTCGAAAACAATCCGGAAGAGGGCATCGGGCTGTATTTCCATAACCTGAACCGTTACCGCGCTCTTTCCGAAAAAACGGGCGTCGATTTCTGGACGACCCTTCTTTCGGTCGGACATTGGGCGTTCCGCGTTCCTTCGGAAGACGATATCCGCTGGCAGATCTCCACGGCATGCGCGCACGGCGCGAAAGGGATCTTCTGGTTTTATATTTACGGCAGACTTCTCGAATCGAGTTATCGTCAGTCCCCGTTCGATCAGTATTACAACAAAACGGCTACTTTCGAAAAACTCGCGCGGCAGATGCGCCTTTTCAACGATCATTTTGCCGACAGGCTATATCACGCGAAACTTCTCGAAGTATATCACGCCGGCAGAACTTACGGCGGCACGCCGCTTTATACCCCCGGTTGTATCGACGGGTTGTTTTTCAAACGCGCCTGGGGTATGCCGATGATCGTTTCCCGTTTCGAAGATCCGGACGGAAAGGAATTTTTGTTGTTCGTGAACAATTCTCAGAATAAGATAGAAAGGATCGAGGGCGAATATAAGGGAAGAAAACTGTTCGACTGGTTCGCCCCCGGACAGATGCTGATCGTGGAAGAAGGAAAATAACATGGATAAAAAAAGCAAAGAATTATTCGGAAAAGCGGCAGCTGCCGCAGAGGGAAAGGAAAGCTCCGGGCGGTTGCCGAGCGGTTGCTTTTTCCTGAGTGCGGATGACGTTTTGTGCCTGAAACAGAAAAAGGGAGACGCCCGTTATCCCTATTCGTGCGACGGGCTTACCCTCTGGGCGTACGCCTCGGGCAATGCGAAGATCGAGGAGAGTACGTTCAATATCGTTCTGCCTTTTACGGGCGGAAGAGCTCCCAACCTCTGTTTTTACGTCGGAGTGAAAAAGGGAGATAAATTCTTTCCCGTTTCGGTCACCGGCGCGGGAAAATTCCCTTTTGAGGAAAACGTGCGGCGCTTTGCGGTTTTCTCTCCCGACGCGGCGAGATATTATGTGCAGACGGAAGATCTGATCGCCTGTCTTACGGAAACGGTCAACGATAAAAAACAGGTCGTTTTCTCCCTTTCCGCGGAAAACGTTTCCGGGAAAACGGTTGAAACCTATACTTCGGCTTACTTCGATCTCATGCTTTCGCATGCGCTTACGGAAAACATCGAAACCAAGTGGTACAGAAGATGCCGCTACGGGGAGAATACGTTCGATTTCTCCGTTACGGAATACTTAAACCGTACGTCCTGCTTTGAACACACCGCTTCTATAAAACGGGAAACGAAGAGCTATAAGACGATTAACACCACATCCCGCGCACAATATCAGGGCGGCGAAAACGATTGGCTCGCTTCGTCTTCCTCGCTTATTGCCGGCAAATTCGACGGGGAAGAGAAAACGTATACTGAGTTCACCGACACCGCGATCGCGGGGGACGTGATCCCGCTTGCTCTCGGAAAAGGCGAAAGCGCGGAAATAAGTTACACGCTTATCGTGAACGGCGGAAAGATAAGCGAAAACTACCGCCCCGCCGCGACAGGCGCGGATATCCCCGCCATTTCCGTCGAAGGGGATTTCGGGAACGTTCCCGCGAAAACGCTTGAATATTTCCTCAGAAACGTGCATCGTCAGAACGAATTCTGCGCCCGCGCCAAGAACTATGCGGGACCGTATATCGGCATCCGCGACATCTTCCAGCAGCTTGAATCGGCGCTCCTGTGGATCCCCGATTACTGCCGCGGAAAGATCGTGGAAGCTCTCGGATACGTCGGCGTGAACGGCAGAGCGCCGAGGCAGTATTCCTATCCCGCGGGCAAAGGAGCGGTTCCTCCGATGGATCTGCGCCCGTTTATCGATCAGGGAGTGTGGATCATTTCCGCCGCGTATACCTACCTTGCGTATACGGGCGATTTTTCGATCCTGGACGAAGTCTGCGGCTATTACGAGTTTAAAGGAAACGAAGTTCTTTTAAACGACGAAAAAGATACCGTGCTCGATCACCTTGTGAGGATCGCCGAATACCTTCGCGGTAATCTCGACGAAGAGACGGGGTGTCTGCATGCCCTTTACGGCGACTGGAACGACGCTCTCGACGGGCTCGGAAAAACGGACGATCCGGGCAAAGAGTACGGGACCGGCGTTTCGGTTATGGCAACGCTGCAATATTGCCGCAATCTTGCCGAACTTGCCGAAATTTTGCGTAAAAAAGGCAGAGACGGAAAAGCGGACGAATACCTTCGTCTTCGCGAAAGGGTAAAAGAGGGGCTTTTGAAGTATGCCGTCGTGAAAAACGACAAGGGCGAGAGGAAGATCCTGCACGGCTGGGGAGACAAGAGAAGTTATTTCGTCGGAAGCTTTTGCGATAACGACGGACAAAACCGCGACGGGCTTACCGCCGATGCGTTCTGGGTGATCTCGGGCGCGCTCGAATGGGATCCGTCTATGAAAAACGATATTCTTTCCGCCTATCGGCGGCTCGATTCGAAATACGGGCTGAAGACGTTCGATCCCTATTTCGCCCGTACGAACGATAAGGTCGGGCGTATCACACGCCTTCCCGAAGGTACCGCCGAAAACGGCGCGGTATACATCCATGCGACCCTTTTCGGCATCCGGTCTCTCTTTCTGATGGGAGAAGACGAACTCGCTTTCCGGCAGATCCTTAAAATCCTTCCGCCGGCACATTCGTTTATCACCACAACGCCTTTCGTAATGCCGAATTCGTATATCGAAAACGGCGAAAAGGGGTTTGACGGCGAATCGATGAGCGACTGGTTCACCGGGAGCGGCTGCGTGCTTTTGAAAACCGTTTATTTCGACGTGTTCGGCATAAAAGCCGATCTCGACGGGCTTACGATCTCTCCCGCCCGCCGCATGCCTTTCGGAAAACTTTCCGTATCGCTCACCGTGAAGGGAACGAAACTGAACCTGACCCTCGAAAAGGGAGAGGAGAAAAAGATTTTCGTGAACGGAAACCCGGTGAGCGGCGATTCGCTCCGGCTCGATAACGCGGATCTTTCGGGCGAGATCTCGGTCAGATTTGTTTTATAAAGCGCCGGATCCTGTTTTATCATGAAAAAAGTTCTGAATAAAAACGTTGTCGTGATCTTTGTCTGCTGGCTCGTTTACACCTGTTCCTATATCGGAAAGTTGGGCTATAACGCGAATATCACGCAAATTGAGTCGACTTTCGGCATTTCGCACGCCGAGAGCGGAAGTGTGGGAACGGCTTTCTTTTTCGCGTACGGCGCAGGGCAGGTGATCAACGGGATCTTTTGTAAAAAGTATCATCCCGCCTATGTGATTTTTGTCGCTCTGCTCGTTTCGGCGGGATGTAATTTCGCGGTGCCTTTTCTCACCGATTTTGCATGGCTGAAATACATATGGCTGCTGAACGGCGCGGCGCTTTCTTTTCTGTGGTCGCTGCTCGCACGCTTTTTATCCGAAAATCTGGACGAAAATTATGTGCCGAAAGCGGTCGTTGCGATGGGCACAACGGTTGCGTGCGGAACGTTCGCCGTGTACGGACTCAGCGCATTGTTTGTCAAAATGTCCGCGTATAAGTTGATTTTCTATGTCGCATCCGTCGTTTTGCCGATCGTTGCGGCCGTGTGGCTTGTCAGTTGTCTGTCCTTCGGCAAACGAAAGACGGCGGCGGAAAAGCTTTCGGAAAACGATGGACCCAGAAAGGACGGGAAACCGGACGGAAAACCGATCGACAGATCCGTGGTAGCCGTCATGGTTCTGCTCGGGGTTTTCGCCGTGGTCGTCAATCTCGTGAAGGACGGGATCACGGTATGGGTCCCGACCATGCTGAAAGAGATTTACGTGATGCCCGATCATCTGAGCATCCTTTTAACGCTGTGTCTTCCCCTTGTGGCGATTTTCGGAACCGCCGTGGCGGTGTTTTTAAACCGTTATATAAAGAATTTCGTTTCCCTTTGCGGCGTATTTTTCTGTACCGTAATGCTTGCGATCGGAGGGGATCTCCTGTTCGGCGGAATTTCCGCGGCGGTGCTTATCGTCTGCCTTTGCATCGTGTCTCTGGTATCGTCCGGCGCGAACAACGTGATCACGAGCATGGCGCCGTTGTCGTATAAAAGCGGAAACGCGGGGTTGCTTGCCGGCGTGATGAACGGTTGCAGCTATATCGGCAGCGCCGTCAGTTCTTACGGTCTTGGCGTGATCGCCGATTCGTTCGGCTGGAACGGCGTGTTTGTCTTTCTGTTTTCCGCTTCTGCGGGCTGTGCGATTATTTCGCTGTGTTATTCTCTTTTTCCCCGCCTTTTCCGCAGGAAATAAAAGAATATCCGGTTTTCTTTATACATTAAATTAATAAAACGCGATCGTCTCTGCAAAAGAGCGGTCGCTTTTTTATTGTTCCGCACCGTTTTGTTTCCGATTTTATTTTTTCGCCCCGAAAAATCGTTGACAAGGCAGAATTTTCGTGATACAATAAAAACGAAAGCAAAAGAAAGGCAATGCTTTCGTTAGCTTTTATAATAAAGGATAAAACGAAAATGAAAACATTGAAAATTGGGCTGATCGGTTCCGGCAGAGCGGGCATGATCCACGCGCGGAACTTTGCGGGAAGGGTGCCGTCGTGTTCGGTTGCGGTCGTATGCGACGCCTTTGCCGAAGCCGCTTACGCCGCGGCAAAGGAACTCGGCGCGGGCAGGGTCGAGACCGATTACAAAAAAGTGATTGCGGATGACGATATCGACGCGGTTGTGATCGCCACGCCTACGAAATATCATTGCGAGATCGCCGTTGCCGCGGCAAAAGCGGGGAAACACATTCTCTGCGAGAAACCCATGGCGATGACGGTGGAAGAATGCGACGAAATGGAAAGGGCGGCGAAAGAGTGCGGCGTGATCCTTCAGATCGGATTTATGAGACGATTCGATTCCTCTTTTATCGCCGCCAAAAAGATGGTGGACGAAGGGAGAATCGGAGACGTGGTCATGGTTCGTTCCAACACGCGCGGACCGAGCATTCCCAAGCCGTGGATGTACGATATCTCGAAGAGCAACGGACCGCTTGCGGAAGTGAACAGCCACGATATCGATACGCTGCGCTGGTTTACGGGCAGCGATTTCAAAACCGTTTTCGCAACGGCGGGGAACTATCGTTGTCCGGACGCGAAAAAGGATTTTCCCGATTTTTACGACAACGTAACGCTGAACGCAAAGTTCGAAAACGGATGTCTCGGGATGATCGACGGCGCGCAGGGGGTGTTATACGGTTACGACGCCCGTTGCGAGATCCTTGGAACGAAAGGTTGCATTTATCTCGGCAACACGAAGGAAAATTCCGTTACCCTCTGTACTTCGGACAGGAACAGGAGCGAGGAATACGTAAACAGCTGGAGAACGCTTTTTACGGACGCTTATTTTGCGGAAGACTGCGATTTTGCCGAAACCGTTCTCGAGGGCAGAGAGCCGAGAGTAAACGGTTACGACGGAAAAATGGCGGTGCTGACGGTGAATGCGGGAAACCTGTCGATCAGGGAAAACAGAGTGGTTGAAATAGAAAATAACAAATTGTCGCTGCGCTGACGGAAGCGTCCGGCGCGGAGAGAAGGAGGAATATGTTAGCAGCGAGAATGTACGGCGCGGACGATATCCGCGTCGAAGAAGTCCCCGTGCCCGAAACGGGAGACGGAGAGGTCCTGATCGGGGTCAGGGCAGCCGCGGTGTGCGGTACGGACGTGAGGATCCTTTCGTACGGAGCGAAAGGGATCGACGAAACCCATCCGCGGATCCTGGGGCACGAATTTGCCGGCGTGATCGAAAAGGTCGGGAAAAACGTGAAAGGATATAAGGTGGGAGACAGGGTTGCCGTAGCGCCGAATTTCGGTTGCGGGCTTTGTTCGCAATGTATACGGGGCAACGGGCATCTGTGCGCCGATTATAAAGCGACGGGGATCAATACCGACGGCGGTTTTGCCGAATACTGCCTGATTCCGGAAGAGGCGGTGAGGGGGGGGAATCTCTGCCTTCTCGCCGATGACGTTTCCTTCGAGGAAGGGGCGATCAACGAGCCGTTATCCTGTGTTTATAACGGGTTCGAACACGCCATGATCCGTCCGGGAGACGTCGTTCTGGTGGTCGGCGCGGGACCGATCGGGATGATGCACTGCAATTTCGCATTGATGGCGGGAGCCGTGGTGTGTCTGAACGACGTTTCGGAAGAAAGGCTTGAAAACGCAAAAAAGATATTCCCGGCATTGTTCACGGTAACCGGAGATCCGGGAGAAGAAGTGGCAAGGCTTTCGGGGGGAGCCGGCGCGGACGTCGTGATAACGGCTTGTCCCGTTCCGCAGGTACAGGCGCGTGCGCTCGAGCTTGCGGCGATCGGCGGCAGGGTGATCTTTTTCGGCGGCGTTCCGGCGGAAAAAGAACCCGTCGGGCTGAACACCAATCTCATCCATTACAAGCAGCTGATCGTTTCCGGCACGACGAGGGCGAGCCTGTATCAATACAGAAAAACGCTCGATTTCATATCGAAAAAAGTGCTGAACGTAAAGCCTCTCGTCACCGGTTATTTTTCGCTGAGGGAAACGGCGAAAGCTTTCGATACCGCAAAGCGCGGGATCGGGTATAAAAACGTAATAAAGATATGAAAACGCAATTTCCGTTGTTTGTCGGATCGGATATCGGCACGCAGGGAACGAAAAGCGTGGTTTGCGACGAGGCGGGGAACGTTCTCGGCGAAGGATTTGCTCCCTCCGCGCTTGTCTTTGAAAACGGCGGCGTGTGGGAAAGCGCGGAAAGCATTCTCGGCGGCGTGATCGCTTCCGTGAAAGAAGCCGTCGGAAAATCGGGAAGAGACGCGCGGGACGTCGTCGCGGTCGGCATCGATTCCCAGATGTCCGGCATTATGGCGGTCGACGAGGATTTCGGAGCGGTCGCTCCGCTCGATTCCTGGCTTGACGAACGCTGCGCGCCGTACACGGAACGGCTGAAAACCGAACTCGGCGACGAAGCCGTCATGCAAAGCGGCGGGCAATTTATCCATTCGCACGCATCCCGCATTCTCAGAATGAAATACGAAAGCCCGGGGTTGTATGAAAAAACGCGTAAATTCGTCCAGCCGAATGCTTTCGCAGTCGGTAAAATATGCGGGTTACATGCGGAAAACGCGTTTGTCGATTACACGTTTCTGCACTTTAATCTGCTGTCGGACAATGAGAATAAAAGGATAAACGAAACCGCGGCGAACGCGGTCGGAATCTCTCCCGATAAACTGCCGCGGGTGGTTTCTCCGTTCGATCTTGCAGGAAGAACGGGAAAGGATTTCGGGAGAGAGACGGGGATTCCCGCGGGGACGGCGGTCGTAGCGGGGTGCGGAGACACGGCGGCTTCCGCATTCGGTACGGGAATCACGCGGAAAGGGCTTGCATACGACGTGGCGGGCACCGCTTCCGTTTTTGCCTGCTGTACCGATAAGTTCATGCCGGACGTAAAAAATAAAACCGTTATGTATGCGCGCAGCGTGATCGACGGGCTTTTTACCCCTCTTGCTTACGTTACGGGCGGGGGATTGTGTCTGAAACGTTTCCGCGATCTTACGGGGCTGAGTTACCTGCAACTCGATCGGGAAGCAGCCGAAGCGAAGGCGGCGGAAGAAGGGTTGTTTTTCGCCCGTGGTTTCCGTGCGTTTTCGCCCGGAGAAAAGATCGAAGACCGTTTCGTCGGGATCACGGAGAGAACGACCCGCGGCGCGATGTACCGCGCGATTATGGAAGCGATTGCTTTCGAATATAAAAATTATGCGGATATTCTCCTTTCGTCCGGCGCGATCGGAACCGTAACGGAGATCTGCGGCGTCGGCGGCGGTGCCGCAAGCCGCGTTTTTTCGCAGATAAAAGCCGACGTTTTACAGGCGGAATACCGGGCGGCGAAAATCGTCGATTCCGCACCGCGGGCGTCGGCGATGATAGCGGCGAAGGGAACGGGATATCTGTCCGGTCCGGTCGGAGAAATATTTTCTCCCGATCGGGCGGAAGGGGAATCGTTTTTCCCGCAGAGGGGAAAATATGAGGGAAAAGAAAAAGAATATCGTATTTTAAAGGAGGATCTCAGATGATCACGATCACACCCGAACAACTTGCAAAATATTTCGATCAGACATTGCTCAAACCTTACGTGACCGAAGAGCGGCTGAAAGAATTCTGTCTGGAAAGCGACCGGTACGGATTCGCGATGGTAGCCATCAATTCCGCCCCCGTGGCTTTCTGTAAAAACGTGTTGAAAAACAGTGCCGTTCACGTGGGCGCGGCGATCGGTTTCCCCTTGGGGCAGACTACTATAGAAGACAAAGTTTTCGAAACGGAACAAGCCATCCGCGACGGCGCGGACGAGATCGATTACGTCGTCAACCTCGTCAAGCTGAAAAGCGGAGATCTCGCATATACGGAAGAGGAGATGCGCCGCATCGTCGGTATCTGCCGCGAAAAGGGTAAGATCTCGAAGGTTATCTTCGAAAACTGTTATCTGACCGACGAGGAAAAGAGAACGCTTTGCCGCATCGCGCTGAAAGTTCGCCCCGACTTTATCAAGACGAGCACGGGTTTCGGTACCCCTGCCGCCGGGATTCCCGTGGGAGCGACCGTCGCGGACGTGAAACTGATGAAAGAAGAAGTCGGTGACGCGATTAAAGTAAAGGCGGCGGGCGGCGTGAGAACGCTTGCGGACGCGCTTGCGATGATCGGAGCGGGCGCGGAGAGGATCGGAACGAGCGCCGGCGTTACCATTGTGGAAGAACTGAAAAAACTTTCTTCAAACAAATAAAAACATGTCGCCGAAAAAGGGGTTTCTGCGTTAAAACGGTTGAAAAAACCGCCGGAAAAAGATATAATGGTTTTACCGAAAAGTTATATCGGAGAAAGGTATGGAAGAGAAACAGTTTTATACGGCAGAAAGAAGGATCGCCATTTTATCGGAACTGAGACTGATGAAAAAAGTTTCGGTGAACGATCTGAGCGAAAAATTTTCCGTCTCGTCGGCGACCGTCCGCAGCGATCTGGCGGAGCTGGAGACGCAGGGGCTTCTCAAGCGTACGCACGGCGGAGCGATTCCCGTATACGGCACGTCGTTCGAGCTGACTTCGACCGAAAAAGAACGGATGCATAAAAGCGAGAAACTCCGCATTGCGGAATATGCCGCGAAATGCGTTTGCGACGGAGACACGATCGCCGTGGATTCCGGTTCCACCATGCGCTTTTTTGCCGAAATGCTTTCCGAAAAAAGTATTACCGTGGTTACTTACGACATGCGTATCGCGGGGATCTTCGATTCTTTCGACAATGCGAAAGTCATTCTTGCGGGCGGCGTTTTGCGCAAGGGGTTTTATTCCTGCGTGGGCGAGTTTACCACGGATATCCTCAAAAAACTGAATGTGGACAAAGCGTTTATTGCGACGAACGCGGTGGGAAAGGACGGAAAACTCAGCACGCCCGACCCGTTGCAGGCGGAAGTGAAAAAGAGGATGCTGGAAACGGGCACGCGGAAGTACCTGCTGGCGGACGGCAGTAAGTTCGATACCGTTTCTCTCGTGAATTTTGCGGACGTAAAAGATTTTGACTGCGTGATCACGGACGGTTCCGTGCCGGATCCCGCCCTGAAAAAAATAAAAGAAAACGGAACGGAAATCATAACGGCGTAACGTGCGGCGGTCCGTATCGGGTTGCCAATTCAAAGCGCGTTTACGGATTCGGAGATTATGGAAGATATACAAAAAAAGGCAAAAGAAAACGCCTTGAAATTATTCGAAGCGGCACATATCGCTTTGAACGAAGAAGAAAAAAACAGGCTCGAATTCTGCGATTACGGGCTGAACGATTTCGACAGAACGGGAACGATCATTCTCATCTATGTGAATACCGCCCGCGTGTGCGCCAAGGAAATGGCGCTTACCCCTCGTCAGACGTGTCCGGAACACATTCATCCGCAGCTCGGCGATTATCCCGGCAAGGAAGAAACGTTCCGTTGCAGATACGGCGAAGTGTACCTTTACGTGCCCGGCAAAAAGACAGAAAATCCTCATGCCGTCGTGCCGGAAGACAAGAAAGATACGTTTACCGTGTGGCACGAAATTCTTCTGCGCCCGGGCGACCAGTACACGCTGAAGGAAAAGACCCTTCATTGGTTCCAGGCGGGTCCGGAAGGCGCGGTGATATCCGAGTTTTCCACCCCGAGTTTCGACGATAAAGATATTTTTACCGATCCCGCGATCAGAAGGGTCGGGAAATTCGGTTGACGGCGCATGCCGTGTATCAAAAAAACTCCGCTTGTTGCGGAGTTTTTTTATGCGGAAAATTTCCGTTTCGCCGTGAAAACAGCCGGAGACGGCGGAAGATAAGCCCGTTTACGTCGAATAGAAGCTTCTGGTGGAGTTTCGTATCGTCAGAACGGAAGGAAGAATGATGTGGCTGCGGTTTGCGGGGAAACGGTGGATCAGCCCCGAAAGGGAAGTGATCGCCGTTTCTCCTATCAATGCGGCGTTCTGCCTGATCGCCGTGAGTTTTACTTCCATAAAATCGATCATTTCGGAAAAATCGTCTTCATAGCCGACCAGAGAGACGTTTTGCGGGATCTTTTTGCCGAGTTTATTCAGCGCTTTCACTGCGGTGAGGGTCAGCGCGGAATCGAGAACGAGCACGGCGGTCAGCCTGCGGTTGTTTTTAAAATATGTTTCCGCCAGTTTTTCTCTTTCTTCCGCCGTCGCGTGATAAGGCACGGTAAGGCAATACGCCTTGTGTACCGTGACGAAAAAGCTTTTCATGGCGGAACGATAGCCGAGGATCCTGTCCGTCACCGCGTTGTTCTCGTTGGGAGAAGGGCAGATGATCCCGATGTTTCTGTGCCCGATGTGAAGCAGTCTGCTCGTCGCGCTTTCCACGTCGAAAAACCCGTTCGACGAAACGGAAACGAACATGTTTCCGTAGATCTGCGCGTCGATAAAAACGGCGGGGATGTTATTGTTTTTCAGCAGGGAAAGGGTCTCTTTGCAGTTCAGATTGTCGGCGAGGTATATAACGACCCCTTTCACGGAAGAGGCAATCGCCCGCTGAACGCATTCGGCTTCCGTCGCCGCGTTTCTCCCGCTGCACATAACGATCGTGGTAAACTGATTTTTGAACGCCTCTTTTTCCACGGACGCTATGATATCCTGCATGAATTTCGAAGAGAGATCGGGAACGATCGCGGCGATCGCATTCGGTTCGATCGCCTTCATGCGGCGCAGAAGACGTTTCGCGTCGTTGGAGACGAACGAGCCGCTGCCCTTTACTTTGTAGAGATAGCCTTTGGCTTTCAGATTTTCCAGGGCGGGGCGGCAGCTTTGTCTGCTTACGCCGAGAAGACGGCATAACGTGTTTTCGCTCGGTATGCGCACGTTCTCTTCCGTTATGTGTTGTTCTATGAAGTTTAAAAGGTATTGTTCTACCCGATCGATTTTAGTTGTCATGACAAGCTCCTTGAATTCATTATACAGGAAAAGGGAAAATATGTCAACGGACAGAAGAGAAAAATTATTTCTTGTTCCGCAAAAAAATATGTCATTACAGGTTTTGAAAAAACGGGCAAAAAAAGGGTTAAAAATGGGAGGAAACAAAAAAATTCGATATTGACAAGTAATTCAAACGGAGTTATAATGGAATCGGCGTTACGGAAAGTAGCGGCGACGGTTCTCGGGAGAGAACGAAAACGACTCGTCATGGCGGCAGGAGGCTGTGTAGAATGAACAAGAGCATTATAGACGACGTTAAGTTCCGCAATCGTTTCGGATTGAAAGGAGTATCGAGCGTCATAACGGGGCAAAGGGTCCTCGGCGAAGCAAAATGGAAAGGGGCGAAAACGGGGCATGTTTGGACGCTCAGCGAATGGTCGTCCAAACATCTGTTTCTGGACGAAATGCAGGAAGAGATCATCGAGGACGGGGTCAATTTCTGCAATCGGGCGAAATCCGTAAAAATATATCCCGGGAAAGGGAAGATTTCTCTTGCCCTCGATGCGAGAGAGGAATACGACGGACACAGAAAAGAAGGCGAACCGTGGGTCCATCTTCTTCTGGAACAGGCGATCCCCATGGAAAAGAGGGTTTCGCTCAGCAAAATGGATCATCTGTTTATGGAACTTTCCGTAAACATCACCAAGTGCGACATTTATATGACGCCCGAAGAATTCAAACCCGGTCTGCATTCCGCGCAGGTCAGCTGGTTTCTCACCGTGGAAAACGGGAAAGGGAAAGTGTTCGATATCGAGGGCAGACCGGATTATATGTGGTTCGGCGTTCCCATATTCGATTACAGATATAACAAGATCGAAGGACCGCAGGTTTTTCTCGATCACGGGACGAAAAAGGTGATTTACGGCATGAACCGGGGCGATTATCTTCCCGAACCGATTGAAATCGGAAAGGAATATTCCTTCAGGATCGACGTGTTGCCCGAGATCAGAAAGGCGTTCGACATTGCGAAACGGCAGGGCTGGCTGAAAGGCGCGGAGTGGTCGGATATGGCGG
>CABUWK010000046.1 GCA_902495325.1 uncultured Acidiphilium sp.
CGTTGCGGGACGGGCTATAACGATACGTTTGTTTCGCCGCTCGGACACGACTATGAGGAAATCGAAGTTGCGCCGACTTGTACGGAAGAAGGTTATCGCGGAAAGAAATGCCGCCGTTGCGAAGATTGCGTAAAGACGGAAATTCTGAAAGCGGTCGGACATAAATTCACCGATTCGTATTTCATCGCAACTTGCGAGGACGAAGGTTATACGCTTCATACCTGCCTGTCTTGCGGAAACGAATATAAAGATAACATCGTTCCGGCAACCGGACACGATTATGAAACGGAAGTCGTGCGCGAACCGCATTGCGAAACGGAAGGCGAGAGAAAATTCCATTGCACGAAGTGCGAGAAAGAGTATTATTCGGATATACCCGCAACGGGGCATAACTACGAACTCACGGGAACGGAAGAGGTGAACGGCAGAAACGTGCGGTCGTATGTATGCACGAATTGCGGCGCGGTTACTTCACAAGATATGGGCGACCAATACGGACAAGTATCCTCTTATGTGGAATATCTGTTCGAGCAATACCGCCCGTACATGTGGTGGGTGCTATTAGCGACCGCAGGCGTATGGAGTATCGTGATGGGCGTATTCTTTGCGATTGCACAGAAGAACGAAGATAAAGAAAAGGCGAGAAAAATGATTAAAAATTACGTCATCGGGCTTGTCGTCATCTTTGCCATTCTCGTTGCTTGTCCGTATCTCGTTAAGGGTATCGCGGCATTGATTGCAGGGTAAAAAAAGGATTTTACCAAAAATTCAACGTCAGAGCAAGAAATCGACTTGACAACATACTCAACGTGTGATATAGGATATAAACGCAAAGAGGAATTGAACCGTAAAGGCGGCGTTGCCGCAGATATGCAAATAGCAAACTTCGATTATTTCAGAGAGCTTGGCGGCAACAAAGAGTTTGAAATCGCGTTCGATGAAATGCAACGGATTTATGTATTCAACGAGCAAGATAAATTAAGCAAGGAAACTGTTTCTTCCGCTATTTCCAAATTGCGAGAAATTATGGATATGGAGTGGGACAGAAAATAACCAACATATAGAAAATGTAGAGGGAACGTTTTTCGGAGCGTTCCTTTTCGATACCGGAAACGCACGGAAACCATGCAAATTACAATGGTTTCCGCGCAAAATCGGTTTTGCATGTGTCCGCAGAAGCGGATTTTTACGGAATATGCCGAAACGGCTTGACATTTTCAAAGAAATGTTATATTTTAAACGAGAGGAGGAACGCAATGAAAAGAGAACATCATATTCGGAGCAATAAGGACGGGAAAAGATAATTTCGCGTCCGAATAAGCGGTTTGAGTACGGGAAAAGTACAACAACGAATCGGGAACGATTCGATCGCGCAGCTTTTAAGCGCGATCAGAAAACAGAACGCCGTTTACGAAAGCGTTTTATCGCAGATGACGGCTGAAAACAACAGGAGTAAAGCAGAAAAACGTCGGAACCGGCTGAAATTTACCAATAAGGAGATTTTACGGATGCCGATGAAATACAGAAATATTTTTGCGGCGAACGACATGATCGTTCATTACCGTCACAGAAAAGACGGCGTGTATGAGGCGCGGTTTCACAGACAGGGGATCGACGTGGAAGTTTCGTCCAAAGACTTAAAGAACTTAAAAGAAAAATTTATCGAAAAACTGAATCAGAAAGAACGGGAACCGATATCTTTCAACGTCCGGGAAGCGGCGAGGGAAACGACCGCTTTCCCCGTGAAAACGAAACCTTTTGCCGAGTATGTTGACGAATGGCTGAGCGTGAAATATGCCACCACAAAGCCTTCCACTTACAAGGAATACGTCCGTTTGCTGGAGCATGATATCCTGCCCGAATTCGGAAAACGCAACGCTTATGAGATAGAACGGGGCGAGTTGCAGAAATTTCTGCTCGGCTATGCGGAAAGAGGTGTTTTTCGCACCGCGCATAAATTATGGCTCGTTCTGCGGTGTATCTTCGACGCCGTGGCGGAGGATTGCGGGAAGCCTTCGCCGATGAAAAAGGTCGTTGTGCCCAATTACGAAGCGAAAAAGGGCTCCGCGCTTACATACGACGAAGAAAAAACGCTCGTGAATTCCTGTATAGAAAATTTTGGGAAAGATATCGCAAGCGCGTTGCTCGTGCTTTTGTACACGGGGCTTCGCCGCAGCGAGCTGAAGACCATCGAAGTGATCGACGGGGAATGGCTCGCATGCGAAACGAGCAAAGAGAGAATGGGCAAAAACACGGTGAAGCGGCTGATCCCTTTCACGCCGATGATGAAAAGGGTGTTGCCGTATATCGATTTCGTGAAAGCGAAGAACGTGAATCTCAGCAGCCTGAATTCGGCAATGAAGCGTATCTTCCCGAACCATCATCTGCACGAACTGCGATACACGTTCATCACCCGATGCAAAGAAGCGGGTGTTCACGGGGAAGTGGTTTTGCTGTGGGACGGGCACGAAGAGGACAGAACGCTTCATTCTTCGAAGGTGGACAGAGGGTATACGGATTTCTCGAAGGAATTTCAGTTGAAAGAAGCTTTGAAGGTGGACTACCTGAAGTGGGATTTTTCGGAGAATCGGAAGCAGGCGTGAAAGGGGAATTTCCCCGGAGCGTTTTGCGGAATCGGGAAGGTTGCGGAAACGGGGCTGAACGCTTGTGTTTACGCCGTGATTTACTCCCGAATTCACTCCCGAATTTACTCCCAAATCGGGAATCAGTCATGCGCCGGAAAAAGAAAAGCGAGACAAAAAAATATCGGATTTCGCGCAAAAAGTGCACAAAATCCGATAAAAATGGCTGGGGTAGAGAGATTTGAACTCCCGAATGACGGAGTCAGAGTCCGTAGCCTTACCGCTTGGCGATACCCCAATAAATATAACCATCGCTTTCCGACCGGAACAACCGGAAAAGAATTTTTTTATGAAGAAACAAAACGCTTTCGCACTTGCCCCTCACAAGTATATATTATACTACAATGTGTCTGTGATTTGCAAGTGTTTTGAGGCGATTTCTTCTAAATTTTCGAATTTTTTTATTCCTTCCCGAAAACAAAGGTAAAGGGCGGCGGTATCGAAACGGGCGTCGTGGGCGTTTAAAGCGGATTCGCCGAAATAACGACCTGTTGCCCGCGTCACGTCGTAAGGGTATACGTCGAGAAATTCACACATTTCGGAAAGTTTCGGGTATTTATATCCCTTATGGCTCGAGCGTTCGAGTTTCATGATCGGCGTAAAAAATTTCATCGTGTCAAATTCTTCGCGATAGCGGAAAATTCTGTCCGAATAATGAAATTCGGCAATCAGAAAGCCGATATCGAACTTTACGTTGTGCCCGACGATCAGATCGGCGGAAGAAAAATCGTCGAAAATCTCGTCTTCGCGGCAGGAAAAAGTCTCTCCGCCGGACAGAACGGAGAGAGATTCGACGGTAAATCCGTGCACTGCCGTGGCGGAAGGTTCGATGTAATCCACGCCGAAAAAGAAATTTTTGCTTTTTACGTCATCTCCTCCGTCCCATAACAGATAGGACAGCTGAATGATCCGTCCGGGTAATAATCCCGTCGTTTCCGTGTCGAAAAAAAGTATCATGAAAGATCCCTTTACTATGTATTTGTGCCGGATCGGGAAAGATTTTTCCCGATCCGTTTTTTATGTAAGAAGAAGGAAAAATGTCTGTTAATCGCCTTATTCTGCGGCTTTTTTGTTCGAAAGCAAAATGCCGAGAAAGATCAGCACGGGGAAAATCGCAGAAACGCCCAGCCCGATGCGGATGTCGTCCGAAATCAATCCCACGAGCGTGGGTCCGAGGGTGCAACCGACGTCGCCCGCGAGGGCAAGCATGCCGAACATCTTGGTTCCGCCCTTGGTGAATCTTTTGCCTGCAAGCGAATAGATTCCGGGCCACATAATCCCGACGAAGAATCCCCCGCAGGCGATCCCGACCAGAGAGAGCTGCGGCAGGGGAGAAAGCGAGGTGAGCAGATAGGCGGCAAGCAGAAAAACGGAGAAGACGGCGATCGTTTTTTTCAGATCGATCTTGTCTCCCAGAATGCCGTACATCGTACGGGAAACCGCCATGCCGAGCGCAAACAGACAAGTTCCGAAAATATCGCCGACCGTTTTGCTCGGAAGAGAAAGTCCGATTTCGGCAAAGTACGAAGCCCACTGGGCGATCGCCTGTTCCGCCGCGCCTGCCGCAGTCATCAGGATCAGAAAGATGAAAAACCCTTTCATGCGGAAAATGGAACGGTAAGAGGCGGGATCTTCGTCTCCTTCGAGCGTTTCGATCGGGCAGATCGAAAAGAAAACGGCGTTTATCGCCGGCAGGATCGCAAGCAGCATCGGGAGAAACCGCCAGGCGGCGATGCCGATCGTGTTGAAATACAGGGTAGAAAGAAGTATGACGAGAATGTGCCCCCAGCAGTAAAAGGAGTGCAGCATGCACATCGCCCCCGATTTGTTGCCTAAGGGAAGAGCTTCCACAAGGGGGCTTAAAACGACCTCGATAAACCCTCCGCCGATCGCCGTGAACAAGGTGGAGATCAGAATGCCCGCATAGGGATGTATGATAAACGGGAGTGTGCCGAGGAATACGAGTCCGATGGCGGAAAATAAATGTGCTGCAACCGCGCTTCTGCGATAGCCGAATTTCAGGGCGATCGTTGCCGATTGCGAATCCACAAGGATCTGTATCCCGAAATTGAGAAAGACGATCAGGGAAAGTTTTGCCGGCGAAAGGGAAAACTGCGTGGCGAATTGCACGAAGAGTAAAGGGGATAAGTTGTTGACGATCGCCTGGATGATATAACCGATATAACAGGTGGTGACCGTGAATCCGTAGCTTTTCTTAACCATAATATAGCTATTTTAACATACTTATTTTAAAAAGGCAAACGAAAATCGCCCGGTAGGCTTAGAATTCGTTATCGCTAATTACCTTAAAGGTTTTTCCGCCCTTTTCCCGATTTCTCTATTGACGTACGGAAAGTACTATCGATTTCGAGATCGGGAAAAATCATCAAAAAATAAGCTCTTTGAGGAGCAAATCGATTTTTCGCCGTAAAAATAGTCAGTTATGGCAAATGACAAGCCTATGAAATTTTCCGTGCTTTTCGGCGGAAAGGAGAAAGAACCGGGGAAACCGGTCGCGGAATTTTTATTTCCGCGATTATTTTTTTGCTTTTCCCGGCATAGGATAAAGCAGAGACGTCTCCGCCTTCGGGTCGGTTTTTCAAAAAAAAGAGATCCGGGCGCGGCTTATGGGACCGAAAAGAAAAACGATATCGGGAAGATAAGCGGCTTCTACATTTTTCTACAATTAGTCCGAAAAACAGCCTTGATTTTTGAGAAAAAATATATTATAATCGGAGTGTAAACAGGTGGCAGGGAAAAAACGAATCGGTGTGCTTGCCGTTTTGCTTGCGGCGATCGCGGTGCTTTATGCGGCGGCGGGAAAAACGAACGCCGCATCCGTCTATACGTTCGCGACGAACAAAAAACAATTGCCCGTATATTGTGTGGATCGCAGCGATAACAAAATCGCAATCTCGTTCGATTGCGCCTGGGGCACGGAACATACGGAAGCGATTCTCGACGCCATGGATTTCTACGGGGTGAAGTGCACCTTTTTTGCAGTGAGTTTCTGGGCGGAAAAATACCCGGAAACGGTGAAAGAAATCCTTTCCCGCGGACATGAGATGGGCACGCACTCCGCCACCCATTCCCACATGAACAAACTTACGGTCATGCAGATCGAAGAGGAACTCGAAACATCTGCCGCACTGATCGAAAAGATCGGCGGAAAGAAGGTAACGCTTTTTCGCCCGCCGTTCGGAGAGTATAACGACCGGCTGGTAGAAACCGCACGCGGAATGGGGCTGCAGGTCGTGCAGTGGGATGTGGACAGTCTGGACTGGAAAAATCTTTCTGCCGAGAAGATCGCGTCGCGTGTGATCGGGAAAACGAAATCCGGTTCGATCATTCTGTGTCACAACAACGGGTTGCATACGGCGGAAAGTTTACCGCTTATTTTTTCGGCGCTGAAGGAAAAGGGGTTCGAATTTGTTCCGGTCGGAGAATTAATCTACGGGGAAAACTATGAGATCCGAAGGGACGGAACACAAGTAAAAATCGGCGGATAAGTCGATTATCGATAAAAATGAAGGGATAACGGGTTTATTCCGGGGAGCTAAGAAACCGAAAGAAAACGCCGGAAAGGCGAATATAAATTACAGAGAGGGGAAATTATGCAAACGCACGAAAAACAGAACAACAAAGTGTTTTTAAAGGGACAGATCGTGACCGAGGCGCGCTATTCGCACGAGGTTTACGGCGAAGGGTTTTACGAGATGGACGTTCTCGTGAAAAGGCTTTCCGGTCAGGGCGACGTTCTGCCCGTAACGATATCCGAACGGCTGATCGAAAGCAATCGGCTTACCGTCGGTTCGGAAATCAGCGCGGTCGGTCAGTTCCGCAGTTACAATAAACTGGTGGAAGGAAAGAGTAAACTGATGCTCACCGTGTTTGTCCGCGATCTTGTGGACGGAGCGGAAGCAAAGAATCCGAATACGATCGTTCTGTCGGGTTATATCTGTAAGCCGCCCGTATACCGCACGACTCCTTTCAGCCGGGAGATCGCCGACATTCTGATTGCCGTGAACCGCGCGTACAACAAGTCCGATTATATTCCGTGCATTGCATGGGGAAGAAACGCAAGGTTTGTCAAAAATCTCGAGGTGGGCGAAAAAATCGCCATTTCGGGAAGGATCCAGAGTCGTGAATACACAAAACGGATCTCGGAAACGGAGACGAAGACAATGACGGCATACGAGGTGTCCGTCTGTAAACTTGCCGCATACGAAAATGCCGACGAGTTCGATGTGGATGCGGAATTCGGCATGAATTTCGAAGGGGATACCTTAAATATCGAAAATTTCTGAGAACGTCTGCGACGGCAGGGTATAAGCGGATCGGAAAGAATCGATTGCCGCTCGGCAAACATAAAGCAGCTTAATATCTCCGCAAAGAGATTTAATAGCCAGGCGAGTTCAAACACAATCGCCTGTGGCTAAGGGGGGATTCCCGCGGCAAAACGCCGCGGGAAATTTTTTTGCAACCGTTTTCTATGATTTATTTATTAAAAAATTTAAAAAGTTGAAAGTAATGTTGACATAAAAAAGATTGGTATGATATAATGAGTCTATTAGAAGATATCTGGTTATTAAAGCAAAGGAAGAAAGTTATGAAAAGAAATTTGTTGCGACTTTTGAGTGTTTTACTGGTGCTAATCTTTACGTTCGGCGGTGCGCAAACGGCTCAAGCTGGCTTGGAGTTTGAACATGACGAATTGCTTGAGGAAGAGGATTATGAGCAGATATTACAAAACGTAAATGAAATGGAAGAATACCTTAAGGAGCAAAGCACAAATGTTGAGCAGCAATTATCTAATTTGATTGGAGATATCGGAGAGGTTGTCCAAGAAAGAGAATATGTGTATGATTATCGTGACTCTTTGGAAAGGGAGATGTATTTAGCCCAGTTTGATGAGTTCGCCGAAATGGTTGACGGATTAATTACTGTTTACTATGAAGATAAACAGTTGATGAGTGAATTCGAGCAGGTTCAAACAAGAGCGTATCGTAAAGGTGGATGGATTGATAAATTAAGAGGGCGTGTAAGAAATGCGGCGTGTAGAGTGGCAGTGGCAAATACGATTGCAATATGCAGATTGGGGGGGTTAAAATTGACGGCAGAACTTCTTGTTACTGCCAGGGCGAATGATGATGAAAATTTTGTTTATATCCCTGTTTATGGAGCGAGAAGGGTAAAGGCATCTTCTATTTATGATTCTTTGAAAAATGTAGATGATGGTATGATGGACGTAGGTGTTTTTGACTCAACAAAAACAACGGCTGAGTTGGATTTGTATTTGGCGATTCACCGTTTTTCATATGAGAAGGAGTACGGGGTGCTGACAATTAAGGATAGATACGATTTTGATTCAACTGGATGGAAAGGAATTAAAAATATTGCAGTTAAAACTATGAATCAAGCAATCAATCTTGGTGTGATTGTTCCCTTTGACATTGAAATAAGGATCAATTTATAATGAAAATAAAAAAATCACTCGTTTTGTTTGTGGTGTTGTTTTGCATGGTGTGTTCTTCCTGTTCGGGGAACTTTTTATTGCGGATATTAAATAGTTCTTCGCCGTTGCCTTATCGGGAGAGATTGAAAAACGATTGGGACATTGCGTTGCCGGATTCTGCTAAACAGATTTTCGGTTGCGAAAATCTGGGAATGTCAGACGGAATCAGTTATTATGTATATGATATCAATAAAGAAGAGCTGAAACAGAATTATACGGAAGCGGACACGGAGAAAATCTCCGGAGAAATCGAGAATCTGTGCAGGTTAATTACCGATTACGACGAAACTTATGCCGTTAACTGGTCGCATAATTTAGATGTTTGCATCATTTCGAAAAACGAAATGCCGAAGAATAACAGCGTAGAAGAGATCTCCTATTATGATAATCTCTACCTGGTCTACGATAACGATTTGCAGAGATTGCATGTGATCGATTCTCAGATCTGACAAACAAAAACACCCCGAAACCGAATCAGATCGGTTTCGGGGCGTTTTCAGTTTTGGTCGTCCTTACGGGCGATTTGCGTTTCGTCCCGTCCGGACGACGGGTCTTTCTTCTTCCTGTTTCCGTTTCGTATGCGTAAACACGACGAGACGAAAGAAAACAACCGAAGGAGAACTTTCACGAGTTTCTGTTCGGAAAGTTTCGGTTTATTTCTTTTTCCGGACGGATCGCTTGTGTGGTTCATCTTTGCCGTTTTGTCCGGCGGGGCGGTTCTTTCCGTTATCAAGGTTACGTCGGATAAGAACAGAGCCACGCCTACGGTCACGACGGCTTCTTTCAGTAACGTAAGCAGATCGGTTTCCCGTTTGCTCACGAAAGAAAGAACGGTGCATAAGAGAAACGCGAAGGCAAACCCGGTAACGGCGATTCCCTTTCTGTTTCCCGTTTTGATAAGGCGTTCCGTGATCTTCATGGCAACAAGAACGACGAACGCAAGGATCGCCGTGTTCGTGCCGAAGTGGCGGGACGCAGTTAAGAAATAATAAAAGTCAAACACGTTCTGCCGCCTTGCGGGCGGTTGATCCGAAAAGGTCGATCGTCAGAAGAAGGAAACCGGCAAAGGGACGATTCTTCTTCTCGATATTCTGTTTATTCTTGGGCGAGAATAATAACTCCCGATCGTGCATCACCACCCTCTTGAATTTTTCCAGACGCACCGCCATTATACCACGGAATTTCGGATTTGCAAGGTTTTATGACGGTTTTACCGAAAAAAGATCGGAAATATTTTGACCGACGGCACGATCTTTCGGGATCGTGAAGCGCGCCGGATCAAAAAAAGGTGCCGTATAAGTCGATAAAAGCCGAATTTAAACGGCTCTTTTAAACAGGCGGACGCAGAAAGCCGTCATGTCGTCTTTGGCAATACCGCCGTTTTCGTAAAGGGCGCGGTTTAAAATAGAATCGGCGAGAGCTTTCGGATTCAGTGCTTTTTCGGCGGAGAGAAAATCGATAATATCGGAAGAGGAGCCGAAGGCGTCGGAAATGCCGTCGCTTAAAAACACGATCACGTCGCCGCTGTTTAAAGCGGTCTTGCAGACGGAAGGTTTCATTTCGTCTAAGATCCCTAAGGGGAGAGAACTGCCCTCGATCACTTTTACCGTATCCTTGGAGAGAACGTAAGAATACGGGGAACCGATCTTGATGAAATCCGCCTGTCCGGTGAACAGGTCGACGATCCCGACGTCAAGCGCGGTAAAATTGTCTTCCCGATCGAACGTGAGTATTTTGTTGACGGTGGAAAGAACGACGGGAGAGGACAAACCCGCCTTGTAAAAAGTTTCGATCAGAGAAATGGCGGTGGACGAGATGTCTTCCGCTTTTTTGCCGCTGCCCATGCCGTCGTTCAGGGCAACGAGGAATTTTCCTTCCGAGATCTTCGTGACGGAGTGGGTATCTCCGCTTTTTGTTTTATCCGCTTTGGTGGTTTGCGCCAAGCCGAATGCCGCATCGAAAGCGGGCGCGCGCTTTAAGGAAAGCGCGGAAAGTTTTTCGGACAGATTGCTTCGGGAAGTGATCGCCACGGGGTAGTTCGTCACCTCTTCGATCGCGCGGAGAAACAGGGGATTGTCCGTGCAGCCCGGATTTGCCACGATGTTGATCTCGGCGTCGTTTCCCTCGCCGAACACGAGAATTTCCGACGTGTAAATCCCGCAGGCATAAAGGTTGTCCGAAAGCTTGTTTTCGAGATCGCCCCGCACTTCGAGGTTGCGGCTGAAAGAGAAGGCAAGGTTTTTCAGAACTTCCGATAGTCCCTGCGCCTGCGCAGCGATCAGCTCTTTTCCGCTTTCCATGGCGGAAGCCCGCGCCACGTTCTGCTCGTATTCGCGGATCAGTTTGTTACACTCGAAAACAAGGCTTTCCGTATAATGGCAGGTATCTGAAAATCCTTTCGGAAAGTCCACGAGATTCACATTGCGTTTGGCGATCCCCACGGTGAGAACTTTTTTCAGATCGTCGCGCTCGGGAAACGATCGGTTGCGGCATTTATTCAGACAGGGGCAGTTTCCGCAGACGGACAGCAGAAGTCCGTCCGTCATGCGTTCGATCAGGCTGTTTTCGCTCGTCGTGCTTTCTCCCAGTTTTCCGAGAGAATTTGTCATTTCGTCGAATACGGCGGAGATCTCGTAAAGTTTGCCCGCCAGGGAAGAACGGTTCCGGTTGACGGAATATCTGCCGAGATTGTTGGTTCGGTACAGTTTTAAGGCCTCTTTCGCGCTTTTAAAAAGAGAACCGGGGAGAAAGAGGTAGCTGACGATCGGCACGAGAATATACACCATGGATACGATCGGCTGACCGTTATAAACGGAAGTCAGCAGAAAAAGGGCGGCTTCCGCCGTGGCAACGAGCGTTGCCGAGAGCAGACGGGAAAACCCGGTGAAGGTAATCGCGATCACCGCAAAAGCGCAATAGATCGCGATCGGGACGAAAGAAAACTCCGCCGCGGCGAGAGGGATCGCCGAAACGAACCCGACGACGGCAACGAAACCGTTCAACCCGAGCGAGCTTGCGGAAAGGATCAGAAATACCGAAACGCACTTCCACGGAAGCTCGCCCGCGAGCATGATCGATCCGTATCCGAAAAGGGCATACGCGAGCGCCGCGGAAACGATCTCGTCGACGGAGAGTTTGTATTTCAGCCCTTTCACGAGCCACACCTTTACCGCGGGGATCATTACGAAGGAGAGGAGAACGATTGCCGCGGCGAGAACGACGCGCAAGGTGTAATCGTAACAGGTTTCCATTAATATGTAGGGCAATAAGGCGATTATCGAGAAAATCGACAGGCTTGCGGACGGATGTTTGCCGCCTCGTTTCATGATGCAGAACACGGCGGTGAAAAAAATGCCGCCCATGCTTTCGCACAGGAGGGTTCTTACGGAAAAGGAGACCGTAAAAGAAGCGATATACAGCGTAAGCAGAACGATCGGGTTCAGCCCCACGTATAAATTGCCTACGAGAAGGGCGAGGGAAAAGGGCGTGAACGACCGATCGAGCGAGGAAAACAGAACGAACGACAACAACACGAAAGCATATCTGGCGACGCTTTTATAACCGAGACCTTTTTTCTTCATAAAAAACCACCGTTTTCTTTTTATTATAAAGAAAACGGTGGTAAAAATTTTATATTTTTATCGGTAAAACGGGCGTTTTTCGTCGAAACGGAAAAGAACGCTTACTTCCGGACGATCTTCGCGATGGATTCGAGCGCCTTTGTTTTGCTCAATGCGATCAATGCGGCGACCGCGATGACCATATCGAGCGGGATGTAAGTCATCTGATAAACAAGGGAGTAAACGAAAGCGTTTGCGTGCGGGAGCTGCGATACGACGATCCCGTGATTGAAATAAATAAAACCGGATAATAAGTGCATAACGAATCTAGTTACGTATACGAGTATGCAACCGATCGTAATGCGCTGCCATTCGCCCATTTTGGTCCATTTACCGGCAAAACCCATCCAGAAGATTGAGCAGAACGCAAAAGGATAATCCAGAAGGAAAGAAGCGGGGGTCAGAAGATAGGGTGCCTGAATAAATTGCAACAGTCCGTAAACCACACCGACGGCAAGCCCGCTTGCGGGGCCGAAGAAGTAGGCGTACAGCATAACGGGAACCATGCTTGCCGCCGTGATCGATCCGCCGTTCGGGAAGGAGAATTTGATGAACGAAAGGGTAAACGAAGCCGCGAGACAAATGCCTGCCGAAGCAATATTTGCCGTCGTGAAGAATTGCCCTTTCCGGTTCATAACGATAAGTAAAACGACGAGCGCGACCAGGATAACGGCAATGGCGATCGTTATGATCTTTGCAACGAGATCCTGAGAATCTTCGGAGACTGCATTGTCCCAGAAGGAGAGGAAAGAAAGTAACATTGTGGACATAAAAACCTCTGTCACCGAAGCAGTATTTGCCGACAAAAAAGAGCCGCCGCGATATTCCGCCCGAAAAAAGCGAAAAAACGCGTAAACAGCCCGAGGTATCGATAAATTCCAACTCCCCTTCAAGCATTACCTTGTCGGGTTCAAAGGGTATCATCTCAGCCGAATTACGGCACCCCCGGTGAACGTTCACGGGTAGCATTATAGCACCGGGAAAGCTTTAAGTCAAGCGTTTCGCCGCCTTGCGGCATAAATCGGCAAATTGGTCGGGTGCGGGCAGGTTTCACCTTCGGTCATGCGCGGGCGCGGGGATTCATATAATAGGTAAAGAAGGGAAGGGTCCTTAAAGGAGAGTTACCTATGGCGTTATCCGATTATATGCTCGAACGACTCGGGATCGATCGTGAGATCCGTCCCTATTCTTATCGTTTTTCCGTTTTCGGAAACTGTGGCGGATGGTTCGAGGGCGTTTGCGGGATCGAAAGCTTTTCTCCCGAAGAGGTGGTTTTGAAACTCGGGAAAGGAAAGCTGAAAGTGAAAGGGAAAAATCTGACCGTGAAGAAATACGGCGAAAAGGAAATCGCGCTCGGCGGGGAAATATCCTCGGTCGAAAAAGGGTAAAACCGGGGCGGGCAGAATGCCGGGCGTTTCCGCGCGTCGTTCGTATCAGAATATTTTTGCCGGGGAGAGGAATGAAAAAAGGTTTGTTGTTTGCGGAATACCGCGTGAAAACCGATCGTCCGGAAGGGCTTCTCGAAGGATTTCGGGGAAGAAAGATCGAAGTGAAAAACGTCCGGATCGGGGAAAATTTCGTTAAATTTACCGCAGATTGGAAAGATAACAAAAAAATTTTTGCTTTTTGCAACAATATGTGCTATAATATAAACGTATTGCGGTTTTCCGGGCGTGTCGCTCCGCTCAGGTTTATCCTGAAAAATATCGGGATCGCCCTCGGTGCGGTCGCTTTCTGTGCGGCGGTCGTTTTGTCGGACGGCATCGTGACGGATATCTCCTGTCCGGGGGATGCCGCGCGCAAAGAAAAAGAGATCCGCGCGCTGTTAAAACCCTACGAAGTTGTTGAGGGGATCCTGCGTTTTCCGGGAAACGATTTTACGGAGCTTGAAAAAAAGATTCTTTCTTCCTCTTCCGATCTTACGTTTGTTTCCGTAAAAAAGTCCGGACATAAGTTGATTATCGAGGCATTTTGCGAAAAAACGCCGATAGAGCGGTTTCGCCTTGAAAAAACGGAAATTCTTTCTCCCGTCGGCGGAACGGTTCTGAAAATACATGTGATCAGCGGAAAAGCCGCGGTTTCTTCCGGACAGAAGGTGACGGAAGGGGATCTTCTCGTTTCGGGTGTTTACGATCTGAAAGGGGAAGAGCGGACAACGAAAGCCGTGGCGGAGATCGAGATCGCCGCCGAGAGACAGGTAAAAACGGAAGTTTCCGACGAGAGCGAAAAAACGAAGGAAAGGGCGGTTGCCCGCGCGCTTGCGGAGAAAGAGGATGAAGACGTGATCTCTTCTTCGGCGGAGATCGGACGCGAAAACGGAAAACTGATCTGCGTCGTGACCGTGGTGTATCGCGTCCGGGTCACGTAGTCTACGGGAAAACGGGAAGAGATACCCCCGCAAAAGGCGGCGGGAAATAACGGAGGATATTTTGGCAGAGAAAAACGTATTCGTCGAAACGGACAACCTCGGAAATTTATCGAGACTTCTCGGCGTGTTTGACGAAAACTTAAACATCATTGTACGGGAAACGGGAGTTTCCGCTTACGTGGAAGGCACGAAGATCCGTCTTTCGGGCGACGAGGCGCAGACCGCGCTTGCGGAAACGGTTCTCGAAAAATTGCTTGCGATCGTGAAAGCGAACGAACAACTTGACAAATCACGGATCATTTATTGCATCGAGCTTGCCAAAGAAGGCAACGCCGAAGGGATCGAAAAGGTGATGAGCGGCGTGATCGCCATCACTTCCCGCGGGAAGCAGATCAAATGCAAGACGGTCGGACAGAAAAAGTATGTGGACGCGATCAGAAAGAACACGATAACTTTCGGCGTGGGACCGGCAGGTACGGGGAAAACTTATCTTGCCGTCGCCATGGCGGTATCCGCTTTCAAAAACAAGGAAGTGGAAAAGATCATTCTCACGAGACCCGCCGTGGAAGCGGGCGAAAAGCTCGGTTTTCTTCCCGGGGATCTTCAGACGAAAGTCGATCCTTATCTCCGTCCGTTGTACGACGCATTGCAGGAAATGTTCGGTATGGACAATTATTCCAAACTGATCGAACGGGGTGCGATCGAGATCGCGCCGCTCGCTTATATGCGCGGCAGAACCCTTTCCGATGCGTTCATTATTCTGGACGAGGCGCAGAACACCACGAAAGAGCAAATGAAGATGTTCCTCACCCGTATGGGAGAGGGAAGCCGCGTCGTCGTTACGGGAGATCTCACGCAGATCGATCTGCCCGACGGCAAAAAAAGCGGGCTTCGCCATGCGACGGACATTCTGAAAAACATCGAAGGGATCGAAAGCGTGTTTTTAACTTCGAAAGACGTCGTGCGGCATGCTCTGGTGATGGAGATCATCAGGGCGTACGATAAGTCCGAACATCCGGACAAGCATTGACCGTCGAGCCGCAGGCGATGCGGCAGCATGCAACTGCCCGGAATCAGCCGTGGATCTTCCGCTGCCCGGAAGATGCGAAACCAATAGAAAAAGGAAAACTATGTTTTATCAATCGAAAAAAGTCCTCCCGTGGGAGGCGAAGGATTACGGGCGGGTCATACTGTTTTTCGTCCTGCATACCTTCATTCTGTTAGTGCTTTTCTTTCTGGCACTGTTGTCGAGCTTTAACTTCGTGTTTCAGTCGGCATTCGAATGGATGAAAGAGGCAAGTTCGCTCAGGCAACTTCTGTATTCCGCCATTGCGATCAATCTGATATCCGTCTGCCTGTTTTTGTATTATTATTACGAAGGGCGGGATTTCATCCTCCGCACGAAAAACGTGAACCTCGTGTTCGTCATTCTTGAGCTTTCCATTATCATAATGTACATGATCGGCAAGTTCGATAACGTTTACGCGCGCCCGTTTGCGCTGTGCGCCCTTTTAAGCCTTTTGCTTATCAGCAGAAAATCGGCGATCTTTCTCAATACCGTCGTGTGTCTTCTGATGTTCGTGTTCGACGCCTTCGGAAATTCCAATCCTTTCGAAGGCTATGTGATCTACTCGTCGCTGATCATCGGCTATACGACGAGCCTTCTTTCCGTCTATCTCGTCGCGGGGATCCGTTCCCGTCTCACCGTGTTTCTGATGGGGTTCGTGATCGCCGTTCCCGTGTGCGTGTGTTGTATCTGCCTCGAGTTCGACGCTTTTCTCGAAAATCCCTTCCGCTTTATTCTGTACGGGTTTACTTCCGGGCTCTCGTCCGTTGTCGGCATGATGGCGTTTCTTCCCTTTTTCGAGAGAATTTTCAACGTGCTCACCGATTATCGGCTTTCGGAAATCACCGATCATAAGTCCACGCTGATCAAAATGCTGATCCAGCAGGCGCCGGGAACGTTCAACCATTCACTCGTCGTTTCCACTCTGGCGGAATCCTGCGCGAACGCCATCGGCGAAAATGCTTTGCTTGCGAGAGCCTGCGCTTATTACCACGACATCGGAAAATTGAAAAATCCCGAGTTCTTTACCGAAAATCAGCAAGGGTATAACCCGCACAACGAGCTTTCGCCCGAGCTTTCCACCGATATCATCCGCGCCCATGCAAAAGACGGTTACGATCTGATCCGTAAATACCATCTGCCGCAGATCCTTGCGGACGTCGCTCTTCAGCACCACGGAACGTTGCCCATTCGTTTCTTTTACGCGAAAGCGCAGAAATTCACCGAGGGCGATCTCGACATTGCGAATTTCTCTTATCCGGGTCCGAAACCGCAGACAAAGCTTGCGGCAATTATCATGATTGCCGACGGTTGCGAAGCAAAGGTGAGAACTTTGCCCGATCGTTCCCACGCCAAGGTGGACGCCGCCGTACGCGAGATCATCGAAGAGCGTATGGATTTCGATCAGTTTTCGGAGTGCGAACTCACGATGAAAGACATCGATATCATCCGCCGTACCATCACGAACGCCCTTGCCGGCGTATATCACGACAGGGTGGAATATCCGAAACTGCGCATCGGCGGAAAACACTGATCAACCGTTTCTATAAGCCTATAAGTCGTTTAACAAACCGTTTTGCACGGCACGGATAAGTGTTTTGTTCCGGGCGTGTCGCAAAACGCAGGAGAAATCATGGAAAAGAAATTACACGTTCTGACCGAAAACTGTCCGATCGACTGCGAAAAGGTAGCCGACGCGGTTTATCGGAAATTAAAGCAGACAGACGATCTCGCGATCGAACTTTCGTTCGTTTCGCCCGAGGAGATCCGGAATTTAAACAGGGAATACCGCGGCGTTGACCGCGTGACGGACGTATTGTCTTTCCCTTATCTCGATAACGTGCGTTACCGCGCGATCGACCGCAAGGATTTCCCGTGCGACGTGGACGAGGAAACGGACAGCGTTCTGATCGGTTCGGTGTGCATCTGCGTGCAGCGCGCCGAAGAGCAGGCTGCCGAATACGGTCATTCCTTAACGCGCGAGCTTACTTATCTCGCCCTGCACGGGTTTCTGCATTGTTTCGGTTACGATCATATAAGCGAAGCCGACGAAAAGGAAATGACTGCGCTTGCCGAAGAGATCATGACGGAGATCGGCGTCGGGAGGGATGCGTTATGAAATGCGGAACCGTAGCCGTGGTCGGAAGAGCCAATGCGGGTAAGTCCACTCTCGTAAACGTTCTCGTCGGGGAAAAGATCGCAATCGTTTCCCCTAAGCCGCAGACGACGAGAGACCGCATTTTCGGCGTTCTCACGACGGACGATTATCAGATCGTTTTCGAAGATACCCCCGGGGTATACAAATCGTCCGGCGAGCTGAATGCGCGCATGCAGAAAGCCGCCGTGCGTACGGCGGAAGAAACGGATGTGATCCTTTTCGTGCTCGACGGGCACGAAGGCGTGCGGGAAGACGACCTTCTGCTTGCGAAAAAATTTGCAAAAGGGGGCGTGCCCCTCGTGATCGCTTTTACGAAGATCGATATCATGCCGAAGGAAAAACTTCCGGAGGAGCTGATGAAATTAAGCGGGCTCGAAGGGGTTTCGGATATCGTTCCCGTTTCGGCGAGGAAAGGAAAAAATATAGACGAGCTGCTGAAAGTTCTTTTGTCTCATCTGACCGAAAGCGATTACGTTTTCGATCCGAATGCCGTTTCGGATAAGTCGGAAAAGTTTATGATCGCGGAGATCATGCGGGAAAAGATCCTTCTCAAATACGATAAGGAGATTCCTCACGGCGTCGCGGTGACGATCAACCGGTTCGAACGCGCGAAAAACGGCGTATACGAAATAGACCTCGATATCGTATGCGAACGGGAGAATCACAAAGCGATTCTGATCGGAAAACAGGGCAGGGCATTGAAAGAGGTCAATGCATTCGCCCGTCAGGACATGGAAAAATTCCTCGGCGGAAAAGTTTTTCTTACCGTTTACGTAAAAGTAAAAGAGGGTTGGCGGGACAAGCCGAATCTTCTGAAGGAATACGGTTACGGCGAGGAAGAGTTCGAATAACGACTGCCATGCCGGGCAAGAATAATACGAACCATGGTATGACGGCGTATTTTTGACTAATACTACGTTACGCTCACGGCTTATACGTCAAGTATTAACCCGTTCGCGTGCCTTGTCTTAGCCTAAAAATCCGCCGTCAGACTTGCCCGCAACCAAAACGCCGATATTTTCGATGATTTTTGGTAAAGGCGAGCGC
>CABUWK010000047.1 GCA_902495325.1 uncultured Acidiphilium sp.
CCGATGATTTTTCCCGATTTCGAAATCGATAGTACTTGATCGTACATCAATAGAGAAATCGGGGAAAAGGGCGGAAAAGAAGCCTTTAAGGTAATTAGTGATGACGAATGCTAAGCCTATAGATTGCGTTTTAAACTTCTGCGGATACTTCCGAAAAAGCCTGTGTAATCGGCTTTATAGTTATAAAGTCTGTTTTTCCCGTTTACGAGATTGCTCGCCAGGATCTTTACCGCCCTGGCGGCAGGACTGTCGGAAGGCAGAAGTCCGGCATTGTTTAAAAACACGGCGTCGTCATCGGGAATGATCCCTAAGATGTCGGTTTTCAGCACCCCCGCGATCTCTTCGGGAGAAAGCACAAGTCCGTCCGTCACGAGGTCTCCCCGGACACGGTTGACGATCAGCCCCACGTAATCGAGACGGAAACTGCGAAGAATGCCAAGCACCTTATCCGCGTCGCGCAGACTGGAAAGCTGAGAAGACGTGACGACAAGAGCTTCGGAGCAAACGGAAACGGCGCGGCGGAAACCGACGTCTATTCCTGCCGGACAGTCGATCAGAATATAATCGAACGAAGGCGAAAGCCCGTCGATCAGCTCTTTCAGATTTTCCGACGAAACTTCCCCTTTGGAAAAGGAATGAACGGACGGCAATATGTACAGATTTTTATTCACGGGGCTCTGGATCAACGCCTGTTTTGCCCTGCATTTTCCCTCGATACAATCTACGATGTCGTATACGACAAGGTTTTCCACGCCCGTTACCACGTCAAGATTATTCAGACCGAAATCGGCGTCCGTAATACAGACGCGCTTTCCGAGCGAGGCAAGGCGAAACCCGAGGTTCGCCGTAACGGTTGTTTTCCCGACGCCCCCTTTCCCCGATGTGATCACGATACATTTTGCCATAATTCTCCTTCGCCTCTGTGCCGGGCAAAAATAACGGAAACAATGTAACGATACACTCTGCCCGATTTTTCTTTTTTCTGCGCATTTTGTTTTGCCCGCTTATTTTAACATAAAAAACCATGCGATAACGGCGAAATTTCGTCGGATCATCGCATGGTTTGTCGAATTTATATTCATGGTCGCGCCGCCGGACGAGACGAAAACCCCGTAAAAGCCTGACCTCAGGCGGTCGCGTTTACCCCCGATTGCCCGTCGGCTTAGAAATCAGTCCTCATCCCACGGGATAAAGAATTCCGGTTTGTGAAACGACCCGCAAAGAGTCGGGTTCATGGCAAGCAGATTTTTCTCCGGCGTTCCCCCTTCCGTCTCGATGCGGAAAACGTTGAAGCGGATTTTCTGCACATCGATAACACCGAGAAGGGCGTCCGGGATCAGCAGTTTTACCCGATAGCCGCGATCGGTCTGAGACACTTCCGCCGTAAAAGCCCTTTCGTGAAATTCAAGCGACGTGCTCTTGCCGTCGTTATAAACGGAAGCGAAAAATACCGCGCCGTTCGGCGCGACCTCGATCTCGAAGTAACGGGACGTATCGTCACCCGTGCATATGAACACTTCCGCCACGTCTCCCTTATACAAAGGGTCGTTATCCGAGAGATAGGCGGAAAACTTTTTCGAATTGCGGCAATCGAAAGAAAAACAAAGAGATTCTCCCTCGTGCGTGTAGGAAACCGTCGTCGGGAAAAGGGTTTCTCCTCCCGTTAAATTGTCATATAAATTTCTTACCATACTAATAGTATAATATTTCGGGAAAATTTTGTCAACTCTATCAAAGTTTTTTTGCGAAACCTCTTTCCCGATTTGCGTTTTTTATTTTTTTGCGATATAATACAGTCATGAATCAGTTTCAACCGGCGGGAAACCCCGCACATGAAAAAATACTGTCCGTAACGGGCATCGACGGAATTTCCTATTTCGCTTTTGACCATGCGGACGAATTGCACGGTTCCCGGGAAAGCACCCTTCTGCTATATACTGATCGCGGCAAGGTCGTCGTTACCACGGACGACGCGGAAGTACCCCTTACCCCGCGGAAAGCCGTTTTTCTCGCGCCCGATCGGGAATACCGCATTTCGGTCGCGCAAAACACGGGCATGGCGGCAATTCTCTTTACCACGCAAAAGGGCATGAACCGCTATTTCGACGGAAGATCTTTTCCCGTGGACGAGTTCCGCGCCGGACTTCTCGGCAAAATGCTCGGTTGCGCCGAAGGCTTGTTCGAAAAGAACATTTTCCCCGAACAGACCCTCTCCTGCAGACCCGTAAGCGAACCTTCCGCACATGCTTACCAATTTGCCGCCGAATGTATCGAACTGTTTCTTCTCGATTGTTTAAAACCACTCTATAAGCCGTTTAACGAACTTTCCGACACAAAAAAGAAAACGAGCCAGAGCAGGAAAACCGCAGAGGCGGTATTATCCTATATGCAGGAAAACATCGACAAAAAGCTCACGCTCGACGAGATTGCCGACGCCTTGTTTTTTTCGAAATCATACATCAAAAAAGTCTGCGTGAAAGAAACGGGACAAAGCCCGTTGCATTATTTTTCCTGCATGAAAATAGAAAAATCGAAAGAACTTTTCTCCCGCGGAAAATCGGCGGAAGAAATCGCAAAGGAACTCGGATTCAGTTCCGCACCCCACTTCTGCAAAGTTTTCCGCAACGTGACCGGCATGACGACAAGGGAATACCGGAATTCCGTTTTGCGCGATCTGCAGGAATAACTTTATTCCGGAAATTCTGTCTGTTATGAAATACGCTTCCGATTTATTTGATTTCTTTCTCTTCGACCTGGACGGCACGCTCACCGATCCGGGAGAAGGCATTACCGCGTCCGTCGCATATGCTCTGAATAAATGCGGCATTCCCGTGAAGGACAAAACGGAACTTTATGCCTTTATCGGTCCCCCGCTTACGGAATCCTTCCGCGATTTGTTCGGTTTTTCGGAAAGCGAACAAAAGCGCGCCGTGGAATATTATCGCGAATATTATGCAAAACGCGGCATTTTCGAAAACAAACCGTATGAAGGGATCGAAGAAACCCTTCGTTTTCTGAAGGCGCAGGGAAAAACGATCGCCGTCGCGACGTCCAAACCCGAGCAATTCTCCGTCCGGATCCTGGAACATTTCGGCTTATCCGGTTATTTCGACGCCGTTTGCGGCGCCACGATGGACGAAACGCGAACGAATAAAGCCGACGTGATCGCTTACGCCTTAAAAACGCTCTCCGTGCCCGAAAAAACACGCTGCCGCGTATTGATGACCGGCGACCGCAAATTTGACGTTACGGGCGCAAAAGCGAACGGTATCCGCTCTGCCGCCGTGTTATACGGTTACGGCAGCGAAGAAGAACTGCGATCCTGCGAACCCGATTTTATTTTCTCCTCTCCGGACGAACTTCGTATTTAAAAAACCGATCCTTCGGCAAAGTGCGTTTCCACGCTGCCGAAGGATCGGTTTTTTTAGCGATAACGAATGCTAAGCCTGCGATTCCGTTGCGGGAGATCCGCAATCGAAAATCGCCTTTTGTTCGAAAAGATCGCCGTAACGCTCCTTCCATTCCCGATGAACGGAAGACGCAAGAAAATTTTCCAGTCCTCTTTCGCTGCAGGAAAGTTTTATCATGTAATGAAAACGGGTCGATAACAGACTTACAGACTGAAATTCCTGTACGCGATATACGCCGTCGATCTCTTCGGCACGGGAGAACAGCTCCTCAAACTCTCCCGTTAAGGAACGCCAGTCCACCTTATCTTTAAACTTCACGATGATGTAATGTTCCATTTATCCGCCCCGTTTTATTTTTGTATCGAATTACCGATCGCCACCATACCGTAACCGATCAGAATACACGCGCCGAGATTCATTGCCGCAAAAACAAGCCCGATCAGAATTTTTCCCGCCGCTTTGTTCGACTTCTTCATCGCAAGCAAAGCATACACCGAAACCAGCGCCGAAACAACGCCGCCGATCAACCCTCCGACCATGGGGATAAACTTCACAAGCGTGGTATTGTTTCCCCACACGCAAACGATCACGAAAGGCAAAAAGGCAAGAATATATTCATACCATTTCGTTTTCATCGAAACGCAGACTTCCCTTCCTCCGGACGCCAGCGTAACCCCGCTCATGTAGCTGCCCTTCAGGATAAACGTTGTTCCGTCCGGCTTGCGGAAGGTCTTTTTATCCGCCTGCGTAAGCGGAACGCCGTCGATGATCAACGTTTTCCGCCCTGTTAAACTCTCCTCGTATTCGATCTTGCCGAACACCTCGTCTGTCATTCTGATCAGCATAAATTCCTCCTTTTTTCCGCCGGGCAAAAATATTACAAGTCATTTGCCCGGCATACCGGACAACAATAAAAAAATATTTTGCCCGGCATCGGTGCGCCGCAGAATCCTGCTTTGCCGCACATATGAACATTTTACCATATTCGCGGCGATCTGTCAAGAGCCGCGGAAAAAAATACCGCTTTTACGGATTCTCCGTAAACTGTATGCCTTACCAAAAGAAATGAAAAGGCGACCGCAAAATGCGATCGCCTGATTTTCGGGGGGCAATTTGTCCCCTGTTTCTTATTCTCCTTTGAAGGGCAGCAAAGCAGCGATTCTCGCTCTTTTGATGGCTCCGGAAAGAAGTCTCTGATGCTTAGCGCAGACACCCGTCATACGGCGAGGAAGCATTTTACCTTTCTCGGTGACGAATTTCTTAAGTTTTGCAACATCTTTATAGTCGACGGCGGTTGCCTTTTCGAGACAGAAAGCACAAACTTTTCTTCTCGGGGCTTTTCTCATCGGCTTTTTAGCCACGGGAGCCGCAGGAGCAGCTGCCGGCGTAGCCGTAGTCGTCTTTTCTTCCATTTTTAAATACTCCTTTTTAGATTTCAGAACTTAGAACGGTAATTGATCGTCGTCCACTTGTTCGAGCGTAGGCTTGGCAGGCGCACGGTTTACGCGCGGAGCCGCAGGCGCGGGCTGATCGAAGTCGGACGAACCTTCGTTTTGATTGCGCGATGTCAAAAATTCGACGTCGGATGCGACGATATCGGTAACGGTTCTCTTCACGCCGTCCTTATCTTCATAAGTACGGTTCTGAAGACTGCCGACAACGGCGACTTTGCGACCTTTTGCCAGATATCTTCCGCAGTTTTCCGCTTGCGCTCTCCATACGGTGATATTGAAAAAGTCTGTCGCACGTTCCCCGTCGGGACCCGAATACGGTCTGTTGACCGCGATCGAGAAACGACAATAAGGAACGCCGCTCGGCGTTTCCGACACTTCGGGATCTCTCGTTAAATTTCCGATCAAGAATACTCTATTCATGGCAATCTCCGATTAGCATTTGGTGATCAGTCTTCTCATGACGTGTTCGGTAATGCCGACAACTCTCTTCAGTTCCTGAACGAGAGAAGGATCGCATTCGAACGTCATGAGCACGTAATAACCTTCCGCTTTGTAGTCGATAGGATAAGCGAGCTTCTTAACGCCCCACTTTTCCGACTTTTCGACAACACCGCCGTTGCTCTTCACGACGTTTTCGAATTTTGCGATCAACGCATCCTTCTCTTCGTCGGAACAGGCAGTATCCAAAATGTACAGCATTTCGTACTTGTTCATGTGTTTTTACCTCCCGGACTTATTCGGCTTACGGTCTTTGCCGCAAGCAAGGTATATCGCGAAAGAATCTGCTTTTTCAGCAGTTTCTCCGGCGACATTCGTGAGAAACCTCACGATATGAGAAATCTCACATTATATAATTATATTCCTTTTTCTTTTTTTTGTCAAGCGTTTTTCGGTCGCCGAATCGTGCAGAAATTTTCGTGCGGAAATTTCCCGGAAAACACCCGTCCTTACGGCATCCGGTATTCCCGGGGCGTTTCCCGGAATTCGGAGAAAAACATTCTCCCCGCGGAAAACCGCAGGGAGAACAAAGCGTTTTGTTACACGATATCGTTGGTCAGCAGAACGTTGAAGAGTTCGTCGAGCGTAAGGCTCTTCCAGAAATCTTCTTCGCCGGCAGCCTTCTCCGCTTTCGCTTTGACTGCATCTCCAAACTTACCTGCTCTCGCCGAGGCAAGTTTCTTGCCTGCAACCATTGTGACGGTGAGTTTATCGGCATAGCTGTCCGGAACGATTCCCGCTTTCATCAGCTGTTCCACGGTCGCGTTATTGATCACTTCGGAAAGCTTCTCCTGAATGTTGGAAAGGGTCACGGCTTTCAGACCGTCGTCATAATAAGCGTCCGTTTTCGTGTTCGACTTCAACAGACCGAGCGGCGTGGTTTCGTCGAACATATTTTCCGTAAGAACGCCTACGCGGATGAGATCGTCAAACGAGGACTTCTTCATCGCGTTGCCGAATTCGGTCGGAAGGTCTCCGATCCTCATATCCGGATCGAGCAGAGACAGCGGGCTGTTTTCTTTCACCTCACCGAACACGTCGGTCACAGTGAGCGTCGATTTGATCTTTTCAAGCAAGGTCGAAGAGAAATCGCCGTTGAGATCTTTCACCTTATAATCGGCAAGGACAGCCATCATGTTCGTGGCAACGGCACCCTTGTCGTCATACCACTTGCCGTCTTCGCCTTTCTCGTAACCCATGACGGAACCGAGGTAAAGCTCGTTCATCGCGGAACCGAGTTCCGTGATCTTCGTGTCTGCAAGGAGCTGAAGGATCTTCGGGCTTTCGTTTTCGCCGCTCGTGCTGATATCGAGCACTTCGCCGAGTTTCAGATTGTTGAATCTCGTTTCGAGCTCTTTGATCTTCGTATCTTTCAGAGAACGAAGGGCGATCGGGCTCGCATCGGTAATATCGATCACGTCGCCGAGGATCGCTTCTCCGATGATCTCGTCAAGATCGAGAGATCCGTTCATCACGTCGGTAAGCGGTTTATCCGCCAGGTTCGCAAGGAGCGTTCCGACAAATTTACCGTCGGTGCCGACCCAGTAGAACTTGTGGCTGTGCGAAGGATCGCTTTCGTTCAGCTTGCATCCGGGAGCGCAATAACCTTCGTGCGCTTCGGCATTATAACCGATTACTTCGCCGAGGTAAAGCCCCTCGAAAATCTCATCTCCGCTGAAATCGTCGGCAAGGACTTCGGAAACTTTCAGACCGTAAGCATTGTTCATGATCGCGGCTTTTCCGCCTTCCGTCGCGACAAGGTCGCCGTTGGATTTATGCCAGTTGCCGTCATCGTCCGCATATCCGCCGAGCATTTCTCCGAGACGGATCTCACCGAAATACGGAAGAACGATTCCGTTCTTAAGATCGGTACGGGATCTGACAAGCGCGCGGAGCGTAATGTCGTTAAACGCAATGTCGAGCGGTTTCGCATACGCGCCCGTGATCACCCACGAGCCGTCTTCGCCGCGATCGAAATTCGTACCCTTCTTTTCGAAGGTCTTTTTCGTGAGGTATCCCGCAACGTTACCGAACGGAACTGCCGAGAACACGCCGTTTTCGCCGAGAAGGAAGGACTTATAGGTCTTGTCTTTCATCGCCTGCGCAAATTCGCCGGCGTTGATCGCAAACCCGATGTTGATCACTTCTTTGAAGTTGCCGTCTGTTGCCGAAGGCGTATAGTCTTCCGCATAGGAGATCGTAACCTTCAGTTTCGAAGCGAGAAGTTTATCGAAGATCGCGCCGCCGAAATCGCCGAGAGTCAGCTCGCCGTAATGAGCGATGACGAAATCATAAACTTTTCTGTTTCTGAGAAGGTCGTAAACATCACCGGCTTTGATCGCAAAGGTCGCTTTCGCCGCTTTCTGTAACTTACCGGTCACGTTGTAACCTTCGTAAGCGTAACCTTCCGCCGTCAGTCTTACCTTGGATGCGACGTACTTTCTGAAGATATCGTAAGTATAATCACCGACGGTAAGATCGAAGTAATGCGCTTTCACGAAGGACTTGACGGTGCTCGTGCCGCCCTTCACGGCGTCATATGCTTCTCTCACCGTAATGTTAAGGCTTTCGTCGAGAATCGCTTTGAAGTTTGCCGTCGCGTTATAATTTCCTTCCGCGTCGACCGCTTCGTAAGCATAGCCCGTGAGATTCAGCCCGAGTTTCGAAGACAGGTACTTTCTCATGACGTCGTACGTATAATCGCCGACTTTCAAAGTCATGTAGTTATCGCTGATGTAGCTCTTGATGCCGGACGCTCCGCCCTTCACGGCGTCGTAAGCGGTGCTTACCGTCGTGTTCATCAGAACTTCCGCAGCCTTTTTGAAGTTGCCCGTTACCGTGTATCCGTTTACCGAATCGCCGGTCACTTCGGAATTGAGTTTCGAGGAAAGAATTTCGTTATACGGTTTTGCGAATACTCTTCCGAGCTTTCTGTCGCCGTATTTATCAACAACTTTCTGCGGATTCAGGAGCGCGTAAACGCCGATCGCGACCTGTTTCCCGGTCACGTTCATCACCGTGTTCACGTAAGACTTCGCTTCCGTGCCGTTTTTCGACCATTTATCCGAAGTCTCGTCATACACGTAGTCTTTTACGAAGTTACCGACTTTCACCGCATCCGCGATCTGAAGCACGTAATCGACTTTGCCGTTTCCTGCGAAATCTTTGACGGAAAGATCTTCATAAGCGTCGATCTGACCGAGCATAACGCCCGTAAATTCCGCGATCTTCACGTTGTCGAGAAGTACGTTCATGCCGTCCGCGCTGAATTTTTTACCCGTCCAGTCATTGAAGTAGTAGTAAACGGTATGATCCGACGCGATCTCTTTCACGACGTTATACGTGACTTTCTTCGCGTTGTTCTTATCCGCTTTGAGATCGGCAACGGAATCAAGGAGAATTTCGCCCTTTAACGCAGCCGTATCTTTTACGAGCGCCTTTTCGGACTTGATGCCCGTGAGGTCGGCGATCGAAACGTCGCCGAAAAGTCTGAGCAGATAGTCGACCTTCTTTTTGCCGAGAACGCTCTTCACTTCCACGTTATCGTATGCCGCGATGCCGAGTTCCACGCCGGCGATCTCTTTGACTTTCGCACTTTCCAGAACGGTCCGGACGCCTGCGTTTTCGCTGCGGAAATATCTCGAAAGCAGATAGTCTCCCGCGTAAGCTTCCGTCAGATCGTAAGCTCCCTGTTTCAGACTTGCCGTCGTCGCCTTTTCTTTCACGACGTTGCCCGTCACCTCGAGAAGGGTTCCGATCTTCATTGCGTAAAGATCCGCGATCGCGTTTTTGTCGGAAGTTTTGTTCAACGCTTCGCCGATCGTGGCGTCGCTGAGAAGCCCGAGCAGATAATCGATCCGTCTCACGCCCACAACGCTCGTTACGGGGATCTCGTTGTATTCGCCGATACCGATTTCCACGCCCGCGATCTCGATCACCTGCGTGGCAAGCGCTTTCTTAAGGGCTTCGTTATCGTTTTTGAAATATCTGGAAAGAGGAGCTTCTCCCGCTATAGCGTACACGAGATCGAACATACCCTGTTTCAGACTTTCTTTCGAACCTTTCGCCTTGATCACGTCTCTCACGATCGGGAGAACTTCGTTCGCCTTCAGTTCGAGCGCGTCCTTCACGACGACTTTATAAGTTTTCGTTTCGTAATCTTTCACGAAATCGCCGAATTTGATTTCGCCGAAGGTATCGATCACGAAGGTATAGTAAGATTTGTTCTTCAGCGTAGCCCAGATCGTTTTCGCCGTCACGGGGAACGCCGCGTTCAGAACGGGAGCCATCGTACCCGTAACTTCCAGGTTTTCACCGGCGAATCCGTTGAAGGTAATACCGGCTTTTGCGGGAACGCATTTTTTGAGAAGATCGTAAGAAACGTCTCTTACCGTCCAGTCGCCGAAGGTGTTGTAAACCCAGCTCTTGACCGTCTTGTTTCTGATCTGATCCACGATGTCGTTTGCGGTCAGATTGAATACCGTTTCCGCCATCGTTTTAAAGCTGCCCGTCACGGTGTAGCCGGTCTCTTTATCGCCCGTCGCTTCCGTGGTAAAGGTATTGCCGAATGCGTTGTTATAGGGTTTCGCAAGGAAGGAACCGAGTTTATCATCCCCGTACATTTCAAGCACTTTATCCGGCATGAACAGAGCGCACACGGCGATGATCACCGTTCTGCCCGAAATGCTGAGTACGGCGTTCGTAAGGTCTTTCGCTTCCGTTCCGTTCTTTTCCCATTTCGAACCGTTATAGGTGTAATCTTTGAAGAAATCGCCGATTTTCACCGCGTCCGCGATCTGAAGCATATAGTCGGCACGCCCGACCCCGAGGAAGTTCTCCACTTTCATCGGCAGGGAGTAAGCGTCGAGATAACCGCTCATAACGCCGGCAAATTCCGTTAAGCGAAGGTTTTCGAGGAAGACTTTCAACCCGTCGACGGTAATTTCTTTCTTCGTCCAGTCGGTCGCATAGTCGTAAGCCGTTCTGTCTTTCGCATAGAGGTTCACGAGATCGTAAACGCCCTTCTGCAGACTCGCTTTCGCCCCCTTCGCTTTCACGACGGTGCCGACGATCGAAAGAACGTCGCCCGTTCTGATCGCGTACAGATCGGAAAGAAGAAGTTTTTCGGAGGTTTTGTTCGCAATGTCTCCGATCGTAACGTTACCGAAGATGTCGAGGAGATAGTCGACTTTCTTCACCCCCGTCACTTCGGGGAACGTTTTATCCGTATAGCCCGCGATTTCGAGTTCGTATCCCGCAATGTCGAGGGGTTTCGTGTTGAGCAGGGTGTCGAGAGCCGCGTTGCCGTTGCCCTTCAGATATCTCGCAAACGTGCAATCGTGCGCGTAAAGGTTCACGAGATCGAACGCCGCCTGTTTCAGGCTTGCCGTCGTTCCCTTCGCTTTGATCACTTTGCCCGCGATGCCGAGAACGTCGCCCGTTCTGATGGCATACAAGTCGGCAAGAGCAGCTTTCGTCGAAGTTTTGTTGACGATATTTCCGACCGTAACGTTACCGAAGATGTCGAGGAGATAGTCGACTTTCTTCACCCCCGTCACTTCGGGGAACGTTTTATCCGTATAACCCGCGATATCGAGTTCGTATCCCGCAATGTCGAGAGGTTTCGTGTTGAGCAGGGTGTCGAGAGCCGCGTTGCCGTTGCCCTTCAGATATCTCGCAAACGTGTAATCGTGCGCGTAGAGGTTCACAAGATCGAACGCCGCCTGTTTCAGACTTGCCGTCGTTCCCTTCGCTTTCACCACGTTTCCTACGATACCGAGGATATCGCCCGTTCTGATGGCATACAAGTCGGCAAGAGCAGCTTTCGTCGAAGTCTTGTTCGCGATATCGCCGATCGTAACTTCGCCGAGAAGGCTGAGAAGATAGTCGACCTTTTTGACGCCGGTCACCTCGGGGAAGGTTTTATCGGTATAGCCCGCGATGTCGAGTTCATACCCGATCGCGTCGATCACAACGGTAGCAAGCAGTTTGTCGAGCGCGGGGTTCTTCGAATCGAGCGAGGGGAAGCATTCGCCCACGGTGTAGGTTTCAAACACATCCTGCGCGATGAGGAACAGACCGCCCTTCACGCTGTTTTTGAATTCTTTTGCATACGCCTTCACGGCAACCGCATCGATATCGAGCGCGTTGGAAACGAACGGAAGCGCTTTCTTTTCGTTGATATACCAGTCGTTGCCCTCTTTCGTCACTTTGGCGAACAGCGCGACCACGTCGCCGACGCCGACGCCTTCCACAAGACCGATCACGTAATCGACCTTATCGGAAACGCTGTCTTTCGAGGCAAGTTCGGAAATCAGTTCTTTCACTTTGACGCAAAGAAGGGTATTCACCGCTTTCTTGATCTCTTTGCCGTCCTTCATCCAGGTTTCGCCGTTTTTCGTCAGAGACGCGGCGGGAGCGATCAGATCGCCGATCTCGTAAGCGTCGAAAGGCGAAGCGAACACGTCGTTTAAGATATCGTCGACGGTGATCGACTTTTTGTTGGCTATATTATATATATAGGTTATGAAGTTACCGCAATAGAAATTATAAACGAGTTCCAGAACGCCGTTGAGCTTTTCCGTCTTCGCGCTTGTGAGAATGCCCTTTTCGTTTTCTTCGATCGCCAGAGATTTTCTGAAGAATTCGCCGAGACGAACGCCGTCGAACAGTTTGTGAAGTTCTTCTTCGACGTTCAGTTTCTTATCTCCTTTCAGCGAGGAGATGATATCGCGCACGGTGATCGTGCAACCGCAGATCACGTCGAACGCCTTCTGTTCGGGAACTCCGTTCATCGATTCCGTCGTTCCGTCTTCGTTCATCTTCATTCCGAGAAGAGACTGGAAGATCTCGCCCACGGTGATGTCTTTCAGCTGTTCGGTAAACTCGCTCGCCTTCTTTTCGGGGTCGAGAAGATCGCCGAGACGGAAGTTGAACAAAGTTGCCACCGCGCCGGGGAAATAAACGGCTTTTCCGCCGCCTACCGCCGCGTTCTTGAAATACCAGACGCCGTCTTCGTTCGTGCGGAAGTTGAGCGCGTCGCCGAGAGAAATTCCGCCGATCGCGTCGAGAAGATCGAAATCGCTCTTCTTGTCAAACCCCGCGACGATTTCCCAGATTTTAAGATTAAGGATCTTGTTCAGTCCGTCCGTAAGGGCGGTTTCGTCGCAGATGTTATCCGCCTTTGTATAATATTTCGTATTCTCGCCCGTGCCCTCCGAGCCGAAGTTCAGAAGAGCGACCGCGAGATTGCCGAGCGTGAGATCGGGCAAAAGCCCGCTTACGATCGCGGATACGGAACCGGGATTCTCGATGATCGAGAACACGGCGGTCAGTTCCACGTCGTACACCACGCCGAGATATTTATTGACTTCGTTGCCTTTTTTGTCGAACCACTTGCCTTCCGCATATTTCATCCCCGCGACGTCGCCCACGCGAAGCCCCGCGAATGCGTTTTTGAAGATGGTGATCAGCGTTTCGACGGTGAATTTATCGCCGTTGGCAAGCCCTTCGAAGAAATCCGCGACCTTCACGGAAAACGCCGCTTTGAGAAGGGCGTTCACTTCCCCTTTGGACGCGTCGGTATAAACGTATTCGCCGTTTTCGTTTTTCACAACGCCGAACAGTTCACCGAGCCCTTCGCCGATCGTCATGTCGCCGAAATGTCCTTCCAGAGCGGAGATCAGGTTCTGCACGATCTGCTTGCCGCTCAATTCTCCTTTTCCGACGACGTCGCGTACGGAAAGTTCGAGAAGAGCGGAAACGAGACGGCTCTTGACCGCGGTGTCGCCCTTATACCACAGACCGTCCGCTTCGTTCTTTTCGAAACCGATCGTTTCAAACACGTCGCCGATCGAGAAATCGCCGAATGCGTTCAGGATCTTCTGAACTTTCTGCGCGGTCGTGGCGTCTTTGTCTTTCACGGCGAGGTAAAGGGTCGTAACGTCGAGAGAAGAAAGGATCTTCAGAATGCCCTTTACGGGTTTCGTGAATTCCTTGTCTTCATACCATTTACCGTCTGCGGTGTTGTATGTATAACCGATCACGCCGCCGATGCGCACGTTATCCGTAAGATTTTCGATCGCGAAGACGTACTTACCTTCGGCATTCTTCGTGAACATCTCGCGGACTTTCATGCCGTTGAACAACGAATTGACCTGATCGGTCACTTTTTCGTCGGAAACGACTTTCGAAAGAAGTTCGCCGATCGTGGAATTACCGATCGAGGAAAGCCCGCCCTCGACGATCTCCGTCGGAATGTCGGAAGTCTTCGTGACGAAACTGTCGATGATCGCGCCCATCTTCACGTTGGCGAGAAGTTCGAGCGGCTTGTTCGCTTTGTCTTTCACCACGTATTCGCCGTCAACGTAATCGAACACAGTGGGAAGAATTCCGCCGAGCGAAATGTCGCGCAGTGCGGAAAACACCCCTTTCTGACCGGTGTATTCGTCTTCGGCGATCATCTGACCGACCGTGTATCTTCTCAGTTTCGCCCTTTCCTGTTCGGAAATAAGATTATCCGGAACGAACGCCAGCAAAGCTCCGACCGGAAGATCGGATACGAATTTGGAAAAGCCCTGATTCGTAAGCAACGTGAACAACGATACCGTCTTCAGGTCGTCGATATACTTGTCGTTTTCTCCGCCCTCTTTGATGACGTCTTTTCCGGCAATGTTATTGACGAGTTTGACGATATCGACCCCCATTTTGTCCTCGAGATCTTTCAGCGTGTAATTCTCCGGAGACTCCATGGCTTTCTGCAAAAAGCCGACGATATCCTCCGCGGAATACTTGTTGAGATCCCCGAGCCCGTCGACGTTGTTCGCCACGTCTTCCACGGTAACGTTGCCGTACAGATAGTACACCGTTCCCGCGATCGACGCAGTAGACGCCGTGATCCCGAAGATCATTCCGAGTAGAAAACAGATGATTCTTCTGAAAATCTTACCCATAACCTGCATCTCCTGTTGTTTTAGGTCGTTCCCGCCGCACACAGCCGCCGTTTTCTCCCTTTTCCCGGAAGTTTTCCGTCCGGGAGCAGAAGGGCGCGCGCAGCGCATACGATCGGTAACTTTGATTACAGGATATATTATATATTTACGCGCGCGCAAAGTCAAGTTACGCCATGTAAAATTTCAGATATCTTCCGTAATATTGCAAAATTTTTCTCAAAAAGTTTACTTACGGTTTATTTTTCTCTTCTCCTCTCCTGCATCTCTTTCCTCTTCCGTCGAACGATCGGCGGGATATTTCCGCCCGACGGGTTTCCCCTGTCCGTCCCGTCGGGAACGCAAAATGAGAAACTTGGGAAATATCCCTTGTTTTTCTTGCTTTTTCGCTCCGGAATGGGTTATAATAGATTTCAGGATTTTTCGCACCCGAAAATCGTCGCCCCCGTTTCCGGGGCAACGGCGCGGCGCGGAAAAACCCGTCACACGGGAAACACAGGTAGAGAGATGTATTGTTTTATCGTCAATCCGCAAGCCAACCGGGGCAAAGCGGAGAAAACAGCCCGGACACTTCGGGAAATTTTGGAAAAGAAAGAGATTCCGCACGCCTTTTATTACACGAAAAAACCGGGGGAAGGCAAGGAAATCGCAAAAAGCCTTTGCGATCGGGGCGAAACGACGATCATAGCCGTCGGCGGAGACGGCACGATGCACGAAGTTTTCAACGGGATCGATCCGGAGAAGACGAAATTCGGGCTTATTCCCTGCGGAAGCGGCAACGATTTCGCCGCAACCGCCGGCATCCCGACCGATCCGGAAAAAGCACTCGAGCTGATCCTGCACGGCGAGGCGAAACCGACCGACTACATGGACTGCGACGGCGTACGCGGACTGAATATCATCGGTACGGGAATCGACGTGGAAATTCTGAAACGCTGCCGCCGGATCAGATTTCCGAAAGGAAAGCTGCAATATCTGGTCTCCCTGATCATCAGTCTGATCAAATTTAAATTCTACACCTTTTATATCGAGGAAGACGGCAAAACGGAAACAAAACGCGCGCTCATCGCCTGCGTGGGCAACGGAACGCGCTTCGGCGGAGGTATCCGCATGTGTCCGAAAGCCGTGATCGACGACGGAAAACTCGATTTCGTCGTAGCGGGAAAACTCAGAAAGATCCGTCTGCCATTCGCTTTTGCCAAACTGATGAAAGGAAAGATCCTCGAGCAGGATTTCACGACTTTTTACCTGACGGAACACACACGTCTCGATTTCGACGTACCGACAACGATCCAGATTGACGGAGAATTTTACGACGATCTCGCTTTCGACGTTTCCGTCGTACCGCACGGAGCTCTTATTTTCCGCGCGTGACCCTTTATTACGTAACTCTTTCTATCGGGGGCGCACCGTTTTATCTGTCTTACAGAACGTTTCAGCACAACAAAAAATCGCCGTTGATCGACTTATACGGCGATTTTTTATTTTTAAACCCGGTATTTTGATATCCCCGGCTGTTTGTGCGGCGAAAACGCGGCTTAAGCCTTCCCGGCAAAACGAAGCGCGCCCGCACACGGAAGAAAACCTTTAGCTTAGCATTCAAGAAATCGGGAAGGAGTCTTTAAGGCAATCAGCGATAACGAATGCTAAGCCTGCCTCTCCACGCTTTCAAGAACGGCTTTCGCCGCCGCGGCAACCTGTTCTTTCAGCTTTTTGGGCGAGATCACCCTTACGTTTCCCGCAAACGAAAGGATCTTGGAAACAAGATTGCTGTCGATCGGAAATTGCGCCGAAGCGCAGGCGGTGCCGTCCTGCTTTTCCGTCACACGGTCGATCCCGAGCCACTCCTCGAGGTCGCTCTTGTTCCCCTTATCGCATTCAAGCTCCACAAGCTCGGTCGGCAAAGATTCGAAAAATCGTTCCAGCCTGAGATCGGCACGGGAGATCTCGCGTCGCTCGAACTTCTCTCCCGTCGGGTTGGCATAACGGATCCTTGCGATGCGGAACACGCGGAAATCTTCGCGCAGATGGCAGTAAGCGTATACATACCACGTTCCCTCTTTCAAAATCACGTAATAAGGATCCACGATTCTCTCCGTCTCTCCCCCGAACCGATCGCGGTAAACAAATCCGACCCGTTCGCACGATTCGATCGAACGGGCGAAAAAGGAAACGGTAACGTGCATGATATCGCTCCCCGTCCAGGAGGAACCGTCGATAATAAAATGTCCCATATACATATCTTCCACGTTACAGTCAAGGCTGCTCAAAGCTCTCAGCTTGTTGATCACGGAAGAAAGATCGTTGCTGCCGATCTGCTCGTTATAAGCGGACAGGGCGGAAACCGCCGCTTCGAATTCCTTTTCCGTAAGAAAACCCGCGCTGAGCCTGTATGTTTCGGAAATATAATAACCGCCGTCCCGACCGGGCTCGGCAACGATCGGCACGCCCGCCAGGCTCAATACCTCGATATAACGAAACACCGTTCTGCGCGAAATTTCACACTGATCGGCAAGAAACGCCGCCGTCAATCGCCTTCGCGACAAAAACAGAAACAACATTTTCAGCATCGCTTCGAATTTCATATCGGTAAACCTTCTCTTTCGTAAAATTCTTTCCGGCACGCCCCGCCCGGATATTCTCCGGAGGAAGCATGAAACGTCAGTCCGGCATTTTTTCGCCCGGCATTGACGCGCCACTCGTTCAGCCGGACCCCGCCACCCGTTTTATACGGGGCTTCCCTTTTATTTTAGCCCATGCAGATTTTTCTGTCAAGAAAGAAGGACGGAAAAGAAAAAATAAAAGCCGGCAGACCCGCCATTCCCAGCCACCGGCTATTCTTACGGCAAAAATCCGGTTTACGGCAGTGTCTGCCGGGAGAAAAACGAGATCCATCAAGCCTTTAAAGCACTCGGGGGCAACGAATGCCAAGCCTGCACTTGAGTTCGAAAAATAATTTTTGTTTTTTTGCGAAAACTGCCGAAAAATCGTTGACAATATTTAAGAAATTTGATATTATATTCAGGCAATCGAACGAAAGAGCGGTTGCAATCACATACATGCGGACATGGCGGAATTGGCAGACGCATAAGACTAAGGATCTTATGAGGCTTTTCTCGTGCAGGTTCAAGTCCTGTTGTCCGCACCAAACAGGAATAATACGAACCCTGAGCAATCAAGGTTCGTATTTTTCTTTACAAGGGATTACTTCGGTATTCAAATCCCCCGCTGACAAGCGAATAGCCCGTAGCTTCTATACAAGGAGTTACGGGCTTTTTTCTTTTATATGGCTTTATACGAAGCCTGATTTTTTTGCCTTTCGTGGTGGCTGATCGTAGCACAGTTCTCGAAAAAGTCAACGCGAAAAAATATGACTGAAAACCTATATAAATCACCTTACAAGTCAAGTAGCGATACTTGGCTTTTTTTATTTTATTCGAACGTAATATTTTTTGCTCTAACCGAGCTTAAAAAGAAATCTGCCTACTGCCCGTTGACTTTTTCACACGAGAGCCGAAAGGCGCAAGACGAATACCCGAACTGTGCTACTTGGCCCCTGCCGAAAGGCAAAATAAAAAAATCAGGAGACTAACTATTAAAAATCAAGCAAAAAAGAGCAAGATTTAAAAAAATTTATCGGTTAGAAAAAACGGGACGGCAAAAAGAGCACCCCTCGGGCTGCTCTGAAAAATGTTTGGTAA
>CABUWK010000048.1 GCA_902495325.1 uncultured Acidiphilium sp.
CAAGCGAGTATTTACCGGAAGATGCGGAAAAGGCACGGCTAAGGCTTAACCAATCCGAATTTTTCCCGGCTACAGAGGAGAAAACGGACTCGGAAAGCAGTTGTCTCCTCTTCGAAAAAAGAAAAGCGGTTACCCGAAAAAATGAATTACGTTTGCGGGAAATACGTCTTAAGCCCCTCGGCAGGACGCACCCCATCTGTCGGCAAAGCCGACATCTTCCCCGCTACCGGGGAAGTCTACCCCGCTTCAACGGGGGGGACCTGCCTTCACGGGTAAGATATTATTGTCGGTTCAGGATGACAAAAACCAATTGATTGTTTTTCTTCAGACAGGCTCAGGATGACGAGAATGGCTTTATTGATGATCCGATCACGATATTATCTTTTCTTTCGGTTGTAATGCTAAGCCTATTATTTTGTCGTTTGCGGAACGGAGAGAAAGTCGGCGTTCATGAGAACGTCGATTTTTTGTTGTTTCTGATAACTTTGTCCGTTTAAAATCGCCAGCATCAGTTTGATCGCGCTTGCGCCGATCTCGAAAAAGTTCTGAGAAACGGAAATGATATGCCGCTCGGCATTCGTTTTCGTGTCGATGCTGTCGAATCCCGTGAGCATGAGATCTTCCGGAATGCGGATGCCGCGCTCTTTCGCGTCGAGGTAAAGTCCGTTGGCGGATACGTCGTTGATACAGCAGATCGCCGAGGGTTTTTCGGGAAAAGAAAAGTATTCGTCCAGACACTTGTGGGCAAAGCGGTGGAAGATTTTATGTTGTTTGTCGGGCGATTGCACCATTTCGAGTACGTGCATGTTCTCGTTGTTGAACAGATATTCCGTTCTCAGTTGCAGTTTGTTCTTGATGATCCCCGAGCAGAATCCTTTGAATCGTTCCGATTCGGTGGGCGCCATGGCGTCGCTTAAAGAAAAGAAAGCGATTTTCGTGTGTCCGAGGCTCACGAGCTTGTCCACGATCTGTTCCATGCCCTTTGCGTTGCGGCTCGTTACGAGGGGGGTGTCGATCCCGTAAATGTTCCGGTCGATGCAGACGATCGGTTTGCCTTTTGCGAGAATTTCCGCATATAACGGAAGATTTTTCCTTGAATTGCAGGGGTAAACGATCAGCCCGTCAAACTTGCCGCCGAGAACTTCGGTCAGAATTTTTTCTTCTTTGTTGATGTTGTTTTTCGTGTTGTAAACGGGGGTGAAAATGTTGTTCGCCGTGGAAATGCTCTGAATGCCCTGAACGGTTTTATTGAAATCTTCGCGGAAGGGCAGGATGATCGGAATGATGAGCTGCGTGGTGCGGAAATTGAGTTTTCCGTTCACGAAAGTGCCCCCTTTTCTCACGCGGTAGATCAGGTTGATGTCGTTCAGTTCCTTCATCGCCCGCGTAACGGTGATGCGGCTGACCCCGTAATACTTTGCAAGCTCGATCTCGCTCGGCAGTTTATCGCCTACTTTCAGAATACCGTCTTTAATTTTAGCGATAATATCGTTATATACTTTTGCGTAAAGTTTTTCTTCCATGTTTCACCCCCGTCCGGATCGGCTTGAGACAATGGTAGCACCCTTTCACAAAAAAAGCAACTAAAAGACATACGAATCTTGAAAAACCTTGGTGTTTTTTATAACATATTATTTTTTATGATATACTTTTTTCGATTTGGTATTGACAAGGCATGGCTTTGGTGTTACAATAAGCGCGTATCGTAAGGGGTGCCGGCGGACCGGCATGCCTTCGGAAATCCGTCGCGGCGGGAAGGAAACGGCAAGTTTGCGTACCGGATCGGGCGCGGCAAAAAAAAGATAAAGGAGAAAATCGCATGAAAAGCATTTTCGGAAAAATCGTAGCATTCGTTATGGCGATCGGTTTCGTGTTTGCCTGCGCGTCCTGCTCGGGCGGCGGCGACAACAACCAGGGTGGGGGAGAATCTCTCGATACCTCGAAGAGCATTACCCTTAAAATCGAATCCGCCGCTCCGCTGAAACAGAGCTACATTTCTCTTCTCAGAACGGAAAAAGAAGGCAGCCAGCTTTACAATCAGGCTTTGTTTACGCAGAGGGTCGTGAACGGGTTTAAGGAGAAATATCCCAACATCAAACTTCAGTTTATCGAAAACGGCTGGGATAAAGATTTGTTTTCAAAGCAACTGGCATATATCAAAACGAATACTATCCCCGTAGATATTATGATCGGCGAAAGCTACATGGGGTATTTTGCGAAAAACGGCATTTTTGCCGAGCTTGACAGCGCGAAGTTTTCCGACGTTGTGGAAGGTTCTTATGCGGATACCGTGGTGGACGGCAAGATGTACTGCGTTCCCATGTGCACGGGGATCCTCGGACTTCAGTACAACGAAAACATCCTGAAAGAAGTCGGGATCGCGGAAGATAAATACGTTCCCGGAACGTGGGACGAGCTTCTGGAGAACTGCCGTCTCGTTTCCGAATATGCCGAAGCAAACGGAAAGGAATACGGCGGCATTATGATGAACAACGTTGCCGGTATGTCCGGTGCGTTCCGTGCCCTTCCGTTCATGAGACAGGCGGGCGGCGATTTCCTCGACGATAACGGCAACCTGACGCTCGACAGCGAGGCAAACCGCACGGCGTTCGCTTATCTCCGTGATCTTGCGGAATACAGCTATTCCGGGTCGTTGACTGTGGGACAAGAAGATATGTTGCAATACTATTTCACCAATAAGGGATACGCGGCATATATGATCGAAGGGCAGTGGTCGATGTCTTCCGCGCCCGAATATATCAAGAGCGCGGCTCTTCCCGTGAAAGACGCTTCGAGCACGGTGAAAGGCAACTGCTATATCGGAAACCTCACGTTCGGCATCACGACAAAAAGCAACAACTATGCCGCGGCTTCCGCTTTCCTCGAATATATCACGAGCGACGAAGTACAGAGCTGGTTCTATGAACTTGACGGAAGACTTGCCGTAAACAAAAAGACCCTTGCCAAAGAGGAAACGAGACTGGTTCACCCGAACATCAACCCCTATATCGACGCGCTTTTAGCCGGCGGTTTTGAAGGAGGAGTTCCCGGTTTTACGAAAAATGCAACCACTATCTGGGATAAATGGGGCATCTTTTACAATAACGTATTGGAAGGGAACGGTGATATTGCAACTCTTTGCGAACAGGTACAGAAAGACATTTCTGCTAAAATGTGATGACGGAATATTCTGAAACGAACGATTTCATAACGGAAACTCCGCCCGGAACGACGGGCGGGGTTTCCGACGGCAAAAAGAAAGCGAACGCGAGAAGAAGGGCGGAAAATATCCGGGGATGGGCTGTCGTAGGGCCGCTGATCTTGTATTATGCGATTTTCGGCATCATTCCCCTCATTATGGTGTTCCGGTACAGTTTTTACGAAGATTCTTTGTTCGAAATGACCTGGGTCGGTTTGCGGAACTATATTACCTTTTTTACGGATAAAGATTATTATGTTCTGCTTTTCGATACCATGCTCATTGCTCTGTTTACGATCGGGTTTTCGCTTGTGTTCGGGTTGCTGCTCGCAAAGCTGATGACCGGCAGTATCCGCGGAAAAGGGTTTTACCGCACGGTGTATTATCTTCCCGTCGTGGTGTCCATGGCGGTGATCGCGCAGATCGCGAACGTGTGGCTTGACTATAGAAACGGTACAGTAAACAATATCCTTGCAGCCTTCGGAAAAAGCAGGATCGAGTGGGATAAAAGTACGGGCTGGATGTATTTCTGGATCATTGCCATCTGCACGTGGAAAGGGCTCGGCGCGACGATTATTCTTTTCGTTGCGGGGCTTTCCGGCATTTCCACGGAGATTTACGAGGCGGCGGACGTGGACGGCGCGAACAAATTTATCAAATTTGTTAAGATCACATTGCCGCAATTAAAGCCGATGTTTGTTTTCGTTTTGATCACGAGCATTATCGGGGCTTTCAATATTTTCGAGCCCGTTCAGCTGATCTCGGGCGGCGGACCGGACGGATCGACGAAAGTCGTTCTGTTCCAGATTTATAACGAAGCTTTCGAGAACGGAAATAACGGCATGGCAAGCGCGATCTCGGTGATCCTTCTGATCATCATGTTTGTTTTAACGGCACTCAACATGAAGTGGGGCGAGTCGAAAGACTGAGGAGAGAAAATTATGCAGGTTGTTAAAAAATCGGATAAGATTGTCTCTCACGTCATTCTCGGGCTCGGTTCCGTGATCATGCTGTATCCCTTCGTGTTCGTCCTTCTCGGAACGTTTGCTTCGATCGAGGGCTTTTACGAGGTAAAATTTCTTCCGTTACCTAAAAACATCTCGTATCTGTTCGAAAACATTGCGAAAATCATGAAGAGGGAAGAGGTCGGTCCGTCGATCCTGCTCACTCTCCTGCGGTTTCTCTGGTATGCCTTTTTCGTTACGGGAACTTCCATCCTCGGCGGATACGTCTTTTCAAAGGTGAACTTCCGTTTCAAGAAAGCGGCGTTCTATATCCTCATGTCGTCTATGATGATCCCCGGGGTCGCGCTTCTGATCCCGCAATATATGTTGCTTGCTCGCTTCCCTCTCGTGGGCGGAAACAACATCCTGGGAAAGGGCGGTACGGGTTTTATAGATAGCGAAGCCGTTCTTTTCGTTACGGGTCTCTTTTCGGCATATAATATCTTTTTGGTAAAACAGTCTCTCGAAGGAATCGGAAACGAATTCAAAGAGGCGGCGGAGATCGACGGCGCGGGGTTTTTACGCATCGTGTTCATGATCTACATGCCCATGCTGAAACCAGTGATCGCGGTGATGCTTATTCAGCTGTTCATCGGGCAGTGGAACGATTATCTCTTCCCCTTTCTGTTTATCAACTCGGGCGATATCGTCAAGCCGATCGGTCTTGTTTCCGTCAGAATCCAATCCGACTATCTCTATCAGCAGTCGGGCGGCGGACTTATGAACTATCCGCTCGTGATGACGATGGCGCTTCTGATGATGATCCCTCCCGTTGCCGTTTACGTGGCGTTTCAGAGATACTTCGTCGAAGGGCTTACCGTCGGCGGCGTGAAATAAGAAGAGGCGACAGGGCTGTTTTCCCGGGCAGATCCGGAAAAATCAAAGAAAAATAACCCGCGATAAGCGGGCAAAAATAAAGGTGAAAGAAAAATGATGAAAAAACTGATGGCACTTATGCTCAGCACGGTCATCGGCTTCGGGCTCGTCGCTTGCAGCGGCGGTTCTGCGGAACAGGAAGTCGAGAAAGAATACCCGAGTTACAGCCGTCTCTGGCGGACCGCCGAGGACGAAGCCGAGATCGAACACGATACCGGCGAAGTCGCGATCGACGGCGGCTGGGGGTCGGTAGTCGATACTTCTTCGGGCGCGCTTTGCCGCGTGAAGACGGATACTCTTCACAACACGGCGTACACCGCCGCGGCGAGACTTCTCGTGAACGAAAAGAGCAACTCGAAAACGGTTGCCGCCGTGCTCCGCGTGCTGGACGCCGACGGGAAAGAGCTCGGCAGAAAGAACGTGAGACTCTGCGATTTCGATAACAAACTCCAATATAAAGACTTTACCTTCACGTTCGACGCGGGCAAGAGAACGGAAGCGACGATGGAAATTTACTGGCCGGGCAACACTTACGTCCGCGTGATCGAATTTGCCATCGTGAGCAAAACGAAAGCCGATCTGCCCGATTTCACGCTGACGGGCAAAGAACTGCTCGGCGAAACGCTTGCGGAAGAGGAGAAAGACGTGGCGTTCGAAGAAAACGCGCTGTATTATTTCGACCTGAATTCCTATATGGCGGAGACGGCGGACGCGGAACAGGCTTACGACATCGCAAACCTCGTCAGCACCCTTCAGGGACTTGTGAATCGCGACGGACAGAGACTGTTCATCCGTTTCCAGGCGGCGAACGGTTTCTCCACGGATACCGATCAATACTGGCTTGACTATATGAGACAGGAGGGCGGTTACCTGGCGGACAAAAAACTTGTCGCCGTGAAATCCCCCGCGACCCTTCTCCGCATTTTCGACAAGTATTATGAAGGCTTTGCCGCATGGGATCCCGCCGTTCCCGCAACGGTAAACGCCGTGGCTACGGCTTGCGGCGCAGATAACCTTCTTCCCGTAAGATACTCCGACGTTGCCGACAGCCTTTACTACTATATCTCCACGGACGAGAATTTCAAACCCGTAAAGGTGAACCTCGGCGGTAAATTTACCGGCAAGGGCAAGATCTACGGGCTCGATATCGATTCCACCGGCAGCCGCAAGAACGACGCTTACCTGTGGGCGAAGGCGAATTATCTCGATACCGAAAAAACGAATTCTCACATGATGGCATATCATGTGGACGCCTATGCTTCGGACACGGTGTTCGCGCAGTACGGCGATCTGCAGAATATGTTCCTTTCCAACCGCGATTACTATATCGCGAATAAGTGTTTCTTCTTCGATCTTTCCCCCATGTTTGCGGAAACGCCCGACGACGACCCCGATCAGCAGGATAAGGAGATCGACGAAGAAAAGGGAACGATCGATTATCAGACCTTCGTCACCATTATGGAAAAGCAGAACGCCTATGCGGCGAAAGTGGATAAGGGCACTCCGATCGACGTGGGCGGCTTCACTCCGTGGCATCTGAAATATACCCGTTTCACCAACCCCTCCGCTTCCGGCGAAGTGACGTGCGAATGGGAAACGGTGTATCAGTTCTCCATTTACAACGCTTATATCAACGCGGACGCGCCGAGCTACACGGCGATGGCGAACGCTTCCGTTTATATGAACTATCCGATGCAGGAAAGTTATCGGCAGAAAGCGAGCAAAGAGATCAAGGAAGAACTTCCTTCCGCAAACGAACAGGGCGCGAACTACATCATGTTATACATGGGCGATTTCGACGCTTCCGCATGGCTCAACACCGCGATGATCCGCATCTGGAACGATGAGAAGAGAGGAACTCTCCCCCTTTGCTGGACGTTCTCCCTCAACATCTCCAAGCGCGCCGGGCACGTGGTGGATATGATGTATAAAACCGCGACCGCGAACGATTATTTCGTTGCCGGCGACAACGGCGTCGGGTATCTCAACCCGCAGGCGTTCGAGTCGAACCAGTCGAAAGATCAGAACGGCGATCTCGATTCCTGGGCTGCTTACAACAAACCCGCTTACGAACGTTTCGATATCGATTACACGGGATTCCTGATCACGAGAAGCCCCGCTTCCGAAGATATCATCAAAGCGTATGCGAAATTCTCGAAGGGCGCTTCCGTAAACTTCATGTATACGGGCGCCGCGGTGGATGGCTTCGGTATCTGCCAGAGCATCGACTATACTTCGATCAACGGTCTTGTCAGCAATTTCTCCGCAAAGAAGGTCGGCGATAAGAGCAGCTTCACGAACATCCGTTTCGTCCTCAGCAACCCGTCCGACGCGGCTGCGATCTGGGCTCAGCTTTCTTCCGAGAAATATAAGGATTACAATTTCAGACTTGTCGATCCGTACACCTTCTACGGGCTTATGGAACGTCAGAACAAAGCGTAAGGGGAAATAAAAAATGAAATCTACCAAGAAAAAGGTTATTTTATCGGCAATGAGCTGTATGCTCGCCCTTTCCGTCGGCGGACTCGTGAAAACGAGTTTTGCCGAGGGCGAAAGCGCGAAGTATCTGTATCACGGCGATACTTCCGCGGTGGCGAAAACCTGGACGGGCAAAACGGAAGGTTCGCTCGCGACGAGAGAACTTGCCCCCGACGGGCTGAACGGAACTTCTTATATCTACACGAACGACAAAGGCGCGGGCGCAACGTGGTCTGTGACCTCTTCCGCAACGCTTGACGCAACTTCTTACAATGCGGCAAGATTCGTGGTTTACGTGAACGATCCGATGCAGAGCTGGGACGTTCAGTTCGGCGTGTTTGCGTCCGAAGCGGCAAAAGACGGCAACGTGCTCGTGAACGAAAACATCATGGATTCGAAGGGCATCCGTTGGGAAAAACAGCCGGGAACGGCTTCCGGACTGACCGCGGGCTGGAACGAGCTGATCCTTCCGATGGATGATACCGGGACCTACGACGGTTTTGCGAGAACCAATTACATTCTCGACGGCTCCGACAGAACGAAAATGGATTCGATCGCGGTGAGAACGCACAGCGGTAATACGCCGTTTGAGATCGGCGTTTATTCCGCCGAATTCGTCACTCTTTCCGACACGGTGAAGGCGGGCGTTCGTCCTTACGGCACGAAAGTCGATCCCGTGATCGAAGACGTGGCGGTCGGGATCGCCGCCTCCGAGGACATGATCAAAGCTACGGAAACGATCGAAAACGTCGAATACGTCACTTACAGCTCGACGGGCTGGGGCGGCTATGCGAAAGTGCTTACCCTCGATAAGAAATACGATCTTTCCGCGATCGCAAATTCCGGCAAGGGTGCGATGAGTTTCTATTTCAGGATCGAAGACGAAAGCCTTCTCGATTTCTACAGAAAGAAGGCGGATTCCGACGGCTGGAATATCGACGTTTCTTCCGGAGACGTCTATTCGGACAGTTATAAATATTCTTTTAAGATCAATCCCGTGTTCGCCGATTGTTCGGTCGGCTGGAACAAAATCGTGATTCCGTTCGCAACGGCAAACGAGAAAAACTCCATGGATTGGTCGAACGTGTATACTATTCGTCTTAACTGCACGGGCTTCGGCATCGCCGGCGGAAATAACGTTTCGTTTGCCGGCATCACGTTCGGGCTTTCCGACGAGACCGCGATGACCGTTTCGAGCAAGCCGCAGGACGTTGTGTTCAAGGCTGCGTCTTTGCAGAATATGACGATCGAGTCGGGCGAAGCGGACGGCAAAACGTTCGAAGCTTATTATGCGAACGGTTGGGGCGGTTACGTTTCCGAAGTTACTCTCGATAAAGCTTACGACGCGACGAAAGTGATCGCGACGGGCAAAGCCGCGCTCGCCTTCCGTTTCTATTTCAAAGACGAAGATTCTCTTGCAAAATACAAGACCGTTTCCAACTGGTGTATCGACGTTTCCTGCGGGGATACCTATTCCGACAGCGCGAAGTATTCCTTTAACATCGCGGACGCGTTCTCCATGTGCAAAGTCGGCTGGAACCGCGTTTTCATTCCCGTGGAACTTGCTGCGGAAAAGAACAACATGGATTGGTCGAGGGTGAAATTCCTTCGTTTCAATTCGACGGGTTCCGGACTTGGCGTGGCAACCTGGACGGGGATCGGCGACGTTTCGATCGTCACTTCGAATTACACAGAACTTACGGTGGAAGGCTACGAAAAGCCCGAACCGGAAGACGATAAGAATTACCGCGAGGCGTGCGAAGCCGATTCCGGGCTTCACCTCGAAGGGTTCGAAGAATCGTTCGGAGACGGCGTGCTCGAAACGGGCAAAGGCATGTTCAGACAGGGCAACGGCGCCCTTCGCCTTACGGGGCAGGGAACCGCAGGCACGGGCAAGAAACTCGCGCACACCTTCAACCTTACCGGTTACGACGCGATCTCCTTCGATCTTTATACCGACAGCGCCGCGAGATTCCTCGCCATGGCGGACGGACAGCTGGAAATGACTTCTTCCGGCAGTAAGAACGACGCCAACGAATATCACTGGCTGCTTAAAAACCTTACCTTAAAAGACGGCTGGAACCGCGTTACGCTGAAATTTGCAGACGCCGAGAAGAGCGGCGAAGTCGATATTACCAAAATCGATTATATCAATTTCTATTTCGTCGGTCTGCCCGAAAGCGTCACCGTGATCTTCGACGACCTTCACGCGCATAAGACGGAAGGTACCGTGATCGAAAGTTTCGACGGCGGTTTCTCCACCTATGTGGAAGTGGTTTCCGGTAAAGTGGGGAACGCCACCAACATGAGCGGTCAGGGATGGATCACGAGAACGAAGATCGAAACGGTGGATATCGCCGACGCCGACGTGCTCGCCATGTGGGTTTACTGCGGCGACGAAACAACGATCAAATCGGTCGGAGATACCGAGATCGAGCTTTCGAGCTCCGGTTCCTGCGATAAAAACGAGATCGCGTTCTTCCTGCCGAAAGATATGAAGATCGGCTGGAACTATCTCACTTTCCCCATTGCGGAAATGAAGAAAACGGGCGGCGATTGCGATCTTTCCGCGATCAACTTCCTCGGGGTCGTGAAACCCGGTCTTCCGTTCGTCAACATTTATTTCGACGATCTCCGCGCGATCGAAAACCGCTACGTGAATCCCGAAACGATCGAACCGATCGGTAAAAAGATCATTCTTCCCTGCGATAAGCTCGTTTCCGGCGTGTTCGACGGACTTACCGTAGACGACGAGATCGCAAAAGAAGGCGTTGCTTCTCTCGCCACGAACGGCAAAAATAAGGACGAGATCCTTACCGCTGCGTTCGCTCCCGTAAAAACGGGTCTTTCCCTTGCCGGAGAAAAAGAACTCGGATACACCTTCTGGCTGTACGTCGATCAGGCGAGCAAGCTGAGATCCGCGCAAGTCGAGCTTTCCTCGAGCGAAGATTGCGATTCTTTCGAACTCGAATGGGATCTCGATCTTTCGAAACTGACGGACGGCTGGAACTGGATCACGCTGAAAGCTTCCGAAGCGGATCGCAACGGCGGCGTGATCGATCTTGACGCGATCGTGAGAACGAGGCTCATCCTTTTCGGAAACGATCAGCCGATGACGATCAGACTGGATTGCTTCCAGATCGTCGATTCCACGCTCGAAGGGGCGTTCGACAAGGTGGAAACGAAAGTCGTTTTAAATCCGATCACCGCGACGGAACAAAACGTTTGCGACAGCGCATGGGATAATACGACGACGGACGAAACCCTTAAGAAAGAGGGCTATAACTCGATTAACCTTACAAATAAAGACCTTCAGGAAACAGTTGCCGCAACGACGACCGTGTCTTACGGCAAGACCGATCTTCTGATCACGGGATATAAAACGAATAACAGATTCGGCGCGAGCTTCTGGCTTTACGTGAAAGACAATACGGCGATCGCTTCCGTCGTCTTTGCGGTGCAGGCGGGCGAAGGCTCCGTCATGTGGACGCTCGGCTCGCTTGAAAACGGCTGGAACTGGATCGTTCTCGACGTGAAGGACGCGACGGTGGAAGGTACGGCGGACGCCGACAATATCGCCGCGCTGGCGCTTGTCGTTACCGCCGCGAAAGACGGCGATGCAAACAAGAACTTCTCCGTGAATATCGACCGCGTGAAGATGATCAACGCCGCCGTGGAATCCAACTACGACGAACCTGCGGACGAATCGCTTAGCCGTAACTACGTGCAGGAAAAAGTCATCATCGACTGTAACGAAGTGGGCGGAACGACTTTCATCGGCAATACGGTCGATAAGGGCGATTTCCGTTACGGCAGCGGTTCCGTGACGACTTCGGGTAACGGTTACGCGCTCAACGCAACCGATCTCACGATCGAAAAGACCGATCTTACGAAGGAGACTTTCGTTCTCGCGCTCTGGGTCTGGATCGAAAATCCCGACTGGTACAACGCGGAAGGCGTTAACTCGCAGGTTGAAATTTCCTCGAGCAATTCTTACGACGTGAACGAGCTGAACTGGGATTTCGCGGCGATCGCGAAAACCTTGCAGAAAGGCTGGAACTGGGTCGTTCTGAAGGGGGTAGACGGCGAGATCACAGGCGGTATGCCCGATTTCGATCACCTTTGCCGTTTCCGTATTTACGTGAACAACATTTCGGAGAGCACGCTGAAGATCGACAGAGTTACCATCGGCTATATCGGTAACGAAGCCATTCTGAACGCTCCCGATTGGGAAAAGGAACTCGACAACGCAGGACAGTATAAAGGACCGAACTCCAAACAGGCAGAAAACGGCTTGTATATGGATTTCGACGTAGATGCCGAAGCGAAGTCTTTCACCGCGAAAGAGACGGTCACCGCCGAAGGCGGCTGCCAGAGTTCAGCCGAAGCGGCGGGCGCGCTGTTCGTGTGCGCGATCGCGGCGGCTGCGACCTTCCTGAAAAGAAAGTTCGCAAAGTAAACCTGATTTCTCAGATTGAGCGGATTGCCCGACCGTATTCGTCGGTCGGGCAATCTTGCATAAAACCGCCGGAAACCGAACCGGAAAATGGTCGGCAGCGGCTTGAAACCCGCGGGCTTCGGGGTAAGAAATCGACTTCCCCGCGGCGGCAATCGCGGATAAACCGAACATAATGAGGCTTATGAAAAAGTTTTTCGTCATTTCCCACACGCATTGGGACAGGGAATGGTATATGCCTTTCGAGGCGTTTCGCTTAAAACTGGTCGATCTGATCGACCATCTGCTGGAGATCCTGGAAAAGAAACCGGATTACATTTTCCATCTCGACGCGCAAACCGTCGTGCTGGAGGATTATCTCGAGATCAGACCGCAGAAAAAAGAACTGCTGAAAAAATATATCTCGTCCGGCAATATTATCGTCGGACCGTGGTATCTTCAGAACGATTTTTATTACACGAGCGGCGAAGCTACGATCAGGAACCTTCTGCTCGGCAGAAAAACGGCGCTTTCTTTCGGCGCGTGTTCCGGCGTGGGCTATGCGCCCGATCAATTCGGCAATATCGCTCAGCTTCCGCAGATCCTGAACGGATTCGGGATCGATAATTTTATCTTCGGCAGGGGCTGGCATTGGATAGAAAAACAGGAAGACGGATCTTTCCGAGACAAACGGATGCCGTCCGAATTTATCTGGCAGGGAAAAGACGGCAGCCGCGTGGTTGCGGTCTGCTTAAAACACTGGTATAACAACGCCCAGCATATTCCCGCCGAGCCCGATCTCGCGAACCTTCTGCTCGATATCAACGAGAAGAATTTCGAAGGGTTCAACGTTACGCCCTATATTCTGCTGATGAACGGCGTCGATCATCTCGAGCCGCAGGCGGACGTGACGGACGTGATCTCCGCGCTCAGGAAAGAGGGAAGAGACATCGTGCAGACTTCGCTTGACGAATACGTGCACGCGGTTACCTCTTATATAAAAGAACACGATATCGCGCCTTTCGTTTACGAAGGGGCGATCGACAAGGGCGCCGACGAAGACGTGCTGAAAGGCTGCCGTTCTTCGCGCGTGTATTTAAAGAGCGCGAACGTGCGCTCGGAAGATCTTTTGCAGAACAAAATAGAGCCTTTATATGCTTATCTCGAGGCTTCCGGAATGAAAAACGCTTATCCTGCGGACGAGATCGCATATCTGTGGAAACAGCTGATGAAGAACCATCCGCACGACAGCATCTGCGGGTGTTCGAGAGACGAAGTGCACCTTCACATGGAAGACAACTTCCGCAAGATCTCCGAAACGGGAGGGGAGCTTCTCGCCCGCGGCGAAAAGCTGCTTACGGCGCACGTTTCGAGGAAAAACCGCGACAAAAAAGATTATTTCGTAGTTGCGTTCAACCCGACGGAAACGGAGGCGAACGAGATCGTTACGGCGGAACTGTATGTGCCCGAGGACAGCAAGATCCGCGGATTTGCCCTTTTCGATCAGGGCGGCAGAGAGATCCCTTACGAGATGCTCGGGAAAGAACGCGCGTATCTCGACGCTTTCTCCCCCCTCAATCTTCCCGGCGTGATCGACTGCACGCTGTATACCTTCCGTTTCGAAAGCGGGAAAATCCCCCCGTTCTCCCATGCGGAATATCTGATAAAAACGGGCGTTGCCGCCACGGAGGCAAAATGCAGATATGAGGGCGCAGAAGACGATTATTACCGCATTCTGATTCACGGAAACACCCTTATCGTCAGAGATAAACGCACGGGGAACGAGTATGCGGATCCCGTATATCTGACGGAAGAAACGGATCGCGGGGACGCTTATATTTTCCGTCCGCTCCCCGGGGAAAAGCCGACGAAGATCCTGCCTTCCCGCATTGTTCCCGAGTGTCGGGAGATTTTCGAAAAACGCGTCAAATTGCAATTCGAATACGACTATCCGGACGAATACGTCATTGCGACGGAACGCCGTTCGGGAAGAAAGAACAAAATGCGCGCGACCGTTGTTCTTACTCTTTCCGGCAGCGGCACGATCGGCGTGCGCTATGAGCTCGATAACGTCTGCAAAGATCACAAAACCCGCCTGAATTTCGATTTCGGCGTGACGGGCGAAACGCTCGTGACCGATTTTCCCTTCGGGTATTCCGAAGTCGGCAAAAACGAAAACGGAGATAAAACGGCAGATCGCGCCGCCTGCAATTCCACGTTCTGCTATGCGGAAACGGGCAGCAACGCGCTCGCGCTTTATACGGAAGGTCAGCATGAAGCTTTAAAGACGGATAACGGCATTGCTCTTACGATCGTAAGAAGCACGGGATACATCAACAAAACGGCGGAAGGCGTGCCCGTGGGCGGCAAACAATGGGCGGTCCCCGGAAACCAGTGCCTGAGAAAAATAGAGGGCAGGGCAGGATTGTCGCTCGGCAAAAAAACGCCGGACGTGTGTTTCCGCAAAGCGAAAGTTTACAGAAACGGTCTGATCGTGAAAACGGATTGTTACGACCCCGCCATGTATTCCCGCGGAAGGTTTGCCGTTCAGTCGGCGGAACTCGCCCGCTATTATTTTTTGCCCGATCCCTTCGAGGGGAAAGTCGTTCCGGCGGGGGATAAGTTCACGATAGAAGGAAAAGGCGTCGTCGTGACTTCTTTCCGCGTTTCGGAAGGGAAAATCGTCCTTCGCGCCGTGAACTTTACGGAAGACGAAACCGCATGCGTTCTGAAAGCAAAGGGAAAGATCGAAAGGATCCGTCTCGACGAAGAAAAGGTGCTTGAAACATATGAAAACGCGGCGGAGGTATCCCTTCGCCCGATGCAGATCGTGACCTTTCGTTTTGTAAATTCAGGCGAATAAAAAGGGAAAGCCATCCTATAAGTCGATTAGTCGCATTATATTCGGAACAAAAAACCTTGTAAATCAACCAATAAATCTGTAAATCGTTTTGAACGGCTTCGCCGCTTTCGGGGAGATCCCGATGCGGCGAAGCTTTTTTTCTGTCGTTTTTTGCTTCGGAATTTCAGCAAAATATGCTATTGAAAAACGATCCCGTATGCGCTAAAATGGAGATGGAAAAAACGGAAGGGACGATCGCTGTTTTCCGGCGGGCGGAAAGCCCGGAAGGTCGTGCAGGAAAACGAAACGCCCGTCGGCAGGCGGGTAAGATCCGATCCCGACAGGAGGTTTATGTTAAAGGGCATTCCGAAGACAGTCAGTCCGGAACTGATAAAAATTCTTTGCGAAATGGGGCACGGCGACGAGATCGTGATCGCCGATGCGAATTTTCCGAGTGAAAATTTCGGGCAAAGAGTGATCCGGGCGGACGGGATCAAAGGTACGGAAATGCTCGAAGCGGTGTTGTCGCTCATTCCGCTCGATACCTATTCCGACCCGAATATGATCCTGATGCAGCTGATGAAATGCGACGAAGGCAAGATCGATCCTTCGATCTGGAAGGAATATGCCGCGATCGCGGAAAAACACGATAAAAACGCCAGGATCGGCAATATCGACCGTTTTGCGTTTTATGAAAGGGCAAAAACGGCATACGCCGTGATCGCCACGGGCGAGGAAGCGGTTTATGCGAATATCATTTTAAAAAAAGGCGTGATCGCCTGAACGAAAAGGAGAAAAGATTATGGCAAAATCGAGGCTGATAGGGGAATATCCGGTCATCGGGATCAGACCGACGATCGACGGCAGACGCGGCAAGATCAAGGTCAGAGAGTCGTTGGAAGACCAGACGATGAATATGGCGAAGTCCGCCGCAAAACTCATCGAAGAAAACGTTTTTTATTCGAACGGAGAACACGTAAAAGTAATAATCGCCGATACGACGATCGGCAGAGTTGCCGAAGCGGCGGCTTGCGCGGACAAGTTCAAAAAAGCGGGCGTGGATATTACGCTTACCGTCACTCCTTGCTGGTGCTACGGTGCGGAAACCATGGATATGGATCCTATGACGATAAAAGCGGTTTGGGGCTTTAACGGCACGGAAAGACCGGGCGCCGTTTATCTCGCTTCGGTTCTTGCCACCCACGCACAGAAAGGCTTGCCCGCGTTCGGTATTTACGGACACGAAGTTCAGGAAGCCGACGATACCTCTATCCCGGAAGACGTTCAGACCAAGATCCTGCGTTTTGCAAGAGCGGCTGTCGCGGTTGCGACAATGAGAGGAAAATCTTACCTTCAGATCGGTTCGGTTACGATGGGGATCGGCGGCTCGATCATCAGCCCCGAGTTTTTCGAGGAATATCTCGGAATGCGTGTGGAATCGGTGGACGAAGTGGAAATTATCCGCCGTATGACCGAAGGCATTTACGACGAGAAAGAATACGAAAAGGCTCTTGCGTGGGTCAAGGCGAAATGCCGCCCCGATTTTGACAAGAACCCGAAAGAACTGCAGAAAACGCCCGAACAGAAAGAAAAAGACTGGGAATTTACCGCAAAAATGGCGTGTATCATCAAAGACCTGTTCAACGGGAACAAGAATCTTCCCGAAGGCAGAGAAGAGGAGATGGTCGGGCATAACGCGATCGTCGGCGGTTTCCAGGGGCAACGCCAGTGGACGGATTTCTACCCGAACTGCGATTTCCCGGAATCTATCCTCAATTCGTCGTTCGACTGGGAAGGCGCACGCGAACCTTACATTCTCGGCACCGAAAACGACACGCTCAACGCGACGAGCATGCTGTTTATGAAACTTTTAACGGGCAGGGCGCAGATGTTCGCCGACGTTCGTACTTACTGGTCGGGCGAATCGGTTAAGCGTGTTAC
>CABUWK010000049.1 GCA_902495325.1 uncultured Acidiphilium sp.
GATTTTTCCGATAGATTTCGGAAAAGACGAGCGAAGCCGTACTTTCCTCGTACAGCAAGCGAGTATTTACCGGAAGATGCGGAAAAGGCACGGCTAAGGTGCTTCGCAGTTTTAAGCGTGCGGAAAGCCTATAAGACAAGGCAGCCGAACGCGATCGTACTTTGGCGTACTATAAGTGAGGATAACGCAGTATTATGGGTTTTCCGTGCGCTTAAACCTTGACAAATCCGAGTTTTTCCCGGCTTCATCACCTTTTTCCGAGAACTCCGTTTATCCCCTGCAGGTTTTATCATTGCAATTGCTTATCGTACACCCTTAGTCCTTAAGGGGCGATGCCTTTATCGGTATTGAAACCTTCAGATTATATTTGTTTGTGGCGTTTTCTTGTCTCTGTCAGCTCGTCAGGCAAGGCGAAAACTTGGAAGTGTTTTTGACAGGAAACTATCCTCGTTATTTTGATCCTTCTTATTGCCTGGCTCACGAAGGTGGATTCCCCCGCCGAGGGGCTCAAGACATATTTGTGTTCATTTGTGTTATAGACAAATCATATCATTTTGAGATTCTTCCCGGGTCGGCTTTTTTCTGTCGGGTCAGAATGACAAAATGATATGATTTTACGAGACACAATCGGAAAAGCAGATAATACCATGATCCGATTGTCAAAAAGCTATTCTCGTCATCCTGAGCGTTGCCCCTTGCGCGGCTTACCTTTTATATGCCTTGTCATTCTGATCCTGCTCCTTGCCCGGCTGATGAAGTAAATTCCTCCGTTGAAGCGGGGGAAGTGGCTGACGAAGTCAGACGAAAGGGGGGCGCCTCCGCCGAGGGGCTCAAGACATATTTATGTTTAATGTTTAATCATGAAAGAAGAGGGGAAAATGTCATTCTCAGATCCTTCGTAAGCAGGGCAAGGGGCAGGTTCAGGATGACGAGAATGATATCTCGTATCATTTGGAAGACCTGCATTTTAAAAAATATTTTGTTAATCGGGTGTAAAACGCTTGCCAAACGAGAAAAAAAAGCGTAGAATAAACGCATACGTCAAAAACGTAGCGAAAATTTCATATTTTCAGGTAGAGGCGCAAACAAGATCAGTACTTCGCGAAGGATTCCCGCTTAAACGGGTTCGCGGCGGAAAGGCGAGTTTGCCGAAATCGTTTTTCCTTTTAAGGGGAAACGCGGTTGGGAAACGGAAAAACATTCCGTTAACTGTCGCTTTTATAAAGCGGAGAGCTATCGATATTCAGACGGGTTTTTCACGCGCCCTGCGATATTGCACATGCTTTTCGCAGGGCGTTTTTGTATGTTAAAATTCATCGGGTGCCGACCCGTCGGTCGCGGATAGTTGCGATCCGGGCGGTGCTTAGCGGAGGTCGCAATGAAAAACAAAAGAAGGTCTGCGGTATTTTTACTGCTGGCGGCGATTCTGACTTTCATGTTCGTTTTTTCTTCCTGTAAGGATAAAGACGAAAACGTTCTGAAAGTCGGTATGGAATGCGGGTATCAGCCGTATAACTGGACGCAGTTGTCCGACGAGGACGGCGCCGTTCCCATTTACGGGAAATCGGGGCAATATGCCAACGGCTACGATATTAAAATCGCGAAAAAAATTGCCGAAAGCATGGGGAAAACCCTCGAAGTGCATGCGTATGAATGGGATTCGCTCATTCCCGCCGTGCAGTCGGGTGCGCTCGATCTGATCATCGCCGGGATGAGCCCGACGGACGAAAGAAAAGCGAAGGTCGATTTTTCGGACGCTTATTATAATTCGAATCTCGTGGTCGTGGTCAGAAAAGATTCCGCGTATGCGAATGCGAAAACGCTTTCCGACCTGAGCGGCGCGAAGATCGTTGCGCAGGCGGGAACCTTCCATGATACCGTGGTCGATCAGATCCCGGACGTGAAGCACCAGACGCCTATGGAAGATTTCCCCACGATGATCACCGCGCTTTCGAGCAAAACGATCGACGGGTATATTGCCGAAGAGCCCGGCGCGACGGCGGACTGCAACGCCAATAAAAATTTCACCTATATTCATTTCGTCAACAATGCCGAAGACGGAAAAGGCTTTGAAGTTACCGATCTTTCCAACGTGACGCTTGCCGTCGGGATCAAAAAAGGCTCCTCTCTCCGTGCGGAGATCAACGCTGCGATAGCGGGTATCACCGAAGAAGAGCGTCAGCAACTGATGAAGGACGCCGTTGATTCTGCCGAAAAACTCGCCGTGGACGTTTCGGATGAAGAAAATACGTCTTTCTTCGCGTCGGTCGCGAGCGTCTGGAACCGCTATGCGGGGCAGCTTTTCCGCGGTGTGGGGTACACGCTTCTCATCTCTCTCGTTTCAACGCTTGCGGGGCTTCTGATCGGTATTCTGGTCGGCATCGTGAGAACGATCCCGCTTTCCCGCAAAACGTGGGTGAAAGCGTTGCAACGTGTCGTCAACCTTATTCTGAGCTGTTATATCGAAATTTTCCGCAGCACCCCGATGATGGTGCAGGCGATGGTGATCTATTGGGGATACGCTTTCCTGTCCGGCGGCGTGACCCTGCCGCTGCTTCCTTCCGCCATTCTGATCGTTTCCGTCAACACGGGCGCATACATTTCGGAAATCGTGCGCGGCGGTATCGTTTCCGTCGATAAAGGGCAGTACGAAGGGGCGGAATCGATCGGTATGTCTCATTTCCAGACTATGGTTCACGTGGTGATCCCGCAGGTAATGAGAAATATTCTTCCCGCCGTTTCCAACGAGTTTGTGATCAACATCAAAGACACGTCCGTATTGAACGTGATCGGCGTTGCCGAACTTTTCTATCAGGCGACGGTCGCATCCAAAGCGACTTACGCGATCTTCGAAACCTATCTCATCGTCTGCGTGATGTATTTCGTGATGACGTTTGCGATCACCCGTCTTCTTCGCCTGTTCGAGCGTTTGCTCGACGGCAAAGACAATTACACGATCTGCGGTTCGCAAAGCGATTCCGCTTCCGTGATCAAAGTTTCCGTTAAGGAGGTCCCAGATGACTGAACCGATCATTCGTCTTTCAGGCGTTAAAAAATCTTTCGGTACGCACGAAGTGTTGAAAGGCATCGACCTTACCGTCAATAAAGGGGAGGTCGTGTCGATCATCGGTGCGTCCGGTTCCGGAAAAAGCACGATGCTTCGTTGCGTCAATCTGCTCGAACGCCCGACCGCGGGCGAGATCGATTATTGCGGACAGAATATTCTCGCCCCGACTTTCGATCTTCGCCGTTACCGCGCGAAGGTGGGCATGGTGTTCCAGCAGTTCAATCTTTTCAACAACATGAACGTTTTGTCCAACTGCGTGATCGGACAGAGAAAGGTGCTCGGCAGAACGCAGGAAGAAGCGGAAAAAATCGCCCGCGGCTATCTGGTGAAAGTCGGCATGGAAGCTTTCGTGAACGCCCGCCCCAAACAGCTTTCCGGCGGGCAGAAACAGCGCGTTGCGATCGCCCGCGCCCTCGCGATGGATCCGGACGTTCTTCTGTTCGACGAACCGACTTCCGCGCTGGATCCCGAAATGGTAGGCGAGGTGCTGCACGTTATGAAAGAGCTCGCTTCCACGGGGCTTACCATGCTTGTCGTGACGCACGAAATGAGTTTCGCGAAAGAAGTTTCCACCCGCGTGGTATTTATGGACGGCGGCGTGATCGCCGAGGACAACTCGCCTCAGGTGATCTTCGGTTCGCCGAAAAACCCGCGCACCGCGGAATTTCTTCATCGCGTGCTCGATAAAGATATCTGAGCTTATGGCGAAAAATATGCACAAGTGCGCATATAAGCCGATAAACAGACAAAAAGAGAAGTATGCCCGGTTGTTTTCCTTTTTCGGAAAATATGCCGGGCGTATTTTTTTGCTTTGTGGCAAATGCTGTTGAACCGGTTGGGTATGTAATTTTGAGATCCTTCCCAAGCCGACTTTTTCTGCCGGGTCAGGATGACAAAATTATGATTCAATACCATTCTCGTCATCTTTCTTTTCCCGCGTTGCCTTTTTTGTATGGATGGGGCAAATCGATTGCGAAAATTGCCCGCATGTGATACAATAGACGGTATGAAAAGGCAGGCTATGTCTGCGGAAAGGACTTAAAAAAATGGAAATCATGAAAGAATACCGCGAGGCGGGCGTTTCCGACGAGGTGTACGCTTTCGGCGAGAAGATCGCGGAAGAACTGAAAGAAAGATTTGAAGAAATAGACCGCATGGCGGAATACAATCAGTGCAAGGTTCTGAACGCGATGCGCAAAAACAAGGTGGACGCGGCGTGCTTTGCGGCGACGACCGGTTACGGCTATAACGACCTCGGAAGAGACAAGATCGAAAAGGTTTATGCCGACACCTTTCATACCGAGGCGGCGCTCGTCCGCCCGCAGATCGTCTGCGGCACGCACGCTCTTACCGTCGCGTTGTCGGCGAACCTTCTCCCGGGAGACGAATTGCTTTCCGCCGTCGGCAAGCCTTATGACACGCTGGAAGAAGTGATCGGGATCCGCCCGAGCAAGTGCTCGCTCAAAGAATACGGCGTTTCTTACCGTCAGGTCGACCTTCTGCCCGACGGTTCCGTCGACTTTGACGGGGTGAAGGCGGCGATCAACGAAAAGACGAAACTGATCACGATCCAGAGAAGCAAAGGGTATCAGACCCGCCCGACTTTTTCGGTCGGTCAGATTGCCGAACTGATCGCTTTCGTGAAAAAGGTGAAGCCGGGCGTGCTCGTCATGGTGGACAACTGCTACGGAGAATTTGTGGAAGAATACGAACCTTCCGATTTCGGCGCGGATATGACCGTCGGATCCCTCATCAAAAATCCGGGCGGCGGGCTTGCGCCGATCGGCGGCTATATTGTGGGAACGAAGGAATGTGTCGACCGTTGCGCTTACCGCCTTTCCGCTCCGGGGCTCGGGCAGGAAGTCGGGGCGAGCCTCGGTGTGATGCAGAGTTTTTATCAGGGGTTTTTCATGGCTCCGACCGTCGTTGCAGGGGCGCTCAAAGGGGCGATTTTTGCCGCCAATCTGTATGAAAAGCTGGGATTCAAAGTAATTCCTTCGGGAAAGGAAGACCGCCACGATATCATTCAGGCGGTGGAACTGGGAAGCGAGGACAGAATGGTCGCTTTCTGCAAAGGGATCCAGGAAGCCGCTCCGGTGGACAGTTACGTGACCCCCATTCCGTGGGATATGCCGGGATACGACAGCCCCGTCATCATGGCGGCGGGCGCGTTCGTTCAGGGGTCTTCCATCGAACTTTCCGCCGACGGACCCATCCGCGAACCGTATGCGGTGTATTTCCAGGGCGGGCTCACATGGTATCACGCGAAACTCGGGATCCTGCTGTCGTTGCAGAAATTGTATGAAAGAGGGCTTACCGAACTTCCGTCGGACCTGTAAGGGCGGCAAACAAATGCCGGAAACGGGCGGAAAAGAGAAAATTATCCGAAGGGAAGAGAGAATTATCTCCCCGCGGACGATATTTCGTTGACAATTTTCCCCGTATGTGATATAATCGGAAAAGATAATGAGAATCGTTCCGCTTTTTTGCCCTGTCGGGCGGTTGGCGGAAAGCGGCTGATCGGAGCCGCAATAAAATAACGGAGACGACTGAAATGAAACACGTTAAAACGGTTGAAACACGTAACCTTTGCGAAAGCGCTGTCAAGGGCGGTTGCGGCGAATGCCAGACTTCCTGCCAGTCCGCTTGCAAAACAAGCTGCGGTATCGCTAACCAGAAGTGCGAAAATTCCAAGGAAAGCAAGTAATTTAAGAAAGCGGAAAGCGATCGGGAAAGTTAAAATGCCGATCCCCGCCGTTTTTCTTTTTGTTACGGACAAACGCAAAATCGAAGGCTCGCGATCCTTTTCGGGGTGGCGAGCCCTATTTTTACCGCCCGCCCGCGGGCAGGAGAACGGAAGAAATGGTTCATCAGTACAAATTGAACGGGTATAATATCGTGATCGACGGATGTTCGGGTTCCGTACATTCCGTAGACGACGTCGCTTACGACGTGATCTCTCTTTTCCCCGAAAAGACGAAAGAGGAGATCGTGAAGGAAGTTTCGGCGGCGCATAAAGAGTGTCCGGAAGAGGAAGTCGCCGAATGTTACGACGAGATCGCGGAGCTGAAAGAGGAAGGGAAACTCTTCACCGAGGACGTTTTCCGTCCCCTGGCGGACAAGCTGAAGCAGAAAAGCGCGGGGATCGTGAAGGCGCTTTGCCTGCATGTGGCGCATACCTGCAATCTGAACTGTTCCTATTGTTTCGCGAGCCAGGGCAAATATCACGGCGACAGAGCGATCATGAGCTACGAAGTCGGCAAACAGGCTCTCGATTTCCTGATCGCCCATTCGGGAACCCGCCGCAATCTCGAGGTGGATTTTTTCGGCGGAGAACCGCTGATGAATTTCGACGTGGTGAAACGCCTCGTCGCGTATGCCCGTTCGGTAGAAAAAGAGCACGGCAAAAATTTCCGCTTCACGCTGACGACGAACGGCGTTCTTATCGACGACGACGTGATCGATTTCGCGAACAGGGAAATGAGCAACGTCGTTCTTTCCCTTGACGGCAGAAAGGAAGTGCACGACCGTTTCCGCGTGGATTATGCGGGCAACGGCAGTTACGACCGCATCGTGCCGAAATTTCAGAAACTCGTGAAGGCGCGCGGCGATAAAAATTACTACATGCGCGGCACGTTCACCCATCATAATCCCGACTTTTTAAACGATATCAGGGCGATGCTCGATCTCGGTTTTACCGAACTGAGCATGGAACCCGTCGTCTGCAAGGCTGGGGATCCTTCCGCGCTGACGGAAGAGGATCTTCCGGTTGTCGAAAAACAGTACGAAGATCTCGCGAAACTGATGATAGAGCGGAGAAGAGAAGGGCGTCCGTTCACCTTCTATCATTATATGATCGATTTAAAGGGAGGACCTTGCGTTTACAAGCGCGTTTCCGGTTGCGGAAGCGGTACGGAATACATGGCGGTAACGCCGTGGGGAGATCTGTATCCCTGCCATCAGTTCGTCGGCGAGGAAAAGTTTAAACTCGGCGACGTGTGGAACGGGGTGACGAACATTCCCGCGCAGAATGAATTTGCATCCTGCAACGTGTATACCAGAAAAGATTGCGATAACTGCTGGGCAAAACTGTATTGCTCGGGCGGGTGCGCGGCAAACGCATACCATGCCACGGGCTCGGTGAACGGCGTTTACAAATACGGTTGCGAACTCTTTAAAAAACGCATGGAGTGCGCGATCATGACGGAAATTTCCAAGGACGACGACTGATCCCTCCGGGGCGATTCCGTTTCGTTGCCGGGGATTTCCGGAACCGAAAGAAAGAGAATGTTTCCCCGAAGAGTTCTGCCAGATTTCTCTCCGGGGATTTTTAAAAATAAGAAAAGAGGCGGCGGGATACCGGAAAGTCGTTTTCCCGCCCGGAAAATAAGGAGAGAAAATGAATACGCCTATCTGCGATTTTATCGCGAAGAACAGGAAAAAGGAACACCGTTTTTATATGCCCGGGCATAAGGGAAAGGGAATGGTCGAACGGGACGATATTACGGAGATCGACGGGGCGGACGTGCTCTACCGCCCGGACGGGATCATTGCGGAAAGCGAGGCGAACGCCGCCGGGATTTTCGGTTCGGCGAAAACCGTTTATTCCTGCGAGGGCTCTTCGCTCGGGATCCGCGCCGTGATGTATCTTCTGAAAACGTATGCGCTTTCGGTCGGGAAAGATCCCGTGATCTTTGCCGCGAGAAACGTTCATTCCTCCTTTTTGTCTGCATGCGGGCTGAACGATCTTTCCCCCGAATGGCTTTACGGCGAGGGCGGCAATGCGATTTCCGTGCACGTTACGCCGGAAGAGGTCGACCGTGCCCTTTCGGCAAAAAAGGCGGTAGCGGTTTACGTGACTTCCCCCGATTATCTCGGTTATCGGTGCGACGTCGAAGGGATCGCAGGCGTGTGTAAAAAACACGGCGCCCTTCTCGTTGCGGATAATGCCCACGGGTCCTATCTTCGTTTTACCGATCCGTGTTTGCATCCGCTTGCGCTCGGGGCGGATATCTGCATCGAATCGGCGCATAAAACGCTGCCTTGCCTTACGGGTACGGCATACGTTCACATGGCTTCGTCCGCGCCGGCGTTTTTCCGCGATAATCTGAATTTTGCCATGTATCTGTTTGCGTCCACAAGCCCGTCTTATCTGTTGCTTTCCTCTCTCGATCGTTTTAACGGAACGGCGGAAAGTTTTACGGAGGAAGTTCGCAGAACGGTAAAAAGGATCGAAGAAACGAAGGCGCGCCTTAAAGGGAAAGGGTTACCCTTATACGGGAACGAACCCTTGAAAATGACGATAGACTGTCTGAAATACGGATATAAGGGAACGGAAGTCGCGGCATACTTAAGAAAAAGAAAAATCGAAACGGAATATGCCGACCGCGCGTTTATCGTGTTTTTATTCTCTCCCTGCAACGGGGAAGATTCGATCTCTCTTCTCGAAAATACTTTGCTTTCTCTTACCCGCAAAAAGGCGATCGACGAAATTCCGCCCGCACCCGTTCCGTGTGAACGGGTTACAACCGTGCGCGAGGCTCTCTATGCGCCGTGGGAAGAAATTCCCGTCAGGGAAGCGGAAGGCCGCGTTCTTTCCGGGCTTGTGCTGTCCTGCCCGCCCGCCGTTCCCGTCGCCGTATGCGGGGAAAGGCTTTCCCGCGGGGCGACGGACGCGCTTTCGTATTACGGTTATCGGACGGTAAAGGTCCTGATCGGGAGATAAAATGAAAAACCGCGCTATAAGTCGATAAATCGGCTATTTTATGGTTTACGTCCGGAAAAGTACCGGTTGTGACGGAAATTTTCATCCCGAAAGGGTGAAAAAACGGTAAATTTTTCGGATAACGGCTTGAAAACTTTTTCCGGATATAGTACAATATATATAAATAAGAAATCGTTTCCGGTCGTCCGGCTGAAGGGGATTCCGTGCATAGCGTGCGAAATTTTCTATGGGTTGCGGCAGGAAGCGAAAAGCAGGAGAAAAGCATGATCAAAGTAACCGTGTGTATCGGAAGTTCCTGCCATATCAAAGGTTCGAGGCAGGTCGTGGAAGAACTGCAAAAACTCGTCGCGTACGAAAAGGTAGGAGACCGGGTGGAACTCGGCGGGACTTTTTGCATGGGGCACTGTAAAGACGGCGTCTGCGTGACGGTAAACGGCGAGTTATTTTCCGTAAGCCCGGAAACGACGGAAGAATTTTTCCGCAGAGAAGTGCTGGCGAGGGTAACGTGATATGGTAGTCGTGAGAGTGTGTGTCGGGAGTTCCTGTCATCTGAAAGGCGCGCCCGAGATTGTGGAAATGATGGAAAAACAGGTGGCGGAGAACCATCTGGAAAACGAGATCGCGCTGGTGGGAAATTTCTGCGCGGGAAAATGCAATCGCGTCGGCGTGACGATCACCGTCGGCGAGGAAGTTTATACGGGGATCACCGCGGATACGTTCCGCGAGTTCTGGAATGATAAGGTAATGACCGCGGTCGCCGCGGATAAGGGAGAATGAGAAGCATGGCGGATTGCCTGACTTTAAAAAAATCGAATTGCAAAAACTGTTACAAATGTATTCGCCACTGCCCGGTAAAATCCATTCGTTTTTCGGGCAATCAGGCGCATATTATCGGGAACGAGTGCATCCTTTGCGGGCAATGTTTCGTCGTTTGTCCGCAGAATGCAAAAGAGATCGCGAGCGAGACGGAAAAAGTAAAGGTTCTTCTTCAGTCAGGCAGTCCCGTCGTCGTCAGTCTCGCGCCGTCGTTTATCGCCAATTACGACGGGATCGGCATTCGTTCCGTGAGGAACGCGTTGAAAAAACTCGGTTTTTACGATGCGGAAGAAACGGCGATCGGCGCAACGATCGTCAAGCGGGAATACGAAAAAATGCTGGCGGCGGAAACGCGGGATATCGTGATCTCATCCTGTTGTCATTCCGTAAACCTTCTGATCCAGAAATATTACCCGGACGTTCTGCCCTCTTTGGCGGAAGTGTATTCGCCCATGCAGGCGCATGCGCTCGATATCAAAAGAAGGATCCCGGGCGCGAAGGTCGTGTTTGTAGGTCCGTGCGTTGCCAAAAAGGACGAAGCCGCTTATTACGAGGGCATCGTGGACGCGGTTCTGACCTATGAAGAGATCGCGAAATGGTTCCGGGACGAAAAGGTGGAACTGGTTCCCGAAACGGATAAGACGGAAGAGAGCAGGGCGCGCTTTTTCCCGACGACGGGTGGTATTCTGAAAACGATGGATCGTACGGCGGACTATACGTACCTCGCTATCGACGGAGTGGAAAACTGCATCGCCGCCTTAGAGGATATCAGAAGCGGGAAAATACATAAGTGTTTTATCGAAATGTCCGCATGCGTGGGGAGTTGCGTCGGTGGACCCGTCATGGAAAAATATCACCGTTCGCCGGTCCGTGATTACGTTTTCGTTTCGCGCTATGCGGGAGAAAAAGACTTTGCCGTAAAGCAGCCGGAGAGTGCGTCGCTGAAAAAAAACATGACGGCGATCGAGAAAAAACTTGCCGCGCCGAGCGAAAGCGAGATCGCGGATATTCTCCGCAAGATGGGAAAATTCAGGAAAGAGGACGAGCTGAACTGCGGGTCCTGCGGGTACGATACCTGCCGCGAAAAGGCGATCGCGATCTATCAGGGCAAGGCGGAAATTTCCATGTGTCTGCCGTACCTGAAAGACAAGGCGGAAAGTTTTTCCGACTGCATCGTGAACAACACGCCGAACGGACTGATCGTACTGAACGAAAAACTCGAAGTGCAGCAGATCAATTCCGCGGCGAGAAAGATCATGAACATCCGTGCCGCGAGCGACGTGCTCGGCGAAACGGTGGATCGTATCCTCGATACCGCCGTGTTCCGCAAAGTGCTCGGCACGAAACGGAGCGTGCGCGACGAGAGGACTTATCTCGCCGAATATAAAAAATATATCGAGCAGACGGTGGTGTACGACGGAACGTATCACCTGCTTGTCTGTATTATGAGGGATATTACCGATGAGGAAACGGAGCGCGAGAAAAAGGAAAATATTTCCCGCCAGACGGTAGAAGTTGCCGATAAAGTCGTGGATAAGCAGATGCGTATCGTTCAGGAGATCGCGTCTTTGCTCGGCGAAACGGCGGCGGAAACGAAGATCGCGCTGACCAAACTCAAGGAGTCTATAACCGATGAATGATCTTTGCGTGGATATCGGCTTTAAAAGCATCAACCACTACGGAGAACAACTTTGCGGCGATCATGTGGACGTCGTGGAACAGGGAGAAAATTCTTCCGTCGTCGTGCTTGCGGACGGGCTCGGCAGCGGCGTGAAAGCGAGCATTTTATCTACGCTTACTTCCAAAATCATCTCCACCATGATGGCGGAAGGACTTTCCGTCGGCGATTGCGTGGAAACAATTGCGGCGACCCTTCCTGTGTGCTCGGTGCGGGGGGTGGCGTATTCTACGTTCACCATCGTGCACGTGGTGGAAAACGAACATGCGGAGATGATCGAATTCGATAACCCGCAGGTCATCGTTTTAAGGGAAGGCGCGCCGTACCTTTACCACAGAACGGAGATGAACGTTTGCGGGAAGAAGGTCTATAAGTCGTTTATTCAGCTGAAAGACGGGGATATCTTCATTCTGATGAGCGACGGCTGTCCGCATGCGGGGCTCGGGACGAAATACAATTTCGGCTGGAAGAGAGACGATATCATCTCGTTTATGCTTCCTTATGTTTACTGCGGCTACACGGCGAAAACCCTTTCCACCATTCTGGTGGACGAATGCAACGATCTGTACGGCAATAAGCCCGGCGACGATACGACGGCTTGCGTGATCAAAGTGAGAAGGCGCGAACCGGTCAATCTTCTGTTCGGACCGCCGTCCAACAAAGACGACGCCGACCGCATGATGGCTCTGTTTTTTTCCAAAGAAGGCAAACATATCGTATGCGGCGGGACCACTTCTTCCATTGCGGCGAAATATCTCGGCAAAGAGCTGAAGCCAACCCTCGAATTTGTCCGCAGCGACGTTCCGCCCATTGCGGAGATCGAAGGGGTGGATCTCGTTACGGAAGGGGTCATTACGATGAACAAAGTCGTGGAATATGCGAGAGACGCGCTGAAAGAAAATTCTCTTTACGAAAAATGGAGTTTCGGCAAAGACGGTGCGTCCCTGATCTGCCGCATGCTTTTCGAAGAGGCTACGGACATCAATTTTTATGTGGGCAGGGCGATCAATCCCGCTCATCAGAACCCCGATCTCCCCATTAACTTCAACATTAAAATGAACCTGGTGGAAGAGCTTTCCGGGAGTTTAAAACAAATGGGAAAGCGGATCAAGGTGAGCTATTTCTGATGAGATCCCGCTCCTTTTGAAAAAACAGGGGATTTCTTGCGAAAAGTATTTGCGAAACGGTTGACAACAGACTTTATTTATGGTACAATAAAACAGCTTTGATGGTTTGCGAACGTTTTCGCGGGCAATCAAATGCGGCGCTATAGCCAAGTGGTAAGGCAAGGGTCTGCAAAACCCTTATGCCCCGGTTCAAATCCGGGTGGCGCCTCCATAGTCCCGTTTTCATGCGGGGTGAAGTCCGGAAGCCGTAACAACGGTTTCCGGTTTTTTTATGTTTGATTTCAGCCGCCCGTGGGCGGACGGGACGCCTGTTTCCGGGGAAAAGGGAACAAGCCGGAGGAAACGGAAAATGGCATATAACGAGCGGATCAAAAATTTCGGGCGGATCAGAGAGTATATGCGCGAATTTTACGTTTACGGCTTTAAAAGCAGAAACGAATACACAAGCAAAAGCGCCCGTTCTTACGACGACGAAAAACGCCGCATGGAAAGTCTGCTCGGCGATTATATGAGATTCCGCAGGCAGGCGGACGGGAAGAACGTGTTTTTATCGGTTGACAGCCGCGTTACCCGCCACAATCCCCTTTATCGGGCATGGAAGGCGAAAAGTTTTACGGACGGCGACATCACCCTTCATTTTATTCTTCTCGATCTTTTGTCTTCGGCGGAAAAGGGAATGACGTCGGCGGAGATCGCGGACGGCGTCTGCGCGATGCTTCCGGATGCGGAAACGGCGTTCGACGAATCCACCGTCCGTAAAAAACTGAAAGAATATGCGGAAGAAGGGATCGTTCTGTCCGAAAAGTCGGGCAAAACGGTGCGGTATCGTCTTGCAAAGCAGACGGATATGATCCCTTATAGGGATATCCTCGACTTTTTTTCCGAAGTCGCTCCGTGCGGGGTGATCGGTTCTTTTCTGCTCGATCAGACGGAAAAACACGAAGGAAAATTTGCTTTCAAACATCATTATATCACTTCCGCGCTCGACAGCGAGATCGTCTGTTCTCTTTTTGAAGGGATCGGGGAGAAGAAAGCCGTCACGATCGAAACGCCGGGGCGGAAAGGGGGAATTACCGTGCATTCCGTCATTCCCCTGCGCCTTATGATCGGCGTTCAGAGCGGAAGGCAATATCTTATGGCGTACATCCCCGAAGGAAAAAGGATCTCTTCTTTCCGTGCGGATCGGATCCTTTCCGTGAAGATCGGAAAAATATGCGATCGGTTTGACGAATACCGCGCAAAACTCGACGGGATCGGTGATCGGCTGTGGGGCGTGAGCGCGCAGAGTTTTTTCGGCAACAGAACGGAGCGCGTTGAGTTTACCGTGGTTTACGGCGATAACGAAAGTTTTATTCACGAACGGCTGGAGAGGGAAAAACGCTGCGGGACGGCAGAGCGTATCGATAAAAACACGAGCCGCTTTTCCGCCGACGTGTATGACGCAACGGAGCTGATCCCGTGGATCAGAACGTTTATCGGAAGGATCGTCGACGTCCGTTTTTCCGACCGCAGATTGCAGGAAAGGTTTCTCGGCGATATCCGCGCCATGTATGAAATATACGGAACGGGAGAGGAAGATAGGTGATATTCAGCGAGCTTTACGGCGCTTATTACAGTGCGGTGGCGGCGATCCTGAAAGAGGGGTTGTCCGCTCCGCTGACGGATAAAAAAATCGGGGAGATCGCCCGGGAAAAGGCTTTCGGCGAAAGTTTTGTCACGATAGAAGATTCGCTGAAAAAGGGGAACTGGAAACTTCTGACCGAAGAGAAAACGCCGGTCGTGAAAAGCGTCCCCGAAATGCCGCTCACGCTTTTGCAGAAACGCTGGCTGAAAGCGATCTCTCTCGATCCGAGGATCCGCCTGTTCGGCGAGGTGCTTCCCGATTTTCCGGGGGTAGAACCGTTATTCCGGCAGGAAGATATCTGCGTGTACGATCGTTATGCCGACGGCGACGATTATTCGGACGAAAATTACATCCGTCGTTTCCGGCTGATCCTGGACGCGATCGGAAAGAAATATCCGTTAAAATTCACGCTGAAAACGGGGCAGGGACGGATCAGTCGGCTGACCGCTCAGCCCGAATATCTGGAATATTCCGAAAAGGACGATAAATTCCGCGTGATCACTTCCGGTTGCAGATTCGGAGAAACGCTCAATCTTGCGCGCATACTTTCCTGCGAGGCGGCGGTGAAAATGCCGGCTTTCTGCCCGGACAGAAAGAAAAGCGGGAAAAGGAAAGTTACTTTGCTCGTTACCGACGAGCGGAACGCCCTGGACAGGGCGCTTCTGCATTTCGCTCACTTCGAGAAAGAAGCGGAAAAAACGGACGACGGGCGGTATCTCGTGACGATCGTTTACGACGCGGGCGACGAAACGGAAGTTCTGATCCGCGTGCTGTCGTTCGGACCGATGGTGAAAGTCGTATCGCCGGAAAGCTTTGTAAACCTGATCAAAAAACGTTTGAATATGCAAAAAAGTTGCGGGCTCTGATTGAAGTGAACCCCAAAGTTTAGACATAAAAATATTAAATTTGTGAATGAGTTCTGTATTGTACGGGACTCATTCCTTTTAGTTTACGAGAGATTCTCTCGTTGTTGTAGTAGTAAATA
>CABUWK010000050.1 GCA_902495325.1 uncultured Acidiphilium sp.
AAAAGATATTGCTATATTTTTCGATAAATTAAATAAACGTCCTCGCAAATGTTTGGGTTGGAAAACTCCTTTTGAAGTCTTTTATGGTAAAGTGTTGCATTTAGTTTGACAATTCAAGCCGTAAAAAACAGACGCGGCGGCTCCGCTGCCCATACAAAGCCCTAAGATCACGGACGTGATAAACGTCATCAGCGTATAGGAAGAACCGACCGCGCCGAGCGCGTCTTTTCCGAGAAACCGACCGACGATCCACGTGTCCGCCACATTGTAGAACTGCTGCAATAAATTTCCCGCCATCAGCGGCAAAGAAAACAACACGATCCCCGCAGCGATATTACCTTTCGTCAGATCTCTCTCCATATTATCCTTTTCCGGACCTTTCCCGATCGCTTTTTACCGGACAGGTTTCCGTTTATCCTCGTTGTAAATACAATTTCGCAAGCCCGCCCGTAGAAGTTTCGCGGTAGCGGCTGTTCATATCCTTTCCCGTTTCGTACATCACGCTCACGATCTCGTCAAAGGAAATTTTATGCTGCCTTTCAAGCGATTTTGCCAGGGTTACGGCACTCATCGCCTTGATGCTCGCCATGGCGTTTCTTTCGATGCACGGGATCTGCACCAGCCCCGCCACGGGATCGCACGTAAGCCCGAGATTGTGTTCGAGCGCGATTTCCGCAGCACATTCCACCCCTTCGGCGTCAAGCCCGTAAATCGTCGCTAAAACGGCGGCAGCCATGGAACACGCCACGCCGACTTCCGCCTGACATCCGCATTCCGCCCCGCTGATCGAAGCGTTTTCCTTCACGACGTTTCCGACGATCCCAGCAACGGCAAGGGCGTCGAGGATCTCCCTTTCGGGAACGTTGCAATCTTTCCACATATAATACAGCACGGACGGGACTACACCCGCCGCCCCGCAGGTCGGCGCGGTCACGATCAGCCCGTTATCGGCATTTTCTTCCGCCACGGCAAGCGCGTAGGCGCAAAGTTTTCTGCTTTCGCGCATTACGGCGGTTTCGAATTTCACTTCTTCGCCGTACAGGATCTTCGCCTTGCGGGAAAGTCCGAGCCCGCCGCCGAGCACGCCTTCTGCCGAAAGCCCGCGCTCAACGCTGTTTCTCATCGTCTTCCATACTTCGGCAAGGTAAGGAAAAATATCCCTTTCGCGGCAACGGACGTAATCGGCAAGAGAATACCCTTCCTTTTCCGCAAAAGCGCGGATTTCGGAAAAGTTTTTTTCGGGGTAAACTTCCTTGCCTTCATCGAGCGGCTTTCCGTTCACGATCACGCTTCCGCCGCCGATGCTCATCGCCGTTACGACTTCTTTATATTGCCCGTTTATCGACTTATAGAGCTTCATCGTATTCGGATGCGGAAGATTTTTTTCCTCGGTATTCAGAACGATCTCCGTCTTTTCGCCGAGCGTTTCCTTCAGGACGCGGTCCGTTCCGTGTCCGCCGCCCGTCATGGCAAGAGAACCGAAAAGTTCCGCCTTATAAACGCCTTCTCCGTATTCCCGCAGGGCGTATTCCGCGATCCGTTGCGGACCGAGCGTGTGCGAACTCGACGGTCCGCGCCCGATCTTATACAAGGCTTTCAGCGATTTCATACTTATCTGTCAAGAGACGTTTCGTGCAGCGTAAACGAAACGTAACCGGTGTGATACAGCGCAGGCTGATAAATCGCGACCGCTCTGTGGCGATTCGCATTGTCTTTGTCGTTTCCTTCTTCTCCCTTCGGATTTACGGCGTAATAGGCATACAGGAAAGTCTGCCCGTATTCGCCCTGCGTGGCGAATTTCACCCCGTAACAGTTAAAGGTTTTGTCGTTCGCTTTCTGCGTCGTTCCGCCGGAAGTTTCGATATACGAGGAAACCTTGATCGGCGTTTTCGCGGAGGAGTTTCCCGAAGAATCGGTAAGCCCCGAACACTTCACAGAAGAAAGAGACTGCCCCATGGCGTCGATGACGGAAAACGTATAAGAAAAACCGTCATCGAATTCGAACGCACGGAAATAGAAGAGCATCATGTCGTTATCCACATACGTCTTCTTATTGTATTTTTTATATTCGATCGTTTCCTCTCTGCCCTTCAGATAGTCTTCGCTGCCGGCATCGGGAAGAATGACGGACGTCGCGACGGAAGAACCGTATTCTACCGTCTGGGTATAACCGACCGTATGAAACTGCCCCTCTTCCGTCGGCGTGGCGGTCGAAGGAACGACGTTTCTCACTTTTTTCACCGTTTTCACGGGGGCGAGCCCGTCCGCATACCCTTTGAACGTCGTTTCCGTAACCACGGTATCCCCTTCGATTTTATATTCCTTATTTTCGCCGAACTCGTATTTGCCGACCATTTTCAACTCTGTTTTCAGAGTGTAAACATCTGCGCCTTTTTCCGCGCTCAGCTCCACGGTGTAATAGGAAGCGGATCTATCGGGAACAAGACGAAGATCGTCGTTTTTCATTTCCGAACTCGAAAAGGGGGCTTTCGCCACGACGTCCACGTCGTACTTCAGTTTTTCGTAAACGGGAACGATTTCGGTGTTCTTCGGATTGTCGTTCCAGTACGCGCCCGAAAAATTCTGTGTCTGAGAGGATGTGCACCCCGTAAGCGCTACGGCGGAAGCCGCCGCAAGACATGCCGCCGAAAGTAAAATTTTCTTATTTCTCATAAAAGTCTCCGTCGGGCGGAATCGTTTTCCGGTTTTCCGTCCTGACCGACGCGGACTTGCCGGAAAAACAAAAGACCGGCTCCGCGCAGGGTTGTATTTTCCTTTACAGTATACCATATAAAACAAAAAAAGTAAAAAAGAAATCAAAACAATTTAATTTTTTCACCAAGATATGATATAATATACGCATAGTCACACGGTAAGCCCCGCACGGCGGGCCCATAAAAAAGAAAAACTCCGTTACGGCCCCCTTCCGGAAACGGGGAAAAGGATATCTATGGCAATCTACACCTCTTACACTTATTACGACTGCATTGCTGCCGCGGCAAAAAAAGCGGCGTCGTTCGGCAATCGCCCGGACGTGAAAACCCTGCTCTTTTGCGAGGACAAGCTCACCCTGTCCCTCGAGCTCGCGGTCGCGAAGGAAACGGGGGGCACGTTTGCGGCAGAGGTCTCCTCGTTCGGAAGGTTCGCCCGGAAATACGGCGGCGCGAAAAACGTGATCGGCAAAGAAGGCAGCGCGATGATCGTGCGGAAGATCTTTTCGGCTCAGGCAGACGATCTGCAGGTTTTCGATCCGACCGTAAATTCTCCCGCCCTCTCTTCCGCTACGGCGGAACTGATCGCCCAGCTGAAAAGCGCGAAAGTTACCCCGGACGATCTGAAAGGTTGCCTCGAAGAGTGCCCGAAAAACATCGCCGCCAAAATCGCCGACATCGCCCTTATCTACGCCGGATACGAAAACTATCTGAAGATAAATTCCTTTGCGGACAGCAACAACGCCCTCGCCGCGTTGCCCGCCCTTCTTCGCTCTTTGCCGGAGCTTCGGGAAACCCACGTTCTCGTGGTGGGCTATTCTTCCGTTACGCGCCAGTCGTGCGACGTGCTTTCCGCCTTAAGCCTTCTTTCCGCCACGTGCGATTTCTTTGCCGTTGCGGGAGAAAACGAAGAGATCTACACCAACGAATTTTTAAACTTCGTCCGCCGGATCGATCAGAGCGCCCCGATCCGGACGCCTTCATCCGAAACGGCGGAAGCCGTGCGCCTGCGCGAAGGGCTCTTTCAACCTTCTTCCTTTGCAAAAGACGGTCTATATAGCGATAAAGTGACGATTTATCAGGCGAAAAATCTGACGGACGAATGTGAATTCATCGCCAGACGGATTCGCTACGAAGTGATAACGCACGGAATGAGATACCGCGATTTCGCAATTGCGGCGGGCGATCTCGCGACCTATTCCCCCATGATAAAAAAAGCTTGCGCCGATCTGTCCGTCCCCTGTTTTATCGACGAAAAGCGCAAGCTTTCCGAACATCCCCTTTCCCGCCTTGCGGACGATCTCCTTCGCCTTTGCCGGAACAAAGACATTACGATCGTAAAAAGGGTCCTGCAAAATTCCGCGTTTCTTCCCTCGAAAGCCGTTGCGGACGACATGCTGTTCCGTCTGACGGAAGGCTCGGTTTCCGGCAGAACGTTTTTCGACAGAGAAAAACCCATCGCGGGGGAACCGGACATTACCATTTCCGCCGTGCGCGACCGGCTTATTACCGCAACGGAAAAACTTTCCCGCGCGAAGACGACGAAAGACTTCTGCAACTTTTTCCGCGAACTTCTCTCAGACGGCATCGCCGACAACGTCGGAGAGATCTCCGCAAAACTCGAAACGTTCGGAGAAACCGCAGAACGCTCTTTCAACGATCAGGCAATCGGGAAATTCACCGATCTTCTGACCGAAGCGGAGAACATCCTCGGCGGAGAGCAGATGAACGCCGATTCGTTCCGCCGTCTTCTTGCCGTCGGCGCGGAGGCATGCGAAACTTCCATCCTGCCCGAATCGGCGGACGGCGTGTACTGCTCGGAGATCAAAAACGTAAGATTCCGCCGCTATAAAATTCTGTTCGTCGCAGGGCTCGGGTCGGACGTTCCCGCCGTAAAAGGAGACACCGCGCTGCTGCTTGACAGCGACATCGGCAAACTCGATTCCCTCAACGTTTCCGTGGAACCGAAGATCCGCGTCGTGAACTGCCGCGAGCAGGAAGCGACGACCCTTGCCCTGCTTTCTTTTACGGACAGACTTTTCCTCTCGTACAGTCTGCTTTCTCCTTCCGGAAAACAGGCGGCGAAAAGCAGGATCGTAGACTATGCGGAAGCGATTTTTTCGGACGAAAAGAGAAAGCTCCGCCCCGTCGACGCCCTTTCTCTCGAAAAAGCGGCGAAGGACTATCCGCCCGTGTTAAAAGACGCGGCGGAAAGCCTGCGCTATCTCGCCATGCGCCCCGCTCTCTTCTCCCTGCTTTCCGACGGCGACGATTATTTAAGCGGCGCAAAAACGGAACTTACGGCGGCATCTTCTTTTTACCGCGCCCTCGAAGGAACCGGAAACGGCGAAGCGATCCTTTTTGCCGATTCTCTTATCGGTCGACTCGACCGCACGCCGCCCGTCAGAAAAAACATTCCGCCGTCCAACTATTTTTCGGGCGGCAGAGTTTCCGCCAGCATTCTCGAAACCTATTACTCCTGCCCCTATAAAAACTATGCGAAATACGGCATCGGGCTGAGAGATTCCGTAACGGGCGAAATACGCGCGCTTGATTTCGGCAACGTTCTTCATGCCGTGGCGGAGAAGTTCGTACCCATGCTCGAAACGATAAACTCCGAAGACGCCGCGCGTGCCGCCGCCGATAATATTTTTGAAGAAGTGCTCGCCGAAGGTGTTTATCAACGTTTTTTACAACATCCGGACTATGAATATTCCGCCGTGCTCGTAAAAAAGGAATGCGAAAAGATCTGCGTCGATCTCTATAAGGAATTTTCGCAAAGCGGATTTCAGCCGATCGGCGAAGAAGTATGGTTTGCCGACTGGGGCGGCAAATACCGGGCGATCCCCTTCCGTACGAAAAAGGGCGTTTTCAAACTTTCCGGCAAAGCGGACAGGCTCGACCGTTTCGGGAATCACATCCGCATCATCGATTACAAAACGGGCAACGCCGCCGAAAAGGTAAAAGACGAAAAGTTTTACACGGGCAATAACCTTCAGCTCTATCTTTACCTGAACGCCTTTGCCGTAAACGGAGATAAACCGGCAGGCGCATATTATTACGGACTGAACGACAACTTTACGAAAGAGGGCGAGACCGTCCCCCTGATGACGGGCAAAACGCTTGACGACGAGAAAATCCTCGCCGCGACGGACGCGGGTTTAAGCGAAAACAAGAAAAGCCGTTATGTAGACGTGAAGATCCGCTCTTTCAAATCGGGCGACAAAGTTTCCGGCAACGTTGCCGACGAACGCACGATGGAAGGCTATATGAAATACGCGATGAAGATCGCCGGGCGCGGCACCGAACAGATCGCCGAAGGCACGATCGTTCCCTCGCCCTACAAAAACGCATGCGAGTATTGCGAATACGGCGGTTTATGCCTCTATGACGAAGAGACGGACAACCGCACGCGCGAAGTGAGATCGGTCACGTCGGAGATCATCGTTCAGGCGGGCGAACGAAACGAAAACACATCGTCTGAATCTTTTGCACACGAAAAAGAACAAACCGGAGACGGAAAGGAGGAAGAAAAGGAATGAAGTCGTACGATACCCTGACCGAAGGACAAAGAAAAGCCGTTTTACAGAACGAAGGCAACACTCTCGTTTCGGCATCCGCCGGAAGCGGGAAAACGTTCGTGATGATCGAACGGGTGATCCGCCTGATCTTAGAGGGAAAAGCGGACGCCGATTCCATCCTCGCCGTCACCTACACGAAACTCGCCGCCGAAGAGATGAAAGAAAAACTCGTGAAAGCGGTGATCGCCGAGATCAATAAAGGGGGCGATTCCGGGAGATTCCGCAGAACGCTCGCCGAAATCCCCACGTCCGATATTTCCACTTTTCACAGTTTCTGCGCCAATCTTCTGAGAACCTATTTCTACGCGGCGAAAATCGACCCGCTGTTCGACATTGCCGACGAAAGCGACGCAAAAGAACTGCAAAGCAAAGCGATCGACCGCCTGTTCGAATCTCTTTACGAAAAAAAGGACGAAGACTTTCTTTCCCTCGTCCGCATTTTCCGCAAAAACCGCGGAGACGCCGCCTTAAAAGAACACGTGGAAACGCTGTACCGTTTTGCGATATCCGAAAAAGATCCCGTCGCGTTTCTGACGGACGGAGAAAAAACGACTTACGAACAGACGATAAACGCCCTCACGGAATTGCAGAACGTGAAACTCGACGCGCTCATCCGCGAGATCGGGCTTTTAAAAAAGGAAAGCTCTTCTTTTGGTCTTACAAAGCTTTGCGATCATCTTGCGACCGTAGAGGTTTCCCTGCTTTCCGTAAAAGGAAAAACCGATCCGAAAGAACGCGCTTTCGCCGCGGGCATTCCCCTGGAAAGATCGCCTCAGATCAAAAGCGAAGACGAATCCGTATTGCTTCTGAAAGAGAAGATCAAAGAGATAAAAAGCACGATAAAGGGCTTATACGAGGACATTTGTTCCTGCACGGACGACAGAACGGACGAAGAAAACAGATTCCGCTATGAGAAAGCGGAAGAGACGGGGAAAAAGCTCGGTGCCCTTTGCGCCCGTTTCGGCGAAAAGTACGCCGAAGTAAAAGCAGAAGAAAACAAGCTTGACTTTTCCGACCTCGAACATTTCACCTACCGTCTTTTAAAGGAAAACGAGGACGTACGCAGGAGCGTTTCCGAGAAATACGACTATATCTTTGCCGACGAATACCAGGACGTGAACGGCGTTCAGGAAGCCATTCTGAATCTGATCGCACGGAACAACCTTTTCATGGTGGGAGATGTAAAACAATCCATTTACGCCTTCCGCGGATGCAATCCCGACATCTTCGCCGCCAAATTCTCATCCTATCGGGAAGGAAACGGCACTGCGATCTCCCTCGACCGCAATTTCCGGTCGTCGGACGGCGTGTTATCCGCCGTGAACAACGTTTTTTCCGAAGTGATCACCGAAGATTTCGGCGGCGTGGACTATGCCTCGAATCGCATGGAACGCGGCGGACTTTACCCGGCAGGCAGCGGACAGGCGACCCTTCATGTTTTAACGAAAACGCAAAAAGAAAAAGCCGCTCCGAGCGGCGTTTACGATCTTTTATCCGACGTTTTCTCCGAAGACGAAGACGTTCTCTCCGAAGGCGTGCTTGTGGGAAAAATCATCGAAGAAGAGCTCGGCAAACCCTTTTTCGATCTGAGACTCGGCAAAGAACGCCCCGTCGGGCTCGGCGACATCGCCGTGCTTACGAGAACTTCCGCCGGCTACACCCTCGCCGTGGTGAAACAGCTGATGAAACTCGGGATCCCCGTTTCGTCCGAGGCAAAAAATTCGATCGGCGATTACCCCGAGATCCGCATTCTGATCGCGGCGTTAAAACTGATCTCTTTTTACGCGGACGACGTGCCGCTTGCCGTCGTACTGAAAAGCTCGATCGGAAAAGTGACCGAAGAAGAACTTGCGGAGATCCGCCGTTTCTCGGGGAAACCCTCCTCGAAGGCATCCTTCCGCGAGTGTGTGGATCTGTATATCGAAAACGGCGAAGAACCCCTCAAAGGAAAGCTCCGCGACTTCCGCGACTACTTTTCGAAAATAAGACTTCTCGCAGAATTTTCTGGCGCCGGAGAAATTCTTTCCCGGCTGCTGCGGGAAACGGGGCTGGACATGGAGATCGCGGGGATGCCCCTCGGAAAACTCCGCCTTGCACGCGTGGAACGGTTCATCGCCGAAGCGACGCGCAGCGGAAAGAAGATCTCCGTCGATCGCTTCCTCGAAACGATCGAACATTCCCTTTCCGAAATTTCCCTTTCCGAAATTTCGGGAGACGACACCGTGCAGGTGATGAGCATACACGCCTCGAAAGGGCTTGAATTTCCCGTCGTGATCGTTGCGGGAATCTCGAAACGGTTCAATTTCGACGACGGAAAAAAAGAGATCATGACCGACCGCACCTTCGGAACCGCCGTAAAATATTACGACGAACAGACGATGACCGTCGGCAACACCGTAAAAAGGACCCTTTTCCGCGAGCGGATGAAACTGAACGTCATCAAAGAAGAAGCCCGTATTTTTTATGTGGCGATGACCCGCGCGAAAGCCCGCCTGCACCTGGTCACCACGGGCGAAGTACACGAAAACAGAACCCCGTCCTCTCTTCTTTTCGCCACGTCTTATGCCGACTTTGTCAGTCTTGCCGACATGACGATCCGCCGTTACGACGAAGACGAACTCTCTTCGCCCGACCGGACGGCAGCGGAAAGAAAAATTCTGATCGGCAAGGGCAGAGATTCTCTTAAAGACCGCATAGCGGAAAACCTCGCTTTCCGCTATCCTTACGAGACCGCCGTGCGCCTTCCCGTGAAGCGCGCCGTCACCGCGATCGTGACGGACGAAGCCTCCGCAAAGCCGGTAACCGATCTTTGGGAAAACGAAGTTTTCTCCCCCCGCTCCCCCTTTAAAAAAGAAGCGGGCATCGCATACCACGCATTTCTGCAACATTGGGATTTTCAAGAAAAAAACGTTGATAAAGAACTTATAAGGCAACTTTCCTCGGGAGAGCTCACACGGGAACAAGGAGAACTTCTCGACAAAAACCTGCTCGGCAAACTGATGCAATGTCACGTTTTTTCCGATCTTTCGCGCATGAAATGCTATCGGGAACACCCCTTCGTGGTGCCCGTTCCCGCAAAAGAAATCGATGAAAATTTACAGAGCGAAGAAACCGTTCTCGTTCAGGGCATCGTGGATCTTCTCGCCCTTTCGGAAGACGGATCCGCCGTGATCGTGGACTATAAATATTCCTCCCGTACAGATGAAAGCCTGCTTTCCGCCTATCGGTTACAGCTCGATTTATACCGCAAAGCCCTTCGTCTCGCAACAGGGATCGCTCGCACGGAATGCTACCTTTTAAACCTGAAAACTTCCCGTCTCGTCAAAGTTCCGGATTGATTTTCGCTTTGAAACATGGGGAGCTGCGAAAAAGGAGAAAATCCCTGTCCGCAAAAACGGATGCTGACGTTCCCGCCGTCATAACAGAGTTTCCGGCGGGTCCTTTCAGGGTGATCGTCATGTTTCCGAGATAAATATCGACCGCGTTGCCGGTAAAAAACGTGATCCCGGCGTCGTTTTCCGCTACGGTATATTCGATCGTCGCCTTCTGCAATCCCTTTTGGAAAACTCCCTGCTTTATCATATGGTTTGCCGGCGTTCCGTCCAGCGCGATCAGATAATTCGTTCCCGGCGTTATCGCATAATACCAGATTTCGAACGTATACACGTAACCTTTCCGGAAGTAATCGGGGTTGAAAGCCTTTGAAAGCGACGCGATCTCATGCCCGCCGCTTCCGGTCAGGCGCATCACCGTTTTCCCGAAACCGTCGCCCGCTCCGACCATCGCATTCCTTGCCTCCGCGTCGGTCACGTCCTCGAGAAATACGGGGTCGGTTGAAGAAATCGGCGTGTAATTCTCGGTCCAGTCGTAAGTAAACCCCGCCTTCAGTTCCTCTTCCGAAGGATATGTCGTTTTGTAAACCACATTCGTATAAATAAAGGTAAAGTTATCGAGGGTAAGAACGGCGTCTCCGTTCCGATTGCGTTTGTAAATACGGAACTGCCATACGCCGTCATCGAAATCGCAAATCCGGCTGTCGGAAATATGTTTCGTTTCGCCTTCTTTCATTTCCGCAAGGCTGACCTGCCGTTCGGACGAAGATTCCCCGCCGACTTTCCGATAACCGAAATAAAAATCGGAGAATCCCGTTCCGGAAACCAATTTCACGTCAAAAGAAACTTCCCACTTGCCGGGCTTCAGATACGGCGAGAGCCCGTTTGCGATCCACTCGTTTTCCGCTCCCGCACATTTTCCGTAATCGATCACAAGCGAATTGCCCGAGATCGCGCGTACACCCGCCTCCGGTTTCACGTGAGAGGCAAGCCCCGCGGAAGAAATCAGCGGACTGTCAACGCCTTTGGCGAAATTCTCTTTGAAAAAGGCGTGCTCTCCCTTTGCGGGTTTTCCGAGAGCGGCGATATCGTCAGAACCGGAAACGTCGAAGGTTTCCGCATATTTTTCCGAAGTCACGTTTACGTCGATCTTTTCCGACGTTTCGTTTCCCGCACCGTCTTTAACGCTGTAGATAACCGCATAAAAACCGAGCACATCCGACAAAAATCTGCCGTCTGCGATCTTCGTATATTCCGCCGGCACTGCTTCGATAACAATATTGTCCGAAACGTCTCCGTCACGATCGTCAACGGCGGTCGCAACGGGAAGGATCAACTCCTCGCCCGGCTCTATGATAAACGTTTTCTCTCCCGCAATCGTAAGAACGGGAGCCGCGGTATCCGGCTTATTATCGACCGACGACTCTCCCGCCGACTCGCCTGCGGATCCGGAATCCGTCTCCCGCTCCGAAACCGATTCTTCCGGAGCGGAAACCGACGCCGATCCCGACGATATCATTTTCCCTTCTTTCGTCGATCCGTCCGCGCTTTCTTTTCCTCCGGCGCCGCAGCCAACCGCCGCCAGACTGATCGCAAACGCGCATGCCAGTGCGACGATCGCCGTAAACTTGTTCTTCATCTTTTTCTCCCTCCTTCCCGTGCGGATTCCCCGGCACGGACACCGCACGCTTTCAGACCGATCCGACGGTCCCTTTTTTCCGTCGTTCCTCTTCCCCGATTATCATAACACAAATCGCGGCGTTTTTCAATCCTTCTGCGAAAATTCCCGGAAAAAGCGTAAAATTTTCCCTGAAAAAAATCCGTACCGAAAAACTTCTCTTCCGGTACGGATCTTTTTTCTTTTTTTTACAGGCTGAGCCATCCTGCCGCTCCCGCCCGGAATTTCTTATTTGCAACCGCCGCAGGTCTTGCAATCTCCCGTACAGTTCCCGCCGCAGGTCTTTCCCGTAGCCGTCCACATTCTGCCGCTTAAGTTTTTTCTCGCTTTCGCTTTGCACTCCGGGCAGAACACCTCGTCTTCCGATTTTCTCACATACTCGTCGAACACCTTTCCGCAGGCGTCGCATTTATACTCGAATACAGGCATTTTATCTCCTCCGAAATCATCGTTTAATCGGCTTATAGGCTTATTTTACTTTTCTTCCGCCCTTTCTCTCACGATAAGGCGGACAGGCGTTCCCTCAAAGCCGAAGCTCTTGCGCAGAACGTTCTCGAGATATCTTTTATAAGAAAAGTGCATCAATTCCGAATCGTTCACGAAAAACACGAACGTAGGCGGACAGATACCGTCCTGTACGGTGTAATAAAGTTTCAGTCTTCTTCCGCTGCGCGTCGGTGGTTCGTTCGTACGGACGGCTTCGCCGATCACCTCGTTCAGCGTTCCCGTGGTGATGCGTTTGCAGGAATTTTTGTAAACTTCTTCGCAAAGCCCGAAAAGTTTATTGACCCTCTGCCCGAATTTTGCGGAAATGTAAACGGATCTGAAATAATCCATAAAGGCGAGATCGGTATGCAGTTTTTTCTCGAACTCATTGATGGTGTTCGTGTCCTTCTCTACCTTATCCCACTTATTCATCACGACGACGGACGGTTTGCCCTGCTCGTGCACGTAGCCGGCGATCTTCACGTCCTGTTCGGTAATCCCGACGGACGCATCGATCACGATCAGGCAGACGTCCGCGCGGCGGATGGCGGCAAAGGCGCGCACCACGCTGTAATATTCCACATCCTCGTCGACGGAACGTTTTTTACGGATTCCCGCCGTATCGATGATGGTGTATTTCTTCCCGTCCGCTTCGAAATCGGTATCCACGGCATCGCGCGTGGTGCCCGCAAGATCGGAAACGATCGTCCTGTCATATCCCAGAAGGGCGTTCGTCAGTCTCGACTTTCCCGCGTTGGGTTTTCCCACGATCGCGATCTTCAGCCTGTCTTCCTCTTCCGCTTCATCCGTCTGCGGGAAACTCGCGCACACTTCGTCCAGAAGATCGCCGAGACCTTTCGCCTGCTCGGAAGAAATGCCGATCGGCGTGCCGAGCCCGAGCTCGTAAAAATCGAACAGCACTTCCTGACGGTAAACATCAAGCTTGTTCACGGCGAGGACGATCGGCTTGCCCGAACGGCGAAGCATCGTAGCAACGTCGTAATCGGCAGCGGTAAGCCCCGTTTTCGCGTCGCAGAAGAAGATGATCACATCCGCCGTATCGATGGCGACGTCCGCCTGTTTTTTAATGTGCTGCCACATTTCGTCCGACGATTTCAGCTCGATACCGCCCGTGTCGATCAGGGTGAAAGCTTTTCCGCACCATTCGGCATCCGCATACAACCGGTCGCGCGTAACGCCGGGTTTATCTTCCACGATGGAAATCTTGCGTCCCGTTATTTTATTGAAAAACGTCGACTTTCCGACGTTCGGTCTTCCGACGATCGCTACCAGCGGTTTTTTACTCATATCCTCGTTTGTCCTCCTTCCGTTTTCCCGACAGAACGTTGAAAAGATCTTTTCCCGTTCCGTCCGTAATAAACACCTTCGTGTCGATTTTTCCGATAAATTCGTCAAGCGTCATATCGTCGAGAAAGATATCTTCTTTCTCCTTCAGCACATATCTCGGCATCACGACGGCATCGTACTTTCCGCGGGAAAGAACCGCTCTCGAGATGTCCCCGCCCGTCAGAAGCCCCGTGCAGTTGACCGTTCTTCCGAAAAAATCGTTTTCCACGGCGAGAACTTCCGCCGTGAGCCCTTCCACAAAACTTTTCGCACGCTCTGCGATCTTCCGCATAAAAGGTGCGGCGGAAGTTCCCGAAACAAGCAGAAAACTCTCCTCGTTCGTCGTTTTTTCAAGGCTGTCCTCGAATTCCCGCATAAACTTAGCCGTCATTCCGACGCCGTTTTCGATCTGCGTGAATGCGCCGTAAAAGGAATACGGTTCCACGGGCATCCCTGCGCGGAAGAAAAATTCATCCGCCGGCTGAATAAAATTAACGCCGAACTCGTTGTTCAGCGAACGGATCTGTCCGATCACGCCCTTTGCGTAGTCTGCGTCGATATCGCGGATCTTCGTCAGCCCTTCGCGGTATCTCGTCATTCCGACGGGAACGACAGCCATTGTCTGCACCGTGGGATAGTAACGGAAAAGACTTCTCGCGGAATATTCGAGTTCCTTGCCGTCGTTATAGTCCCGCGCCATTACGATCTGCGTGTTCATGATAATGCCCGCTTTCGCGAAACGGTCGATATATTCCACGATCTTCCCCGCAAAGCGGTTTCTCATCATGGAACAGCGAAGTTCGGGATTCATCGTGTGCACGGAAATATAAAGGGGGCTGAGTTTCAGCCGGACGATCCTTTCGACGTCCTCTTCCGAAAGATTGGTCAGCGTCACGAAGTTTCCGCACAGAAAACTCTGGCGATAATCGTCGTCCTTCACATAAAGGGTATCTCTCATGTGCGGGGGCATCTGGTCGATAAAACAGAAAATGCAGTTGTTTCTGCAGGTTCTGATGTCGAGATTGTCGGACGCGAAAGTGAGACCTAAAGTCTCGTCTTCGTCCTTTTCGATCTCGCAGTCGGAAACGTCTCCGTTGGTCTGACGGACGGTCAGGGTAAAATTCTCCTGCTCTTCGTAATAGAGATAGTCGAGAATATCGACGGCGTTATGCCCGTCGAACGCGAGAATTTCGTCTCCTTTTTGCAGCCCGAGCTCTCCGCCCACGCTTCTTTTTTTCACTTTATCGATAATCAGCATAATTTTTCCGGAATGAGTTGCCGCTTCGGTCCGCAGGGATCGGCAGACCGCTCCGCAACGTTTATTCTTTCATTATACACATTTTCCCCGAAAAAATCAACCAAATACGCCCCCATCGCCGAGAAAAGCAGGCAGGCTCGGCATTCGTCTCCCCGATCGCCTTAAAGGCTTCTTCTCCGAAAAAAAGAAAAACCGTCTGCACGGACGGGTCACACCGCCGGTGCAAACGGATTTCCGGGCTATGCCCTTGTTTTTTCCGAAGTTCGTATTAGGCTTAGCATTCGCCATCGCTAATTACCTTAAAGGCTTCTTTTCCGCCCTTTTCCCCGATTTCTCTATTGATGTACGGAAAGTACTATCGATTTCGAAATCGGGAAAAATCATCGAAAAATAAGCTCTTTAAGGCGCAAGG
>CABUWK010000051.1 GCA_902495325.1 uncultured Acidiphilium sp.
AAGCAGTTGTCTCCTCTTCGAAAAAGAAAAACGGTTATCCGAAAGAACGAAATAGTTGCAGGTTTGATTATGATTATAGTTGCTTATCAACGATTACTCTTTCATTCTCTGCCAAAGGATCTCAAAATGATATGGTTTTGCAATTACAGGAATATGCCTTGAGTTTATTCATAAGTCGGGCAAGGACGGGGTGGAATGACAAAATTGCGTTTTCCCCTTGAATTTTATTTTTTAAGGTCAGGATATTTTTTTTCATAGGCTTGATAATTCCCATAATATATGTTATAATGAATATGTAAATTTGGGATAAAACCGACAGAATTTTCCGCAGCGGATACCCGCTGCGGGCTATGCGGAACGGCGGACGTTCCGGCAGTCGGACTTTCGGGAAAAACAGGATCGTTGCCGAAAAACAAAAGGAAGGATTATGGAAGGAGAAGTAACAAAACTCACAATGCGGGAAGCCGAAGCGGAAATAGCGGAATTCCGCAAGGTTTTTACCGTGGTAAGATTGCTGAAAAAGGAAGAAATAGCGGGTATTTGCGGAAAGGAAAATCTCCCGGATAAAACATGCCCCTGTTATTCTTTCTGGGAAAAAGACGAGCCATGTGAAAACTGTGTTTCGGCAAAAGCCTTTATCGAGAAAAGAGACATTGCCAAGCTTGAGTTTTCGAAAAAAGGCGTGTACCATGTGATTTCCAGATACGTCGAGGTGGATGGGAAACCGTGCGTGATGGAATGCCTCCGTGTGTTCGATGAGGAAAGCCTTATGGATTTCAGCGGCGGGGACAGGCTACTTTCTCACATGAACGGTTATTACGAGAAAATGTATACCGACGCGATGACGGGTATTTACAATCGTCGGTTCTATGAGGAAAAATTAAAAAATTCTACCCTTGCCGCCGGCGTTGCAATGATCGATCTCGACGATTTCAAAGTGTATAACGACGTTTACGGGCATTCCGCAGGCGATTCCGTGCTTACCGTTATCGCCGGAGAGATGCAGAAAGGGCTTCGCACTTCCGACCGGCTGATCCGTTACGGAGGGGATGAGTTCCTTCTTGTTATGCCGGGCGTCCGTGAAGACGGGTTCGAATCGGGCTTGAAAAATTTGCTGAAAAACGTGAACCATATCGTCCTGCCCGGGTATGCGGAAATCAAACTGACAAAGAGCATCGGCGCTACGATGTGCCGGGACGAAACGATCGAATCCGCGGTGAACCGTGCGGACAGGCTTTTATATCGGGCGAAAGGCAAGAAAAATGTGATCGTTACCGATAAAGACGGTGAATTGAAAGAGGAAAAAAACAAAGCGAATATTCTGATCGTGGACGATTCCGAGATCAACCGCGAAATATTGTCTTCTATTCTGAAAAACGAATTCAACGTGATAGAGGCTTCCGGCGGGAAAGAATGCGTGTCTCTTTTAAAGCGCTACGGCACGGCGATCTCCGTAATTCTGCTCGATATCATGATGCCCGACATGAACGGGTTCGACGTTCTCGAATACATGACCATGAATCATTATATCGAGGATATCCCCGTGATTACCATTACGGGAGACGAATCGGGGCAGACCATCCGGAAGGCGTACGAAATGGGGGTGTCCGATTTCATCAGCCGTCCGTTCGACGCGAAAGTCGTTTACAGGCGGGTCCTTAATACGATCAATCTGTATGAAAAACAACGCCGCCTGATTTCCGCCGTTTCGGGAGAGATCCTCGAAAAGGAGAAAACAGCCGCATTCTGGTGGATATCTTAAGCGAGGTCGCCGAATTTCGTTCCGGATTCGGGGGCGGTCACGTTACCAATATCAACAAGATCACCGAACTTCTGCTTGTCCGCCTGATGACAAAAACAAAGAAATACAACCTTACCGGAAAGGACGTTTACCTGATTACGACGGCTTCTTCTCTGCATGATATCGGAAAAGTCGGAATTGACGGGGATATTCTGAGCAAACCCGGAAGGCTAACGCCGGAAGAGTTTGAAATTGTGAAAACGCACACCACGATCGGCGCGGAAATGGTTGCGGGGATCCGTGAATATCAGAACGAACCGCTCGTGAAATATGCTTATCAGATCTGTCTGCATCATCACGAGAAGTATGACGGAAAAGGGTATCCAGATGGTTTGAAGGGGGACGATATTCCCATTGCCGCACAGGTTGTGTCTCTTGCCGACGTGTACGACGCTTTGACTGCAAAGCGCTCTTATAAAGAGGCATATACCGAAGATCAGGCGATCGAAATGATCGTGAACGGCGAGTGCGGGCAATTCAATCCCCTTTTGCTCGAATGTCTGCTCGACGTGCGAAAATTTTTTGCGAAAGATAAAAACGGAGAGATAAAATAGTTTAAAACTCGGCTATAACACGATAAACAGAGTATTTTAATTTTATTTTGCGGGTATGCCGCGTTCGGCTCCCGCAGCGGCGAAAAGGAGAATTATGACGATCGTTCAGTTTTATGATAAAATAGGCGGAAATTATTCCGAAGTGGAAGGCAGGCTCGGATCGGGAGAGACGGCGAAGTATTTTGCCATGAAGTTTCCGAAGGATCCGAGTTTCGGCACTCTGAAAAAGGCTTTGGCGGAAGGGGATGCGGAAACGGCGTTCCGCGCGGCACACACGCTGAAAGGGGTTTGCCAGAACCTCGGATTCGAAAATCTGTATCGTCCCGCGTTCGAACTGACGGAAAAACTTCGCGGAAGATCTCTTGAGGGGGCTGAGCCTTTGTTTCACGAAGTGGAGAAAGAATATACCGCTCTCATGGCGGCTCTGGCTGAGGTGGAATAAAACCGGGAACGGCGCGAAAGCGCCGGAATCTATTTTTTCTCGGATAATCATCCGGAAAGAGATAAAAAAATTTTTCTCAAAATTCGCGAAGAAAATCACAATACGGGGGGTTTTTACTTGTAAAAATCCCCCGTATCCTATATAATATAAAAGGGTTCGGATCCGTCGGGTCGGTTGTTTTTACGGCAAATCGCAAATCTGACGGAAGGAAGACGCAAAAGTTCGTATTCTTATCCGGACAAGCAAAAAAGAAGAATTTTTCCGGTCGTTTGTCGGGGCGCGCGGGGAGGACCGCAGCCGAAAACGTGTTTCGTTCCGGCATGACGGAAAAATTCCGAGAGGTAAAATGTTACAGGTTACGGGAGTCAGTTTGCAATTCGGCAGCAGAAAGCTGTTCGAAGACGTTAATATCAAGTTCACCAAGGGCAATTGCTACGGCATCATCGGGGCGAACGGCGCGGGAAAATCCACCTTTCTGAAGGTGCTTTCGGGAGAGATCGAGCCTCAGAAAGGCGAGGTTTCGCTCGGTAAAAACGAGAGAATGTCCGTGCTTCGTCAGGATCAGCATGCTTTTGACGACGAAACGGTTCTTCGTACCGTCATGCTCGGGCATAAAAGGCTTGTCGATATCATGGACGAAAAGGACGCTCTTTATGCGAAAGCCGATTTTACCGACGAAGACGGTATCCGCGCGAGCGATCTGGAAACGGAGTTTGCCGAGCTTGGCGGATGGGATGCGGAGAGCGATGCGGAAAAACTTCTTTCCGCCCTTGAAATTCCCTCTGACGATTACGAAAAGAAAATGGGCGAGCTCGACGGTAAGGAAAAGGTCAAGATCCTTCTTGCACAGGCGTTGTTCGGCAATCCGGACGTCCTTCTTCTGGACGAACCGACAAATAACCTCGATATCCGCACCACGCGCTGGCTGGAAGATTTCCTGCTCGATTACGAAAACACGATCATCATCGTTTCGCACAACCGCCACTTCCTGAATAAGGTGTGCACCTATATCTGCGACGTCGATTTCGGCAGGATCAACGTGTATTTCGGTAACTACGATTTCTGGTATAAAACGAGCCAGCTTCTTGCCCGCCAGCAGAAGGAACAGAATAAAAAATCGGAACAGCGCGCAAAGGAATTGCAGGAATTTATCGCAAGGTTCTCCGCGAACGCTTCGAAGAGCAAGCAGGCGACCGCGCGTAAAAAAGAACTCGAAAAACTTACGATCAACGATATCAAAATTTCTTCGAGAAAATATCCCTACATTAATTTTAAATATGACCGCGAGATCGGAAACGACATTCTTTTTGTGGAAAATCTGACGAAAGAAGGCTATTTCGAAAATATTTCCTTTACCGTCGGGAGAGAGGATAAAATCGGTATCGTGGGAAAAAACAGCAAAGCGATCACCATGTTTTACGATATCCTGATGGGGAACGAAACGGCGACGAGCGGCTATTTCAAATGGGGAAAAACGATCACTCCGACCTATCTGCCTTCCAATAACGACAGCTTTTTCGTCGGGTGCGACCTGTCCCTTGTCGACTGGCTGAGCCGTTTTTCCTACGATCATTATGAAGAATTCGTTCGCGGGTGGCTCGGCAGAATGCTGTTCTCCGGCGAAGAAGCTTTGAAAAAAGCGTCTGTGGTATCCGGCGGCGAAAGGGTGAGATGTATGCTCGCGAAAATGATGCTCGAAGGGGGCAATTTCATGATCCTCGACGAGCCGACCAACCATCTCGATCTCGAATCGATCACCGCATTAAATGACGGGCTTGAAAATTTCAAAGGATGTCTTCTTTTAACGAGTCACGACCAGGAGCTGATGAATACGGTTTGCAACCGCATTATCGAAATCGACGGCACGAAGGTTTACGACCGCCCCGTCGATTACGACGGCTATCTTGCCGAAACGGTGAAAGATTGAGTTTTGAAAAAACGTTCTGAAGAGATTACGACCTTAAATGATGGGTTATAAGTCGATTAATTAACAAATTTTAACTCTGGAGGGTTTCTGTAATATGAGTAAAATTCTGGTAACGGGCGGCGCCGGGTATATCGGAAGCCACACCGTGATCGAGCTCGTGAACGCCGGGTACGACGTTACGATCGTCGACAATCTGTACAACAGCAAAGAAGAAGCCGTGAGAAGGGTAGAGAAAATTCTTGGCAAAAAACTGGATTTCGTGATCGCGGACGTCTGCGACAAACAGGCGATGCGCGAGGTGTTCCGCACGCGGGATATTTCCGCCGTGATCAATTTTGCGGGATATAAAGCCGTGGGCGAATCGGTTGCAAAGCCGATCGAATATTACGAAAACAACATCGGCGGCATGCTTGCCCTGATCGACGTGATGAGAGAGTTCGGTTGTAAAAACCTGGTATTCTCCTCTTCCGCCACGGTGTACGGAAATCCGCATACCGTTCCCATCACCGAAGATTTCCCCCTTTCCACGACCAACCCTTACGGGAGCACGAAACTTTTTATCGAATATATTCTGAAGGATCTCGCAAAAGCCGATCCCGAATTCAATATCGCGATCCTCAGGTATTTCAACCCCATCGGCGCGCACGAATCGGGGCTGATCGGGGAAGATCCGAACGGCATTCCGAACAATCTCTGCCCGTATATCACGAAGGTGTGCGTGGGGAAACTTGAAAAAGTTCACGTGTTCGGCAACGATTATCCTACGCCGGACGGAACGGGGGTTCGCGACTATATCCATGTGGTCGACCTTGCGAAAGGGCACGTTCTCGCCGTGAAAAAGTTGCTTACGAAGAGCGGGCTGTTTATCGTGAACCTCGGAACGGGCAAAGGGTACAGCGTTCTTGAAATTATTCATGCTTTCTCGAAGGCGTTCGGCAAGGAGATCCCTTACGTGATCGATCCTCGCCGCCCGGGAGATATCCCTGCATGCTATGCCGATCCGTCTCTTGCGGAAAAACTGATCGGGTTCAAAGCGGAAAAAACGCTTGACGATATGTGTGCGTCTTCTTTAAAGTGGCAGCTGCAGAACCCGGACGGTTACGGAGACTGATTTGCTTTCAAAAACGAAAAAAGGACGGGAAACGGGGTCGCTGCTTTCTGTTCTTTTTAAAACCGGCAGATAATCAACTTATAGGGGGGCGTCTTTTCCGTCTGATGGTTGAAAGGCGGATCCTGTTTGTGTCGAAAATCATAAAACGTAACTTTTTTATGAAAGGTGTGTTGTAAATAAAGAATGCGCTGATTGCGCAAATAACATATAGGAAGTATTGAAAATGCCTGATTTACAAAATTCGCCGCTCACCCGCGTGATCGCATGCCTTTTTCTCGGTTATTTTCTCGTTCTTTTTGCCGAGCGCGTGCAGAGCCTCGTTCGTATCTGCCGCACTTCTTTTTCCGGTTTATACCGGAGCGGGTTTGACGGATTTGTCAATACCGTGACGATTTTTTCCTTGCTTATTTCTGTCGGGCTTTTGTCGTTTGGGTGCAAAAGCTTCTGGCGGTCTCTTGTTGATTCTTCTGTTACGCCCGATTACACGATGCTGACGATTACTGCAGGCGTGATGCTGGTTTCGGGTATGATGCATACGGAACATACGATCGCGCCCGTTCAGTTTGTGTCCTACGGTTTGCTGATCGCCGCAATGGTTCTGAAAACCGTGCAGGTTGCTTCCGGAAACGAACGCGCTTTTATGTTCTGGTATTCGCTTGTGTTTCTCACGGCGTTTTCCATGGCGATTCCCGTGATGTATCCCGCAAGGATTTCCCGTGCGGCATTGTTCTATGTGGTTGAGGCGGTAACCTCACTTGCGTTGGTTGCTTGTTTCACGTGGATGTTGCGGGATCTGTTTCTCGGGCAGGGAAAAGATCTTCTGTATTGGATTCCAATGGCAATAGCTGCGGTCGGAGACGCCGTGATTCTGGCGATGCGCTGGAAGGAAAGTGCAAATACTTTCGTTCTGATTTTTATCGTTTTGTCGGCGGTTGTTTTCGCGGTCGGTAAGGTGATTTTCGCGGTGATGAAATAAACGTTCCGCCTGGTTTTCCGCCGATGGGCAGATTCCTTCGTTTTAACGGGGAATGGAATATGCAAATCACAATGAGTTTCAGGGCATAAAAATAAACGGGAAATTGATTCTTGGATAAAAATAAATCGGATCGGGCAGCGAAAAATCGTTTTCCCGGTCTTTTATTATCGGAAAACTTCTTGCTTTTTCCAAAAAAACATGTTATAATTGAGTTGCAAACCAAGAAGCAACTCAAAATCAGATTGAGTGGGACGAACATCCGGAAAATTTACGTAGAATCATACACACAGTTGTACTTTGCGGAATATATCTGTCATATGTCGCTCAGAACCCGCAACGTTCCGGCGGCGCGGCGGGAAGAGAATGTTGCGATCGCGGGGAAGGCGGATCCGGAACAAACAACGGATCCGGAACAAACGACGAAAGGCGTTCCGGAAAACGCTTCGCACCGCCGGAAATGCCCTTCGGGGTTCAATTTCGTTTCAATGAAAAAAGGAGGATCGGTTATGACCGGAAAAAACAAGCGCGTATTCATCGTGATTTTCATGTTGGCACTCTGCTCTGCGTTCGCGTTTCTGACAGCATGCGGGGGAGAGAAATCGTCCGGATCGGGCGAAAGCGCAAAGAGCGCGTATCGGCAGTATATAGAAAAATACCCCGATTACGAAGGTACGGAAGAACAATGGCTGCGGGATCTGCTTGGCGGCAAATTGGGAGGCGATACCCCGACCGAAAAATCGGTTTACGAACTGTACCGGGAAGCGTATCCCGATTACGAAGGTACGGAAGAGGAATGGCTGAAAGATCTGCTTGAGGGCAGACTCAACGCCAAAGACCCCGAAACAAAAACGTATACCGTTTCGTTTCTGTACGACGAAAGCGACGAGGAGCCCTGGGCGCAGATAACCGTAGAGGACGGCGATACGCCGGTTTTCCCCGGTTCGCCCGAAAAACGAGGATATGAGTTCGTCGCGTGGGGATTTCAGGGCTACGAATGGCCGTTTACTTACCCCATCCGGCAGGATACGGTGCTTACGCCGATCTGGGAAGTTGTTGAGTATGACATTAAGTACAACCTAAACGGCGGCGTCAACTCCCGGTACAACATGCCGTCCTACACGATAGAACAAAGTTTCGATCTGCAAACTCCGACTAAGGACTATTACGATTTCGGCGGCTGGTATACGTCATCCGATTTTGCCGAAAACAGCAGGTTGATCGGAATCTCTCAGGGCGAAAAAACCGAGGATATCGAGCTTTGGGCGAAATGGACGCCCACTTCATATAACATAAAATACGAGGGGATCGAAGGCGCGACGATCGACGCGCCCTCGTCATACGACGTTGAAAGCAAGGATTTCACTTTGCCCCAACCCGAACGGGAGTACTATATGTTTGATGGCTGGACGGGCAGCGGTCTGACCGAGCCCGAAAAAACGTTGACCGTCACGAGCGGCACGCACGGCGATCTGGAATACACCGCCAACTGGACGGCGATCACATACAAAATTACATACGATCTCGGTGGCGGAATCAACCCTGACGACGCGATATACGAATATACCGTCGATTCGTTTGAAAATAACGATGACCTGCCGTTGCCCACCCCGGGGAAAGCCGGCGGCGAACAGATAAAAAATTATAATTTACTTTCAGACAATAATTTCGAAATTGAATATGCCGTTGCCGAATTTATTTTCGGCGGATGGTATCGGGAAGACGATTCCGAAAGGCTGCATCGTTACGAATTTGTGCAGCTTGAGGACGGCGATCTTGATCTCGTCGCTTACTGGACGGAAAAAGAGGGAGCCATTCAGAAGAGAATTTCGCCGTACCTCCGTAACGGAAACGAAGTGCTTATGGGGTCTTACCCGCAGTCGGACGTGACCGACGAAGAAACTCTTAGCGGGCTTGCCGCATTTGAATTCGACATGCAACCCTTACTTAGTTCACACGGCAACCCGGCTGTGGTGGAAGGCTGGACGGACAGCAACGAAAACTACTGGTATAAGGACGTGGAATACAACGGGAAAAAATATCGCGGGGTTTTTATTATCAGGAGGCGCAGCGGCGGTGGTTACCGTCAGGAAAACGCCGGCTATAATCCGTTGTTCTTTGATGCCGGAAGGAACTATCAGGTTAAAATTTACTGGTTTCATTACGATCCCGTGAAATGGAGTGTGGTCGACGAAGGAAACGGCGAAGCGTTCCTCGTTTGCAGAACGAAATTGGAGACCTTGAAATTCGGACACGATAAGTGGGGATCCAGTCCGGTAAGATCTTACCTTAACGACACTGTTTATAATATTATGTTTAACGACGGGCAAAAAAAGACAGTTCTCACGTCCCTTGTTGCCAACGACGAAAAAAGCATGGGCGACAGCACGGGATTTGAGACCGCTCCGACGCAAGACAAACTCTTTTTGCTGAGCTATGCGGGGTTGAATTTATATAAAAGTAAATTCGTGTCGGGCGTCGGGGCAAGCAGCTATTGTGTGGCAACGTTAAGCAAAGGGGCTATGTGGACGCGTTCGCACTGCAAGTATCAGCAAAACAGCAACAGCAGGATTCTGTCGTTCGACGGTTCGGGAGAGATTCTGGGCGCGAACCCCGAATACAGCGAATTGGGACAAATTCTTCCCGCGATGCACATTTCGCTGGCGTAGCATACGGCACGAAATACAAATGCAAACAGGCGAACCGCGTTTTGCAAAGGACGCAAAACAGCGGGTTTGAAGTTGGAATCGGGGCACCACAAAACCCCTGTTGCGTTTTGCAACAGGGGTTTTGTGTCAATAACGAACAAAAAGGAGCGTCTTTTTAAGTCGAAAAGGGAGGCGTCCACGGGGATTAGAACTCATTTATTTTCTGTTGAGTTTTGTTCCGTTTTCCACTGGATAGATTGGAGAGTATAGAGTAAAGAAAACCGTGGCAAAAGAACTGCAATGCGAGCCTGTGAGCGATTTTGAAACAATAAAGAAAATATTCGAAATGCGAAAATCGGTGTCAACCGCACATCTTCTTTTATCGAGATCGTAATGGTCGTTTCAATTTTGGCGGGTGCACTTTTGCTGAAGGAAGCGTTCACGGTTTTCCAAACCGCAGGCACGGTGATTATCATTGCCAGGGATACAGACGGCCAATATCAAAAGTGACACTTTGACTAATTCCAGTTTGTCACTTTGATATCATAACAACAGCCCCCCGACTTTTTACGGTCTTGTGGCTGTTGTTATCAAAAGACTATCGTCTTAAATTACAGCTCGATCTTTCGATTGATTCTAATCCCTGCAAAAACAAACACAGGAATATAAATCAGCGATGCAACTAGGCAAACAGTCATTCTCCCCGATTCGACCGATAGCGTCAAATCGCCGAGAAAGGACGACAGCCAATAGTTCGTCAGGGAGACATCTCTCAGCTTTAGCAGTGAGTCCGCAAACGACAGAACGACATTGACAAGCATGGGTGCCACGATGGTGGCGGCTATCGAAGAACCGTTTTTCCGAAGAACCGAACTGATGGCAAAGAACATTGCAACATTCGCCATTGCCACAACATATTGCACCCCGAGGACTGCAAGGAATCGGAGACTTTCCGTCTCTCCGATTCCGAAGTACAGGTTGCCGGAGATCAGCGCGGCAACCTCGGCGATCAAAAACATCACGCTTGTGGCAATCCACACGGTCATGAGCTTTGCCGTATATACACTCCTGCGGGAATATCCGCGGGAGAAGATATTTTTGACGGTCTGCTGTTCGTAATCCTCACAAACCGTGAGCGCCGTAAAGATACCGGCAATCAGCAGAAACGAACAGTTCCCGAGCGCACCGATCATGGAGTCGATCCCGGAACCTTTGAACTGCGCGGCATACTCCGGACTGCCGTTCACAAGCGCTTTCGTTGTTATGGCGGAGAGAAAAAGCAGTGCAACCATAATCAGCGTGCAGATGTAAAAGCTCTTCTGCTTTTTCAGTTTGTGCATTTCAAATTTCATCAGCGTCCCCATGTTATCTGCCCAACCTTTCGATAAAGAAATCTTCAAAGCCCATGCTTTCGTTTGCCATTTCATACACGCGGATTCCCGCCTTCACCAGAGCCGCATTGACCTCAGACGGATCGGAAACGGGCGAGGTGATGCGGACGGCTTTGCCGTCCTGTTCTGCGGTAAGTCCAGCAAAATCGCGCTTCAGCACGGCGAGCGTTCCCTTGGCATTGTCCGTCGTCAGCTTCAGCGAGGTGCGACATTTTGCCGCAAGTGCCTCGGCAGTGATCTCCTCCACCAACGCTCCGCCCGATACAATGCCGTAATTGGTGGCGATCTTCCCGAGTTCGTCCAGCAGATGGCTTGAAATCAGAAATGTGACGCCGCGTCGATTCAGCTCGATAATGATATCGCGAATTTCCTTGATGCCTGCCGGGTCAAGCCCGTTGATGGGTTCATCGAGAATCAGCACCTCCGGATTCCCGAGCAGGGCAATGGCAATGCCGAGCCGCTGGCGCATACCGAGCGAAAACGCCCCGGCTTTTTTGGCTCCCGTATTGCCAAGTCCCACGAGATTCAAGAGATTGCGGATCTCCGCGTCGGAGGTCGGCGACAGAATCGCAAACCGCTTCATATTTTCAAACGCCGTCTCGTTCTTATAAAGAGCCGGCGCCTCGATCAGTGAGCCGATCTTTTGCCTTGCCCGATCTGCATTCCGCTCACCGAGCAATACCATTTCTCCGGAATCGGGCGTCGTCAGCCCTAAGAGCAATTTCATCAGGCTGGTTTTTCCCGCGCCGTTTTTACCGATCAGTCCGTAGATATCGCCGCGCCGCACATGAAGCGACATGCCGTTTACGGCAATTTTGTTGCCGTACTTTTTTGTCAGCGACCTTGTCTCTAAAATGTTTTCCATCAGATTTTCCCGCTTTCCTCTTGACTTTTTCGCATTTTCGGTGTATCATATCAATGTGGAGCAAATGTTCCACATCTGAATGTGGAACAAGTATACCACAATTTTAATCGATTGTCAATGGCAAAAAGCGGTTGAGAGACAAAGAGGTGATTTTGTACCACATGAATAAAAAGCAGGAGACAAATGCGTTTGTCAAGGAGTGTATCACCACGGCACTGCTGCAAATGATGGAAATGCAGAGCCTTGAAGAAATCTCTATTATCGACCTTATTAAAAAAGCGGGTGTAGCGCGCAATTCATTCTATCGTAATTTTGACAGCAAAAAGGATGTGCTGGCAAAGCATCTCCTGAGGCTGATACAGGAATGGGGCAAGGAGTTTGAATCGCTCGGTGACGAGACACGCTTTTCCGAAACACTACTGAAGCATTATTACAAATACAAAGATTTTTATTTGCTGCTTTACCGCCGGGGGCTTTCCGATATGATCTATGAAACGCTCCGGACCGCCTGCATGCTGGATGAATCGCAGAGCAATATGGAGCGATACGGCAAATCCATGTTTGCGGGGCTTCTGTTCGGCTGGGTGGATGAATGGATGCGTCAGGGTATGCCCGAAACGCCGGAAGAAATTGTCCTTCTGACGGCACAGATGGCGAAAAACCAGAATTGCTGATGAAGAGAAATTGCGGGATAAACCGCCATAAAAACGGCAATTTACCCCTGTTTTGCATAGAAAAAGACACACGCAACGGAGTTTTGTACGCTCCTTTTGCGTGTGCCGGAGATGTGCCCGATCGGATATTGCCGTATCCCGCGAGCGGGAACCCTCGGCAAGTATTTGCTTACGCAAATAGACGAACCGCGTTTTGCAAAGGGCGCAAAACAGCGGGGTTGGGTGAATTTCGCGAAAAGATAAATTTTCCCCGATCGGATATTGCCGTATCCCGCAGGCGGGAACCCTCGGCAAATATTTGCTTGCGCAAATAGACGAACCGCGTTTTGTAAAGGGCGCAAAACAGCGGGTTCGAAGTTGGAATCGGGTGCACCACAAAACCCCTGTTGCAATCGCAACA
>CABUWK010000052.1 GCA_902495325.1 uncultured Acidiphilium sp.
GTGATACCGGCTTATTACAAAGGGAAAGAAGTTCAGGTTGGTTATGTGTCTCAGAATTGGCCGCCTCAGAGGTTTTCTCTGTCTTTAACGAATGTTTCGTGCGTCTATTTCCCATTCGGAAATTATGATGAATCTATTATGGGCGATGTTATTCCGTACGGAAACGATCTGGATCTCGAAACGATTTATTATTGTGGGGATTGGATGGTGTCTATTGAGCAATTGCTTGAAAAGGAGGATAAGAAGAATGCTATTCTCTATTGCAAATATCCTGCTTTTTTATTCCGAAAAAAGAGAATAGGTATGTACTCGTCAGAGACGGTATCTATGGAGAATGATTATACGATGCTTGTGACGTTAACCTTTAAATCGCCAAGATTAATTGTATATCAATACCGAATCCGAGTGGCAAACACGGCATATATGTTCAATTATGACGGAGAACCGAACGGCGGATACTTTTTCATCAATAATTTTGATTGGGGAAAGAAGATCGATCCTGCGCCGTATATGCCGATGCGAAACGGATACGATTTTAAGGGGTGGTATAAAGAGCCTGAATGTATCAACTTATGGAATTTCGATTCCGATACCATGCCGCAGGAAAGTGAAATCGGGGAAAACCCCGAAACGAAACTGTACGCAGGCTGGGAAAAGAAATAATATCGAAGGAGAAAATGATTATGAAAACGGCGAAAAATAAAATATTAACAACCATTCCCAGTATCGTTTTGATTATAAGTCTTTTGGTTTGTGGCGGTTGTGAAACACACCCACCTGCTTATAGAAAAATAGAGGAAAAAGATGAAACCGACGGGCAGTTTTATTTCTATTATGACGATGAATACTTACACGGGTATGCAATTACCGGCGATATGGAAGAAAACAACCCGGAAGTTATGTATTTGCCTGCATATTACAAGGGAGAAGAGGTTAAACAAGTTTTTTACACGACTCCGATCAGCCATTTCGGGATGATGCAAAAAACTTTTGGTCCAAGTTTTAAAAACGTTAAAAAACTTTACGTTGCTTTTAGTCCTTTAACGCATAATTTTAAAATCAGTGGAGTCAATGATCCTTGTGTAGTTCATGAAATATACTATGCGGGAGTAACACTTCCAAAGTCAGAACCTGAGCTATGGCATATGTTGTTTGAACGTAATTTTCTATCCGAGGATCGAATATTTTACTTTCAGGAAGACTTTCTTTCATATGTTGTAGCAATCTTAAAAAATTGGTATTCTATAAGCAAATATTCTGTTTGGAAAGATTTTTGTGATAAAACGACTTTATCAAATTATAATGACGACACGTTAAGATCTACAATTACTTTTTATAAAGCAAATATCGTTTTTCGTTTTAATTATGAAAACAGCCCGAACAACGACGTGTTTTTTGTAGACAATTCCGAATATGGCGGAACGATAAGAAATACGCCTTATAATCCTATAAGAAACGGATATAAATTTACGGGTTGGTTTAAAGAAGCGGAATGTGTAAACAAATGGAATTTCGACACGGGTACTTTACCGCCCGTTGATTCAGACGAAGAAGGTAACGTAACCGAGTTTATAGAGACGAAACTTTATGCCGGTTGGCAGAAAAATTAAACAAAAGGGATTATAAAAACGGAAGCAACTTTGCCGAGGGGGCTCAAGGCATATTCCTGTAATTATAATAAACCATATCATTTTGAGATCCTTCCCGGGCAGGTTTCTACTGTCGGGTCAGGATGACAAAATGATATGGTTTTACGTGTTACGATCAAAAGAACAAACGTCGTTGCCGGACGACGGGAATGGCGTTCATGTTTCGGCAGAGGCAAGACGGATAAATTCCGTAAGCAAAGGAGTGGCAAATTTATTCCTGTGGCAAACAAGCTGTCCGTACATAACGATTTCCGGGCAATCGGCGTCAAGCATGGCAAGGGTGCCTTCTTTTACGAGCGGGGCAATGACGTATTCGGGTAAAAAGGAGATTCCTTTGCCCGCGGCGACGAATCGTGTGATGACGCCCGTATTGCCGATTTCCAGAAACGGGTGGATGGCAAGCCCCTGTTTTGCAAGGATCTGTTCCATCGCATAGCGGTAATTTACTCCTTTTTCGGTCAGAAACCACGGCTCTTCCAGAAGCCTTTTCAAGGGGATTTTCTTTTCCTTGGCAAGCGGATCGTTTGCCGCGGCGGTGAAGTGGATCCTGATCGGCTTTTCGAAAGCTTTCACCCATTCGGGAAGGTAGATCTTGCGGTCGAGAAAGTAAACGGCGTCCACCTCGTTTCGTTTCAGCTTTTCCAACAGTTCCGTAACGTCTCCCGTGGCAACTTCGATTTCCGCTTTCGGAAAGCTCTCTTTCAAAGCGGCGAAAATGCGCGGCAAAACGCTGATCGCATACGATTCTCCCGTGCCGATCCGCAGTTTTCCCCCCTTATCATCCGTGCGGTTTACCGCCTGTTTCGCGCTTTTCATCAGTTCCGTTGCCTCTATGGCGTAAGGCAAAAGCCGTTCGCCCGCTTCCGTCAGGCGGATTCTCCTGCCGATCCGTTCGAAAAGAGGTGCGCCGAGTTCCTTTTCCAGTTGTTTGATCTGCATCGTGACGGCAGATTGCGTGTATCCGAGCGTTTCCGCCGTCCTTGTGAAGTTCCCGAGTTCCGTAATTTTCAAAAACGTGGCGAGATTCCGCAGCTCCATATTTCACCTATCAAAAAAATTGATTGTATTCATTAAAATAATGAATTTTACAAATGGTTGAAAATATGGTATCATAGAATACGGAATTTGTCAAGGAGACGGAGCAGGGTGAACAACAAAACGAACGAAGAAATCGGAGAACTCGCGCGCGATTTTGTGGCGCGCACGGTGGAATTTTATAACGAACTGGAAGATAAGCCCTTTTTCATGCCCGTGGAAACGACCACCCGTGACGAGCTGAACGGGGAAACCGTGCCGAAAAAGGGCAGAAACGCGAAAGAGGTTTACGAGGAGTTGCTTGCGGACGTATATTCGCACGTGCTGTTTTCTCAGCACCCGCGCGCGTTTGCCTGCGTGCCTTCCACCGCGTCTCTTTTGTCCTGGATGGGAGACGTGATGACGAACGCTTTCAATCCCCATGCGGCATGCAAGGTGAATGCGCCCGCGGCGGATCTGATCGAGAAAAAACTCGTTCGCTGGATGGCGGATCGCGCCGGCTATCCGGAAACGGCGGGCGGTATTTTCGTTTCGGGCGGATCGGTTGCGAACCTCACCGCGCTGACTGCCGCAAGAGATGCGAAACTGACGAGGGAAACGAGAGAAAAAGCCGTTATTTACATTTCGGGGCAGACGCACGCCTCGGTGGCGAAAGGGTTGCATATCATCGGTTTTTACGAAGAACAGATCCGCAAAGTTCCTTGCGACCCGCTTTACCGCATGGATACGGACGCTTTGAAACGCATGGTCGAAAAGGACGTTGCCGATGGAATGGTTCCCTTTGCCGTCGTCGGGTCGGCGGGAACGACGAACACGGGCAGTGTGGATCCTTTGCGCAAAATCGCGGAGATCTGCAAACAATACGGCATGTGGATGCATGTGGACGGTGCGTACGGTGCGACGGCGCTTTTGTCGGAAACGGAAAAGAAGAAGCTGGACGGTATCGAGCTTTCGGACAGTTTAAGCTGGGACGCGCACAAATGGATGTTGCAGACTTACGGATGCAGCCTTGTTCTCGTGCGGGATAAAAACGATCTCGTTCACAGTTTCGCCGCTCACCCGGAATATCTGAAAGATGCCGAAAGCTCTCCCGACAGCGTGGAATTCTGGGATCTCGGTCCCGAACTGACGAGACCCTCGCGCAGTCTGAAACTGTGGTTCACGCTGCAGGTTCTCGGCAGCGAAGAAATGGGGCGCGTGGTCGATCACGGGTGCAGGCTGGCTTCGCTTGCGGAAAAAAAGGTTTCTTCTTTCCGCGGGTGGGAGATCATTTCGCCCGCTTGTCTCGGTATCGTGAATTTCCGTTTTGCTCCGGAAGAAATCGCGGACGAAGCGCGACGCGACGAGATAAATTGCCGCATCGCGAAAGAAATTACGGAAAGCGGTTTCGCGCAGATTTATACCACGGAACTTTCGGGGCACAAAGTGCTGAGAATGTGCGCCATTCATCCCGAAACGACGGATCGGGATATCGAGGAAACACTGAACCGTCTTGCCCGGCATGCATTAAACCTGATAAAATAAGCGATTAAACAACTTATCAGCTGACTTTTTATGTGGTTTAAAAAACGACCCCTTAAGGGTCGTTTTAATTTTGATCTTTTCAATCCTGTTTTTTCGTGACGACGGTTATTTTGCCTTTTCCGGTTTTTAACCTCTGAACGAAATCCCGTTCGTCCGTGAGGGGAGAATCGAACGCCATTCCAGCAAATACCGTCTGCGAGGTATGGTGACTGTCCGATCCCGCCGTTTTTATCAGGTCGTAAGCGTCGGCGTAGACGTCGGCAAGGCGGTTGATTTTTTCGCTCCGGCAAGCGTTCATCGTTTCCATTCCGTCCACGTCGAGCGGGTAAAGACGGATGTGATCGATATACGGATCGTCGCGGAAAGGGTGCGCCTGCGAGACGAACGCGCCTTCCTTTTTTACATAGGCGATACAGCGGCGAACGTCGAGCCGGGGAAAGTCCTCGCTTTGCTTTTCGTACCATTCGGGAGAAAGCCCGTAAAAGAGGAAGTCTGTTCCGAGATAGGAATATTCGATCCCGAAAAAAACGGACAGACCGCGTTTTTCGGCAAGGGTTTTCAACGCGTAATAATTTTCGCCGTAACGCCCGATCCGTTCTTTGTAAGAAAGTCCTTTCGGGATCGCGGTATTGCCGTTCAGAAAATGTTCGGTAAGGAAAATCCCCGTAAAACCGAGGGAAAGGTATTCGTCGATCAGTTCTTCGTGAGAACAGCTTGCGCAAAGGCTTCCGACGGCGGAATGAACATGGGTGTCGTATAAAAACATGGGCATAAATTTATCTCTTTTTGCGGGACGAGGAGATCAGAAGGAGGAACCGCAGAAGATATAAGAAGGAAACGACAAGGGACGCAACGTAAGTGAGCGCGGCGGCGGTAAGAACTTTTCTCGCTCCGCGGAGTTCGTCTTTTTCGAGAACTTCGGATTGTTTCAGCATGGTAAGCGCTCTGCCGGAGGCATTGAGCTCCACGGGAAGGGTAAGCAATGCGAAGATCGTGGAAAGAGAATACAGCAGAATGCCGAACGTGAGAATGTACGTCCCCGCATTCTGCGTACCGGCAAGCACCCATTCGAGGATCAGCCCGAGAATGGCAACGGGCACCGCAAGCCGGGAACCGATATTGGTGATCGGAACGAGAATCGAGCGCAGGCGCAGAAGGATCGATCCGGAATGTTTCTGGCAGGCATGTCCGCATTCGTGCGCGGCTACGCCGAGCGCGGCAATGCTCGATTTTCCGTAAACCGATTCGGAAAGGCTGAGAACGTCCGTCGAAGGATTGTAGTTGTCGGTGAGATCGCCGGGGATGCTCTGCACGATCACGCCGTTACAGTCGTTTTTTTCGAGAAGCATTTCGCTCATTTCGTTTGCGACCCAGCCCGATCTCGACTGAACGGAAGAATATTTTTTAAACGTCGTTTTAACCAGAATCTGCGCAACAAAGGCAAGGATGATGCCGGGGATCAGTAAAATGAAAGATCCGTAATAGAGAATGGTAAACAATGTATCACCTCGTTCGGTTGTAGTATAAGCGTTTTCCTGCGGAAAATGCGGGATCCGGGCGGCACGGCAGCCCCGTTGATTGACGGGCGGTTGTATCGGCTCCGTTTTTCGTTGCGGCGCGTTCCGGTTTGTCATTTCGCGGCGGGCGCGTTCCGGTTTGTTCCCGGAAAAATGCGCCCGTTCCCTTTTCCCGTTTTCCGTACGGCGAAAACTTATCGGGTTTATTTTACCATGTATGATCCTGTTTGTCAATCAAAGTGACGTTATCGATCGCGCCGCCGGACATTTCCGCTTTTGCGTAATCGATGCCGTTCTCTCTCAGCAGCAAAACGGAATCCTGCGGGGCGAAATGAGGCGGGGGAAGGACGGACGTAAATTCGCCGAGAAAATCCGCAAGTTCGTCTGCACGGGGGCGAAGGCGCAGGGTGAGATAATCGGAAACGTCGCCCCCGACCGGAAATTCTTCGAAAAACGCATAGGGAAACAGTTTTTCCGTCAGGGCATAAACGGGTCGCGCCCCGGTAACGGATACGGAAACGCTTACGGGGCGATCGCCGAATTCCCATACGGTGATCCTTCTGTGTCCGACGATATCTTTGAAAACTTCCGTCGTTTCCAGACGGTTTCCGTGCAGTTTATAATCGGCGCACAGCATCCGGAAGACGACCTTCAGTCCTTCCGACGGATCGAATGCGACGAGAAGGGTTTTCTCGGCTTCGATCGCGCAGAAAAGATATTCTTTCTTTCCCGTTGCGATCTTTTCGAACTTTACGGCGTCCGGAAGGAAGGGCAGATTTTCGATCGCGAGCCCGTTATCGCTTTCGGCGATCAGACGGATGCCGTCCCCGCGGTAACAGGTAACGAGAACCTCGCCGCGGGAAAGGGGAATTTTCTGTTTTCCGAACAGACAAAATCTTCCGCCCGTGTAAGAGGGAAAGTCCGGAATCACAAGAAAGCCGCCGTATAAGTCGATTATTCTTATATTATCAGGTGCTTTCATGTCTTTGGTAAGTTCGAACCGCAAAGGAAAACGGCGGGCGGAGAGAGGAAGCATTTCGTAAAAACCTTCCGTAAAGAGAAGGATCGAATAATTTTCCGTTACGATCCCCGAGAAATTTCCGTTCACTTTCAGGGCGCACGGCACGGGAGATAAAAAATAAAGATACATAGCGGTAAAGTCCTTATCGGCGTATTACAGTTAAAAATATATTCGGAAATTTTTGCCGTTATGTGTATAACCGCTTTCCGTCCGGGCGATAATGAAAGCGAAAAATAAATCGGCGTTGCCGGAAAGGCTTGCCGACGGGGGACGGAATGAGCAGATTTCGGGAAGAAGACTACGTAAAACTGTTTGCGCTCGCCGAAGAGGCGAAGAAAGAGGGCGGGAGCCTCGGCGGGGTTTTCGCGGAAGTGGCAGGTGCCACGGGGCTTGCCAAAGGAAGCGTGAGAAACCTTTATTACAAAAAACTGAGAGAGAAAAGAGACGGGACGGGGAAAACGCCCGCGTTTTTACGGGACAGCGGACTTTCCGCTTCCAGAATACTCGCTTTCCCAAAAGAGGAAGCGCGCGATATGGCAAAGAAAATTCTGATCGGAGCGAGTAAGGGGAAATCGGTACGGAGAACGATATCCGAACTTGCGTACGGAAACGAAAAAGTCGCGCTGCGCTATCAGAATAAATTCCGCAATATGGTAAAAAACGAAAAGTCGCTGATGCTTTCCCTGATCGGCGAAGTGCGCAGAGAGCACGGGTATTGTTTCGATCCGTACGGCGCGAAGAGGGGGACTTCGGATCCGATTTCCCTTTTGAAAAGCGGGATCGATTCTCTTTGCAAAAGACTGACGGAAAACGCGGAAAGGGAGAACGAGCTTTTAAAGGCAACCGTGCAAAGACTTTCGCGGGAAAACGCCGACCTGAAACTTCAGCTTAAGGGATTGGACGGGAAATCTTCTCCCGCAAGCATCTATTTCGAAAACGTCGATTCGCTTCGAAAAAAATAGAACAGATAAAACAAGCCGATAAGTCGATTATCGGCTTGTTTTGCGTGGCATAAGAATGCGTTTACGGAGACGAAACGCGCTTTTCGCCGAGAACTTCGATTTCTGTTTTCAAATCGGTAAAGCGAAGAACGTCGTTCTCGTAATCGCGGTAGCGGGAATGGTGATACTTGTAAAGCCGTTCTTTCAGACGGAACAGGTCGCAACCGGATTCCTTCGTCTTTCGGAAAAGTTCCTTCAGGATCTCTTCCGATTCCGCTTTCAGGGTCTGAAGGACTTCTTCCGGGATCTCCTGGACGGGGGAAAGGTCGGAGATCGGCTGGGTCGCGTTCACGTCCTCGAACTGACAGGAAAGTTTCATGCGGATCGTAAACGTTGGCTTTCCCGTCACGTCGAAGGAAAAGCGGTTGAAGGAATCGTTCAGATGAAGCAGAACGTTCGTGTTCTTACCGCCGACGACCACGTTTTCGAGCGGGAGGTAAGTGTCCAGCGATTTTTTTTGCGCCATATTGAAAAAGAGAGTTTCCTTTTCGCTTAAAACGCATTTTTTGATCCCGCGGTGAAAAACGATCGTCGAAGTCGCATCGAATACATAATTTTCTTCCTTTTCGCCTTCGCCCTGATTTTCGTCTGCCGCGGTAAGTGCGGATCCCTGGTTGTTTCCGCCCGTTTTTTCCGCTTTTATTTTGCGGATCAGGGGCATGAAGGAACACTCCGAACGGGAATGATAGTTTTTTACAAAGGTTTTGATGTTCGTGATCGCGATCCTTTCGGCGCGGGCGATGTCCTTTACGATGATTTTCTGCAACGCGAACGAGGAGATGGAATCGAGCGGCGTCGAAGCGGAAAGGCAGTCTTTTGCCTGTCCTTCGCAGGCGACGAGCAGTGCGGCGTCCTGCATTTTGTCCGTCCGCACGAAATAATCTACGGCATTCATCGGCGTGTTGCTTACAAGCGTTTCTCCGAGCACGACGAGATTGCAGAAAGAGAGTTTCGGATACCAGCCGCTTCTCAGCCCGATCTCGTCGATCGCCTCTGCGATCGTTCTTCCCTTGCCGTCGATCAGGGAGTTTCCGTTGGTCGTGTTCTGATCGGTCGCTTCGGGAATGGCGATCTGCGCGGTCACTTCGTACATTTCCGCTTCTTTGTCGTAGTCGACGGCGAGCGCGACGATGATCGCCGTTTTCTCGATGTCGATCAGTCCGAAATCGTTGCTGAAAAAAAGAAGGGTTGCGAGGATCGCAACGATCAGCGCGAGTTTGTTTCTGAGCCGTTTCATGACGAAATCCTCCCAACCGAAGAGGAAATTTTTTGTTTTCCTTCTCTGATCCGGATTGTGATTTTTGCGACGAAAAAGAGAAGGGGACCTGCCGCGGTTAAGCCGATCATCCAGGGAACGAGCTTGTATTGTATCACGCTCATCGTGTTATAGACCGACTTATCGGAAGCGATCACCGCAACGAGCAGACAAAACGAGGTCAAAAGCGACGGGATGAATTTCCGCCTGAACCGGAAGATGCGATCGAGGCAGACGGAGGCGAAAAGGACGGGTGCGCTTAAAGCAAAAATGCAGGAGAGGGTGAATGCGAACGCCGAAAAATAATCGACCCGCCCGATGTTTGTCAGGGCGACGTTGAATTTTCCCATGCGGACGGGGGAGAAATACTGCCTTTCGGCGATCGCGCCGAACTCTCCGTATAAAACGCACATATAGATGAGAACGAGCAGGACGGATATGCCGAACCCTGCCAGGATCTTTTTTTCTCCCGCCTTCTCCCGGCGGACGTTTCCCGCGAGGAAGAGCAGATAAGAGGAGTCGAGATACCACGGTGCCGTTCTGAAAGATCCCTCGAGAATATCCCCGGCGGGAACGCCCGTGAGGGGGAGAAGTTCGGTCGCGTCGAACGTGGAGAGGGAGAGGGCGATCAGGATAAAGAATGCCGCAAGGGTGATCCATACGCACACGTCGGCACACCGCCCGATTCCCCGTAAGCCTTTGTATGCGATATAGGCGCACACGGCGAAAAAGGGAAGAAACGTCAGAACGGTCGGTGCGGTCTCGTAAAGCGTCACTTCCACGTAATATTTCTGCTCGATGATCGGAATATAGGATTTTACAAGAAAGAACAGGCAGTAAACCGCGTGGATCGTGATCGCGACGGGCTTTCCGAACGCTTTTTCCGTGCATTCGAAAAAGGTTTCGTCTTCGCCGGTTCTTGCGGTGAAAAGGATGGCGGCGATCAGGATGCCGTCGAACAGAAAATCGATTGCGGCGGAGATCCAGAGCCCTTCTCTTGCGTAGCGTGCCGTGACAGCCGGCAGATTGATGAATTTGACCGCGGCGGAAAATGCGATAAAAAACAGCGCCGCCTGCCGCGGGACGAGTTTGCTTTCTTTTCCGGCGTGTCCGGTTTCGTTTTCCTGATTCACGATTTGCGAAGCCTCCTTCTGTTGCCCGAACCGATCGATGCGGGACGGGTGATCATGTCCGTTACGTCGTCCATATAAAAACCGTCCTTCAGATCGTTGCCGATCAGCGGGGAATAAGGCGCGATATAGGGCGCGCCGTAGTTGTCGAACGTGGCGAGATAGCAGATGAGAAATCCGATAAACAGGATGATCCCGTAACCGCCGATCGATCCCGCGAGGAGAAGAAACACGAATCTTAAAACGGACATGGTTTCCACTCCTTCCGGCACGGTGTAAAGCCCGATGCCGGAAAGAGCCATGATGAGAATGGCGGGCGTGGAAACGATCCCCGCATTGACCGCCGTTTCGCCGAGAACCAGAGCCCCTACGACGGAAAGCGCCATCCCCACATATCTCGGCATCCGGACGGACGCTTCGTTTAAGATTTCGAAAATGAGCAGGGTGAAAAACATTTCGAAGCTGGGTGACAGCGGGATGCCCTTGATGCTGTTTACGATCGTCAGAAGGAAATTCAGCGGGATCAGCTGCAGGTGGAAAAGCTGTGCCGAAACGAACAGGGCGGGCAGGAAAACGGAAAAGATCAGCGCGACGATCCGTAAGCCCCGCGTTATGTTTGCGCGGACGGGCGAACTGTAATAATCTTCCGACGCCTGAAAGTCTTCGATGAAAAGAAAGGGGAGGGTGAGAACGATCGGGGATCCGTCCACCACGATCGCGATCCTGCCTTCGAGGAGTTTTTCGATCAGAACGTCGGGTCGTTCCGTCGTTCCGATCTGTTTGAAAATGGAAGCTTTTCTCTCCATGATGAAATGGGTCAGGTAAGAGCTGTCCGGAATGCCGTCGATGTCGATCCGGGCAAGCTTTTCTTTCACTTTTTTTACGAGATCCGGTTTTGCGATCGTGGAAATATAAATAAGCGCGTAAGAAGTTCCGGTGTATCGTCCGACCGTTTTCGTTTCGATCTTCACGTCTTCCGATTTCAGATATCTGCGGACAAGGCTTAAATTCGTTTTGATCGATTCCGTAAAGCCGCCGCGCGGTCCTTTCACCGCCATGCCGGTGGGCGGTTCGGAAATGGAGCGTTCGGCGAACTTTTTCAGATCGACGGAAAGCGCGGTCGTTTTGCCTTCGAAAAAGAGAAGCGTTCTGCCGTCTAAGATGTCTTTCGTGCATTCCGGAATCGTTCTGCACGTTCTCGTGTTGGCGGCGGTGATCGCTTTTGCGAGCGTTTTTGTCCGCTCCGACCCCTTTTGTTTCGACAGCGGCGCCAGAACTTCGAAACCGAGCGACTGTTTATCCGTTACGGAATCGACGTACACGGCAACGGCGGGCGTTTTTCCGACGGTGAAATCGAAAAAGACGACGTCGTCGCTTCCGAGCACGGCTTTTACCGCCTTTACGGTGTAATCGAGATTTTTGTTGACATTCATATAAGGAAAGTATGAAAAAGAATGGGGAATTTTATTCCGTTTTTTTCTTGGAACAATATCTGCCGCCGCCGGTTGTGAAGTGAACCCCAAAAGTTGGACAAAATATTTTAATTAAATGATTTGAGATTGAGTTCGGTATTGTGCCGGACTCATTTTCAATTTGAGAGATATTCTCTCATTGTTGTAGTAAGTA
>CABUWK010000053.1 GCA_902495325.1 uncultured Acidiphilium sp.
AAAAGATATTGCTATATTTTTCGATAAATTAAATAAACGTCCTCGCAAATGTTTGGGTTGGAAAACTCCTTTTGAAGTCTTTTATGGTAAAGTGTTGCATTTAGTTTGACAATTCAAGCATAAAAAATTTCCGGGTCAATATAATACAAACCTTCCGCCTGTTTCTTTTCGTCTTCATAATCCGCCATAAATTGAGAATTATGAAGCAAAGAATCTAAGTGTTCCTTCACATATTCACGTATGAGTTCCCGGGACTTTTCTTTATATAATTGGTCAATTTGATGATCCCCCAGACATAGCAGCTCAAAAGTAACAATAGCCTCATCTGTTCCTAAATCATTTGTCTCATCAAAGCCGGGTGTATAGATAAGTCCCCGGTCTGCGTCGGTTATGTCATCATATGAGATAAAATGTTGAATAGGCCAGTATTGCACCGGAGCACCGGCAACGCCATAATCACGCAATATTTCCAACTGGTTTTGTACCGCTGGAACATGTATGGCTGAAACATTTATATATCTTAAACCGGAACTTAAATGGCGGTTAAAATACCCCTCCGGCAAATAAGCGCAAAATTGTGTGCTGTCTCTTGCCATGTCACGAAAGTATTCAACCAGATGGCGCATTGCTTTCTCTTTCTCAACAGAATAGTCGTCATATGTATAATTTTTTAAGGGGGAATATTTAGCATCTATTTTTGTATCTACTATTCCGACAACGATCAATGTTCCGCTGTTTCCGTTTAGTGCTTTGCCAAGTAAATCATTATAATTTTTCACATACGGAACATGGTATTCCTCATAAAGATCCCGATTCGTTACTTCCGCAAGTTTTTCGTACAAATAGAGGGGGATTGCGACCTCTCCGTCCTGCATCGGAAGTCTTCCTGCAACTATCTCATAGCCGAATTGTTTCATCTCCGACTCATTGATCTCGCAAAAAGTATTAACACCAACGCTGTAATATAATCCCGGCAGGTCTCCATACCAATCGTTATGCAAATCAATATCGTTATAGTCCCTCACGCCATAGAGGCTATCATAAATCGGCTTAAATCGGATTGTGGGATACCTTGCAACAATATTCTCCATCTCCGTCGGCGAAAAATATGTATATTCTTTGTTGTTAAGAATCACTTCGTTGTCATAAGTCATTAAAGTTCTGCTTAATACGCGTACATGATCATATTGAGACATCATCTGTCCCACACCGAACAGCACAAGAGCAATCGCGCATAAAATCATTGAGATCGAAAAGCGGACCGGATTTTTTTTCACCCCCTTCAATCCAAGCTTTATCGCCTTTCCGATTGTCAGGGATTTCCTTTTTTCAGACATTATGGTAGTTGCCTTTTCCGACTCTTCTTCTGCGTTTCTGCTGTCGTTTATAACTTTTCCGTCCGATAACTCTATAATCCTGTCTCCGTATTTCTGTGCGAAATCCAGGTCGTGGGAGACCACAACAACAAGTGTTTCCCTTGATAACTCCTTCAGCAACTGAAACAGATTCGCTCCGGTTTCGCTGTCAAGTGCTCCCGTCGGTTCGTCGGCAAGCAGGATCTTCGGTTTTTTGATCATGGCGCGTGCAACCGCAACTCTTTGTTTCTGTCCTCCGGATAATGTGGAAATTTTTCGGCTTCCGAACTTCTCAAGTCCGACACGGGCAAGCATCCTTTCTACCGCTTTCGGGTCCTTTCTCCCATGCAGATTGAGTGCTAATTCTACATTTTCGGCTACAGTTAAGCTATCAATCAGGTTATATTACTGAAAGACAAACCCGACGTAATCATTCCGATACGCATCGTAATCCTTTGCCTTAAACGATTTTACCGATATTCCGTCTACAACCATATCGCCGGAAGTCGGGGAGTCAAGTCCGCCCAAAATATTAAGCAGAGTACTTTTTCCGCATCCCGATTTCCCAACGATATATATCATTCCCCTTTCGGGGAGGGACAAGCTCACCCCTTTCAAAGCTTCCGTCTTATCCCTCTTTGTTTGATAGATCTTGGTGATTGATTTTAATTCCAGCATGATCGAAAATCCTTTTTATTTATATTCAGATCCTGCACCGGTATTTCCGGCTATAACACTCATTTGTATTCAAACCGATTAATCTTACATTTCAGAAAATTATCGCAACTATCATCATTTTATCATACAATAGGATATTTGTCAATACACTTTTTAAATATTTGTTTCATGGATTGCTTGACTTTATAAAATAACACTGTTATAATATAAATATCCGGAGTGGGAAAACCGACGGAGTTGCAGGGGCTTTTCCCCGAAAGGCTCTGGCGGATCTGTTGCCCGGCACAAAAGGAACGGAAAGAACATGCGGAAAAAAGACGAACTTGCGATTGATAAAATATTGGAGTGCGCGAAAAGCGAGTTTATCGAAAAGGGCTTCGAAGGGGCTTCCATGCGGTCGATCGCCGAACGCGCCGGCTACACGACGGGAATGCTGTACGGCAGATTTGCCGACAAGGAAGAATTGTTCCGCGCTCTCGTGAAAGAGCCTGCCGACACCCTTTACTTTTATTATAAAGGGGTGCAGGACGAATTTGCCGACCTTTCCGCCGACAAGCAGTACAGCGATATGCATGTATACGTCGATCATAAGGTAGACGGCATGCTCGATATCGTTTACGGAAACCTCGACGCGTTCAAGCTGATCGTGTGTAAAAGCAAAGGGTGCGAGTACGAGCGTTTCGTCGATAAACTGATCGGGATCGAAACGGAAAATACCGTCCGGTTCATCAACGACCTGAGCGGTGCGGGATATCATGTGAAAAACGTGCGTGCCGATTTGTCGCATATGCTGGCGACGGCGCTTTTCAACGGCATGTTCGAAGTGGTGGAACACGATCTTTCCAAAGCGGAAGCGAGAAAGTATATCAAACAGTTGCAGTACTTTTTCAACGCCGGTTGGGATAAGATTTTAAATCTGCCGTCCGACTGGAAGATCCCGGATGAGGAAGAGTGACGAAACGCCGTGCGGCGCACGTGGCAAAAACTTACATAATATGCGTTTAATCGCCTTATAAGGGTACATTTAACGATTTAATAAACGAATAAAATTTTTTATTATAAGGTTAGCTATAACTAACCGAACGGAGGCGTAACGTTTTATAAAATGGAAAAAGCAAAGCAAAGCTGGACAAAATCGCTTTTCGCATATGCGAAGGGCGAAAAGAAGAAAATGGCGGTATCCGTCGTGTTGTCCGTCGTGTCGGTAATATCGGGGCTCGTTCCCTTTTACTGCATGTATCGGCTGATCTGTCTTTTCGTGGCGGATGCGGCGAGCACGGCGGGCATCGTGCAGTGGTGCCTGATCGCTCTTGCGGCATATCTGCTGAAGATCCTCACGTTTACCTTATCGACGGGCGTTTCCCACAACATGGCGTACAACGTGCTTGCGGGGCTCAGGCTTCGGCTGGCGGACAGATTTCTGCATGCGCCGCTCGGTAACGTGCAGAATCATTCGATCGGCGAGATCAAGGGCATGATGGTGGATAAAATCGAAAATCTTGAACCGCCGCTCGCGCACATGATCCCGGAAGGGGCAGGGCATATCGTTCTGCCGATCGTGAGCATCGTCGCGCTTGCCGTTGTCGACTGGCGGCTCGCTCTCGCGTCGCTCGTCATGTTTCCCCTGTCGGTCGTCTGCATGGCGCTGACCTTTAAGATCAGCGGGAAGAACTTCGACGAATACGACCGCAAAGGATCCTATATGAACAGCGTGGTCGTGGAATACGTGGAAGGGATCGAAGTGATCAAAGCCTTCGGAAGAAGCGGCGTTTCTTATGAAAAGTATGCGAATGCGATCACGGATTTCCGCACGTTCGTCGTAAAATGGCTTGCTTCCACTTACGCTACGATGAAACTTGCCTTCGCGCTTTTCCCGTCCACGCTGATCGGCGTTCTGCCCGTGGCGTTGCTGCTTGCGTATCGCGGCGCGATCACGGCTCCGGAAGCCGCGCTGGCGGTGATGCTTTCGATCTCTATGGTCGGCTCGCTCGCAAAACTCGAGATTTTTTCCGAAAACATGCGCCAGGTGAAATTTACCGTGGAAAATCTGCAGGATTATCTGGAAATGCCGGAGCTTCCCGAACCGAAAGAAAGGGCGAACGTAACGCATACCGACGTGAAACTGACCGACGTGACGTATTCCTATACGGGAGAAAAGAAGGACGAAGTGTTGCACGGCGTGGATCTCACGATGAAAGAGGGCAGCTTTACCGCGCTTGTCGGTCCGTCCGGCGGGGGAAAATCCACGGTGGCGAAACTGATTTCCCGTTTCTGGGACGTGACGGGCGGCAGCGTTGAGATCGGCGGGGTGAACGTGAAGGATATGCCTCTCGAAGAGCTGTCCGGATACGTGAGTTTCGTCACGCAGGATAACTTTCTGTTCAACTGTTCTCTGCTTGAAAACATCCGTCTCGGCAACCCTTCCGCAACGGACGAAGAGGTAAAAACGGCGGCGAAAGCGGCTTGTTGCGAAGAGTTTATTTCGAAACTTCCTCTCGGTTACGACACGCCCGCGGGCGAAGCGGGAAAGCGGCTTTCCGGCGGAGAAAAACAGAGGATCGCGATTGCCAGGATGATGCTGAAGAACGCGCCGATCGTCATTCTGGACGAGGCGACTGCATTTACGGATCCCGAAAACGAAGATAAGATCCAGAGAAGCATCGCCGCGCTGACGGCGGGGAAAACCCTTCTCGTGATCGCTCACAGACTTTCCACCATAAAAAATGCCGACAACATCGTGGTGCTGGACGGCGGCAGGATCGTTGCGCAGGGAACGCAGGAAGAACTGCTCGGTACGTGCCCGCTGTATAAAGAGATGTGGCTTGCGCACATCGGCGCAAAAAACCGTGCGGTTTTCGTAGCGGACAAGGAGGGAAGCGAAAATGTTTAAAACGATCAGACGCATTATCGATTGGTGCGGCGAACTGAAAGGAAAACTTTATCTCGGGTTTCTGATGACCTTTTTCTCCCACGTATTCACGGCTTTGCCGTTGCTGCTTGCGGCATATACGGTCGGGCTGCTGATCGAGCAGGGGGCGGCGTTCGATACGTCGTGGATATGGAAAGTCGTTCTGCTTCAGATCGCTTTCGTGTTCCTGCGCTTTCTGTTCGATTATATCCGCGCGAGGTTGCAGGAACCGATCGGATATATGCTGACCGCACGCGATCGCCTTGCCGTCGGGGAAGCCATGAAAAGAGTGTCTCTCGGATATTTTTCCGAGGTCAGCACGGGAAATATTTTAAGTTCGATCACGACCGGGCTGAACACGCTGGAAAACATGGGCATCCGTATGATCAACGATTTCGTCGGCGGGTATCTGAACTTTGCCGTCATTCTGATCGGGCTTGCCGTATACAGTCCGGCAACGGCGCTGATCGCGCTTGCCGCGGCTGCGGTCTCGTTTGGCTTTCTGTTGCTTATCTCGCGCTATAGTGCGAAAAACGCCCCTGTCGAAGCAAAGGCGAACCGCGATATGACGGGAGCGGTGATCGAATATGCCCGCGGTCTTTCCGTTGTGAAATCATTCGGAAAGAGCGGCGCCGCGATGGATTCCGTCACGAACGCGATCGAAGACAGCAAGAAGATCCATTTAAAGATCGAATGGGGATATCTTCCTTCCAACGCCCTTCATCTGCTGGCGTTGAAGTGCGGGGCGGTCGGACTTGCGTTTGCTTCCGCGGTGATGTGTCTTGCCGGAAAGATGGATTTCTCCGTCATGCTCGTGTTCGTGTTCTTCTCTTTCACCGTGTTTGCAAGCCTGGAGCCGATCAGCGACAGCGCGCATACCCTTTCCGTGATCAACGACGCGATGGATCGGCTCGACGCTCTGAAAGGAGATAAATTTATCGACTCGGACGGAAAAGAGATCTGCCCGGAACATTACGATATCGAATTTAAAAACGTGAATTTCGGATACGATTCCAGACAGATCCTGAAAGACGTAAGCTTCAGGATCCCGGAAAAAACTTCCGCGGCGATCGTCGGTCCGTCCGGTTCGGGAAAAACGACGATCTGCAGTCTGATCGCGCGGTTTTACGATCCGCAGTCGGGAACTGTCACACTCGGCGGGCACGATCTGAAGGAATTTACCTGCGACAGTCTTCTTTCCCGGATATCCATGGTTTTTCAGAACGTATATCTCTTCCACGATACCGTGCACGCCAATATCTGTTTCGGAAAGCCGGACGCCACCGAAGAGGAAATGATCGAAGCGGCGAAAAAAGCGCGTTGTCACGACTTTATCATGAAAATGCCGGACGGATACGACACCGTGATCGGGGAAGGCGGCGGGACGCTTTCCGGCGGAGAGAAACAGCGCATTTCGATCGCCCGTGCCATTCTGAAAGACGCGCCGATCGTGATTCTGGACGAGGCGACCGCGAGCATCGACCCCGAAAACGAGCATCTGATCCAGTCCGCCATCGCAGAGCTCACGAAGGGGAAAACGATCATTACGATCGCACATCGTCTCGCGACGATCCGCCGGGCAGACATGATCCTTGTGGTGGACGACGGAAGGATCGCCGAGTGCGGCACGCATGAAGAGCTTTTAAGCCGCGGCGGCATTTACAAACGGTTTACCGAGATCCGCGAAAAGGCGGAAAGCTGGCATATCGAAGGGTAAAGCGAACAGGTATTTCTTTCCGTTGCCGGGCGGCTCGACCGCAACACACGGCTTCAGCCGCCCGGAACACGGAGAGAAAAAGCAGCAGACATTGCCGGAATAAGTGTGTAAAAAGGATCGATTCGGTGAAAAGTTCGCCCTCGCTCTTTTTGCGGGCAGCGGACGAACTTTTTTGCTTGCTTTTTTCGGGAAAAAATGATATACTGAATAAAAACGCAAAAACGAGGGAAATATGGTAGACAACGAATCGCAGGAAATGTATCTCGAAACGATCCTGAAGTTGCAGAAAAAGAAGGGTAACGTGCACGCTATCGACGTTGCGGAAGAACTCGGTTATTCCAAACCGAGCGTTTCGCGTGCCGTCGGCATCATGAAAAAGGACGGATTTATCACCGTCCGGGCGGACGGTGTGATCGAGCTGACGGCAACGGGCAGAGAAAAGGCGGAAGCGATCCTCGAACGGCACAAAGCGCTTACGGAAGCCCTTGTGAAAATGGGGCTCGGGCAGAAGGCGGCGGAGGAGAACGCCTGCCGCGTGGAACACGTGATCACGGAAGAAGCATTTGAGGCGATCCGGAAGCATTTTAACGTATAAGACGGCTATAAGCCGATGATCCCGTTATTCTGCGGGAAACGGAAAAGAAAAAAGACGAGCGTGCTCGTCTTTTTTTATGTCCTTGTTTCTGTCGGGATCGTCAGTCTGCATCCGGTTCGGCAGATCGCGGTTTTCCGGCATTTTTATTCTGATACATATCCCGGTCGGCTTGCTCGATCGCTTCTGCCAGTGTGTTTTGCTGCGGGATATAATGTCCGTATCCGATTGCGACCGTCGGCAGGTTTTCGTCCGTTCCGCGTTTTTCGGCAAGTTTTTCGAGAAACGCTTTGTTTAAGGCGTCGACAGCGTAAATATGTCTGCGAAGGATCACGCAGAATTCGTCTCCGCCGAAGCGGAAGCAGAGCCCGTCTTTTCCGTAGGCTTCTTTTAAAGTCGTTCCGATCGTCGTAAGGCATCGGTCGCCGTAACGATGCCCGTAGGTATCGTTGACGAATTTGAAGTTATTTACGTCGAGCATGATAACGGCAACGGGTTTTGCGTTGGCTGCAACGGCTGCGTCGAACGAACGTCGGTTAAGAAGCCCCGTCAGCCCGTCGGTATGCAGAATGACGGAGCAATAATAGATGTAGAAAAGGATCATCCCGACGGCGATCGTAAGCCATACGACGCGGACGGTCGGATCGACGGCTTGCATCACGACGCCCGCCAATACGAATATGCCGATCATCGAAAGGGCATAGAGATTGCAATTCTGAAACTTCGTGTTGAAACGAACGACGGTGTAGATCAGAAAGCATGCGGAAATCGCGATCATTGCGTAATACAGGGGATAAAGCGTGCCGTGATGATAAACGTTTTGCCCGTCCACCGAGAAGGTGATCCCGAGAAAAGCGGAAAGAAGTTCGATCATGGCATGCGCGCCGATGATCCCGAACAGGATTTTTCTCGAGCGGATCGGGTAGAATGCCGTGGCGAAGGTGACCGGGATGAGCGGCGCGACGGAAAGTTCGATCACCTTGACGGTGATGTGAAGAGGGCGGAAAGCGAGGGGTGCCCTATTCAAAATTTCGCCCAGGCATTCCGAGATCGCGCAGAGCGCGATCAGAACGGCGGTCAGGACCGTTCCTTTTTTCGCAGCTTTCGTGATCGTGTCGCTTCTGGCGGCAAACGAAATCAGAACCGCCATGGAAAAAACAGACAACACGACGGATGCGTAATAAGTTTTTATAAAGTACCTGTGTTTCCGGAAGCAGATAATAGAATGAAAAAGCAGAATGAAAAGGTATAAAACACCGCGACATGACGACCGGAAAGCCGACAATACCGCGGTGTCTGAATTTTAAATTGTTTCCGAAGAATCCCTTTAAGGTGATCGGTGACAGCGAATACTGAGCTTACGCTTTGTGGCTGAGCCCGTCGCGGTATTCTTCGTAAGCGGAAACGTCATCGTCGGACATTACGCCGAGTTTCGTTTTGTTTACGATATCTTCGACGAATTCATACGTTTCTTCATAGGTGTAGAATTCGTCCTGTGCGTCTTCGTCGGCTTCGTTATACGCTTTTTCCTGAGCGGTCACGTCGATCGCGTAAACATAGGAACAATAAGCCGTTCCGCTGTAAACGCAGAGGAAATAATCGTTGCCGTTTACGGAAACGACTTCCGGCGTGTACCATCCGGTGTTGACGGAAAGGGTATTGATGCGGAATTCTTTTGCGGTATTTCCGGCAAGAAGCTCGGTCAGGTTGATCCTGTAATAATTGCTCGAAGAATCGGAGAAATACAGATAATCGCCTTTTACGAAAAGGATCTTTCCGCCTTTGATCGTGGAAGAATCGTAAAGGGTCGTTACGCCGATATCGGTCGTTGCGTCGTCCTTCTTCTCGTAGTCATAACGGAGAAGACCGAAGGAAGAATCGATATAGAGAATGGTTTTTCCGCCGTCAAGGAAGACGGAACCGTCCGCATAGGCGGCAGAACCGTTTTTGTCTCCGCCGTTCACGATCGCCGCGCTCACGGCTGCGAAAGCCGTTTTTTCGGTCAGGTTTTCGTCTTTGATCGCGCAGTAGTTGGTGGAGGAAATCGTGCTGTCGAGATAAGTGAAGGAGAAGTAAAGGATGCCGTCCTGATGACGGATCAGATCGAACGTCGCGCCCGTCTGACCGAATTCGCCCTGATTGTTGACGGTCATCGCGCCCGAGCCGTTCAGAACGATTTCTTCTTTCACGTCGTTGCCTAAGGTCACGCGGTGGATCTCCTGATAGCTTTCCTGTTTCGCGCTGTCGTCTTCTTCGTCGTAAACCTTGCTGAGCGGCTTTAAGGTGAAGAAGAGGGATGCGGAAGTATTATCGGCGTCGAAAATCAGTTCGTCGATCGCAGGTTTCGTCTTTTCGTAAGAGTAAACCTGCTTTCTCGTCTCGGCGTCGTAAATATACAGAGAAGTACTGTATACGACAAGGTAGACCTTGTCTCCCGCGGCGATATAACGGAATTTCGCGTCGCTCGAAAAATCTTTGTCCGCGATTTTGGACGAAGTGTCCGACCCGTCGAGCTTGGTGCGGAAGAAGTTGAGCTGATCGCTCTTTACCGTACCTTTGTTGTTCTTTTCCGCCGAGGGAACGGCATAATAAACGTAATCGCCGTAAATGTAGAAGCCTGCGGTCGTATCGCCCGAAACGATCAGTTTCGAAACGATCGTTTCATAGTCCCCGGAAGCGAGCCCCTCGTTGCCGAGTTTGGCGAAATTGCTCTTTTTCGTTCTCATCAGAGCGGCTTTCGTCACTTTTCCCGTCTTATAGGTCGTGGAATAAGATTCGATGCCGTTGATGAAATATACGTAATCCCCCGTTTCGACGACGAAACCGCCGTTGGTCGCCGTGGCGGGTTCTCTGGAAGAATTGTCCATAGAGACCGATGCGTTCCCCGTGCATGCGGTGAGACCGATCACGAGGCAGCAGAGGACCGCCAGTAAAGCAGTTAACTTTTTGCCCATTGAAAAAACTCCTTTCAAAACGGCATACGCGGGTTCTCCGCCGCATACCATTTAAAATAGAAATATACTTTAATATTATATAACAATTTTTGAAAATACGCAATGATTTAAGGTGATAAATCTGAAAAAAAGGAGATTTTTATCGTGGAAAAACTGACTCTTTTCGATCTGATCGGAAAATTCGGCGAAGCCGCGAAAAGCGGCAGAAGTTTTTCCCGCCCGCAAGGCAGGGACGGCGGCGATATCCCCGCGGGGGAAAGACGGGAAAAAACGGGCGGAAACGCGGGGGCTTCCGGCGGTGAAACCCGTTATAAAAATCCGGAACACGGCGAGAGGGCGGAGAGAGAAAGCGTTTTCGTCGATCCCGGCATTCCTTCGCCGCCGGTCTATCGGATGAACGGTAAAATGGCGGCTTTCTGCAAACGACACGACGCGCTTTCCGCCGGGATCCCGGCAGCAAACGGCGGAAAAGAAGGAAAGGCGAGAAAGCCCCGCGCGGCGAGACCCCGCTCCGCGGAGAAGAGATCTCCTTCCGGCAGGACGAGACCGGAAGGGTAAGCCGGGAGGGATGAGGGGGATCGCCCGGGTTCCGGAGAGCAGACTTTCCGGGAAGGGCGATCCCGTCAGATTACCGTGCGTATTAAAAGGGAAAATAAGAACGCGGCAGGGCTCTGCCGCGTTTTTACGATTTGTTATCTTTTTCGCGCTTTGCTTCTTTTCTTTGCGCCCGTCTCTCCGCTTTCGCCGCTTTCTTTTCGGATCGGTTCTTTTTAAAGTCCCGCCAGGTGCAGATCTTGTCTGCCAGGGTCACGATCCAGCTTTCGCGGTACATCGGCAGCGGCGGGTTTAAAGGGAACATGTGTTTCCGGATAATATCCCGCTCGACCGCGTTGAGGGAAAACCTCTTTTCGGCGTTTTTCATTGCTTTTGCCGCATGGTACAACCCGTGCAGTTTGTGGGAAGGATCGGCAACGTGCCAGTCGTAAAGATAAAAGTCGTGAAGCAGGGCGCCGCGGATCAGAGACGGCATGTCGATCGGTTTTTTGCATTTCAGCCCGAGTTCCACGGCGATCTCGGCAACTTGCAGGGAATGATCGAAACAACTGACGTTGCCGTGGTGGGGCAGCGTTTTTTCGTAATTCATCTCCTCGGAGTCGAGTATGTCCTGTGCGTAAAGGGAGATCAGAGGATGCATGGTTTCACCTGATATGGGTAGCCGAGAGATTTGCAGATTTGAACGAAGTTGAAATCTGCGGCTATCCGGCATTGCGTTTCCGGAAAAAAGAAAAACGGGCAGAGACGATCTGTCAAAACCCGTTTTGTTCCGATTTATGCTTTTGCGTTTCTTTCTTTGTATTCCGCAAGGGCTTTTGCCAACTGGTCGGGGCAGGAAGTGTTGCTGCGGCATTTGATGCCTTTCAGCAGCGAGATCACTTCGTCGATATCCTTGCCCTGAACGAGCTTGGAGATCCCCTGAAGG
>CABUWK010000054.1 GCA_902495325.1 uncultured Acidiphilium sp.
ATGAAAGAGTAATCGTTGATAAGCAACTATAATCATAATCAAACCTGCAACTATTTCGTTCTTTCGGATAACCGTTTTTCTTTTTCGAAGAGGAGACAACTGCTTTCCGAGTCCGTTTTTCCTTCTGTAGCCGGGAAAAATTCGGATTGGTTAAGCCTTAGCCGTGCCTTTTCCGTATCTTCCGGCAAATACTCGCTTGCTGTACGAGGAAAGTACGGCTTCGCTCGTCTTTTCCGAAATCTATCGGAAAAATCACGGCTAAGGTGCTTCGCAGTTTTAAGCGTGCGGAAAGCCTATAAGACAAGGCATCCGAACGCGATCGTACTTTGGCGTACTATAAGTGAGGATAACGCAGTATTATGGGTTTTCCGTGCGCTTAAAACCTTGACAAATCCGAGTTTTTCCCGGCTTCATCACCTTTTTCCGAGAACTCCGTTTATCCCCTGCGAGCTTTTTCAGTGCAATTGCTTATCGTACGCCCTTAGTCCTTAAGGGACGAAGTCTTTATCGGTATTGAAACCTTCAGATTATATTTGTTTGTGGCGTTTTCTTGTCTCTGTCAGCCCGTCTGGCAGGACGAAAACTCGGAAAATTGCAATTACCGCACACTATCGGACCAAACACCGGAAATGCCATTCTCGTCATCCTAAGCCTGTCTGAAGAGAAACAATCAATTGGTTTTTGTCATCCTGAACCGACAATAATATCCTACCTGTGAAGGATCTCAAAAACCAATTGACAGACGAACGAAGGATCCGAGAATGGCATGTTTTTATTTCTTCCCCCTCACCTTTCTCAGATTCTTCCCGGGTCCGTCAGGCAAGCCGGGTCAGAATGACGAGAAAGGTGAGCGATTGGTTTTTGTTACGCCCCGAAAGGACATAATGTAAAACCTACCGCCCCTTGCAGAATCTCAAGGCATATCCCCGTAATTATAATAAACCATATCATTTTGAGTTCCTTCCCGGGTATGCTTTTCCTGTAGGATCAGGATGACAAAACGATATGGTTTTACACACTACAACCGAAAGAAAAGAAAATACCGATTGACAATAAAACGATATACGCAAACATGAAAAAACCGCCGGAGACCGACGGTTTTTATCTACAAGATTACCCGGGGAATCAAGCCCCGCCTTTTTCGATCAGGCGTTTGCTTCCCCTTCGCTTTCCTGCGCGGGAGCGGCTTCAACCTGCGGCGGATTCATTTCCGCGTCCAGAGCAAGATAGAAGTTCGCGCGAGCCATCTGATGATAAGGGATCACGAACAGAACGCCGATCCCGAGGCAAAGCGCACCGAGAAGATACCAGCCAATGAAGGACAGGTCAAGGCAGAAAAGCTGCATTTTATGTCCGTTCATCATGTTTTTGCTTTCGTCAAGGCAAACTTTCCAATCTTTACCGGGCTGTTTCTGCTGAAGATAGGTAGCCATGCCGTAAGAATAAGTCTTAACGATTCCGGGGATCAGGAAAAGCAAACTCCAGAGAGCAATGAACAGACTTTTCAGAAACCCAAGCAGAAAAACCTGACCGTAGTTTTCGGTAAAACCGACGATAAGATCGGAGAAATTGACATCTTCCCTCGTCTGCACACGTTTCACCGTTATGCGGACGCCTGCGTAATCAATGGGACCGAGCAAAAGAAGAGCGCCGACAACCGTATAGCTTGCCGCACCCGTTACAAGGTCAAGAATCAGAAAGACCAGAAGCATCATCAACCACGGAGTTTTGAAAATTCCGTTGTCAAGCTGATCGCGCGCGTTGGCGCGAAGTTCCGTGTTAGAAACCATAAAAGTTCCCTCTCTATAAAAAATTTCTCGAACGTTTCCGGAGCGGCATCGCGCAAACACATAAAAACGCAACCGTCCGCCATCCGACGTCCTTGTTAATTATACGCTAATTTTTCACACATTGCAATCTTTTGGGGAACAAATCCGGAAATAAACCGCTTTTCTTTTTTTCCGTATTATTTGTAGTCCACGTTGATTTTAGCGCGCAGTTTCGGGTCCGTCTTTTTCAGCGCGGCGTCGATCTGGTCTTCAATCTCATGCGGGGTAAGCTTCGTATCGTAAGGAACGACTACGTCGAAAATCAGGTTCGTGTGCGTATCTCCTTCGTTCATGCGGAAGTCGTGCAGGGTAAATTCCGGACGGATCTCGGAAACGATTTCCACGCACTTCTTCTTCAGCTCCGACAACCTTTTGCTCGTAGTGATCACGGGGTCCATGTGAATAGTCGTTTTGCAGTTGAACTTCTGCTCGATGCCGTGTTCGATGTTGTCGATCACGTCGTGCATCTGCAGAATATCGCCTTCGGCGGGGACTTCCACATGCAGCGTGATCATTTTTCTGCCCGGACCGTAATCGTGAACGACAAGGTCGTGCACGCCGATCACAAGCTCATTAAAATGCAGAGCATAGTCGGCTACCTCTTTGCAGAATTCGGGATCCGGAGCTTCCCCCATCAGAAGATCCACGACCGACCGCATGGACTGAATCCCCGCAAAAGCGATAAACAGAGAAACCGCAACGCCCGCATAACCGTCGATCGGAACGCTTTCGAAAAAACGGGAAAGCACGGCGCAGAGGAGAACGACGGCGGTCGCGACGCAATCGGAAAGAGAATCCGCGGCGGTCGCTTTCATCGCGGCGGAATTCAGGCGTTTGCCGAGATCCCGGTTAAAAACAGCCATCCACCCTTTCACGAAAATGGAAAAGACAAGCACGCCGATCGTGACGAAAAAAGTCGCTTCGGAAGAATACACGGTCGCTTCCCCCGCAACGATTTTTTTCACCGAACCGATGAGCAGTTGCACCGCAACGATCAGGATGACCGCGGAAACGGCAAGCCCCGCAAAATATTCCGTTCTCCCGTGCCCGAACGGATGCCCTTTGTCCGGCTTTTTGGCAGACATTTTGAACCCGATCAGGGTGATGACGGAAGACCCGGCGTCGGAAAGGTTGTTCACGCCGTCCGAAAGGACGGAGATCGCCCCCGTGAGCGCGCCGACGACGATCTTCGCCGCGCATAGAATATAGTTTAAAATAATCCCCGTCACGCCCGAAAGTCTTCCGTAAGATTCGCGCACGACGGGGTCGTTTACGTTATCGGCGTTTTTAACAAAACGCCTTACCATTTTATCGAACATCATTGCAACAGAGCCGCGATCTCTTCCGCATGGGAAATGCCGAGCTCATACCCCTTTTCATAAGCTTTTTCGAGATTTTTTACGACATACTGGCTCATCGAGCCGAGTTCCGGCATCAGAAGAAGATCGTAATCGTTCCGTTTGTAACTCGCAGACGTATTCGACCAGTCTACCGCATCGATCACCCGTAAGGCGAACGTGATGAGATTTTTATCGTTATAGTGTTTGCGAAGCTTCCCGAGAACGTCCACCCCGACGATCACGTCCGCCCCCATTTTTTTCACCGCTTCGTAAGGCATACGGCAGGCAACGCCGCCGTCCACAAGCAGTTTATCGTCCATCGCAACGGGGGTAAACACGAGGGGAATGGAAGAACTCGCCCGGACGCACGGCGCGACTTTTCCTTCCGAAAACCATACCGTTTTCCCTTTGTTGATATCAAACGCATTGCACATGAAAGGAATTTTCAGTTCTTCAAACGTAACGTCTCCGAAAAGCCCGTCCACAAGCTTCGTCATTTTTGCCGTTTTCAATATGGCTTTCGAGGTAAGCGGCGTGATGTTCAGATCGATAATGTCTTTGCCTTTCAGCGTTTTCACCATTTCGAACATTTCGTCGGGCGTCATCCCTTTGGCGTAAAGCCCGCCGACGACAGATCCCATGGAACACCCCGCAATGCAATACGGCTTGACGCCGTGCTCGTCCAGAGCTTTTAAAAAACCGATATGGGCGATCCCGCGGGAACCGCCCGAACCGAGTACAAGTCCTAATTTTTTCATAAAAGCCTCCCTTATGCCGGTCTTAGCCACAGGTGATTGTGCTTGAACTCCGTCAAACCTTAAAACCGCCTTTTTGCCCGTTGCGGTTAGCCGAGAGAGATTTGAACTCCATCAAGCCTTAAAGCCGGCTTTTTGCCCGTTGCGACAAAACGCTTTGCGAAGGGAAAACAGACGGAAAACTCAGTCTTCCTCTTCTTCGTCTTCCTTCGGCAGGATCGTCACCCTGATCTCGAGAACCTTTTTCAGGTTTCGTTTCGTAACTTCTATTTTTAAATTGTTATAATCGAAAGAATAGCCGATGGGCGGAATGTCCCCGCACTTTTCGATGATCCACCCGCTCACGGTGTTCGATTCGCTCTCCTCGTCTTCGTCCTGCGAGAAAAGCTCGAAAAAGTCCGCCAGTTCGGCGTTTCCGTCCACAAGGTATGTGGTATCGTCCAGTTTATTGAAATAATCCACGACCTCGTCGTGTTCGTCCCAGATCTCGCCGACAAGTTCTTCGAGGATATCTTCCAGCGTAACGATGCCGAGCGTTCCGCCGTACTCGTCCACCACGACGGCAAGGTGCACTTTCTGCCGCTGCATGCTTCTGAGAAGAACGGATATGCGCATGTGCTCGGTCGCAAGAGCAACGGAAGTCACGATGCCGCGGATGTTCGTTTCCCCTTTGGTGCGGGCGGCGTAAAAGTCTTTTTCATGGATCATACCGACAACGGAATCGATGCTGCCTTTATAGACGGGAAGCCTGGAAAAACCGTGCTCGAGGAAAGTTTTCTGAATTTCTTCCATCGGACTGTCGATATCCACGGCGATCACGTTCACGCGCGGAACGAGAATATCGCCCACTTCCGATTCGTTGAACTCGATCGCGCTGGAGATCAGATCGGTCTCGTTTTTATCGAGCGTACCGTCCTCTCCCGCTTCTTCCACGTATGTAAGCAACTCTTCTTCGGTGATCACGTCGTCGTTTTTGAAACGGAAAATCTTTTTCAGAAGGGCTTTCCACCCCGTGAAGATCATCGTCAGCGGATAAAGGATCACAATGAAGAAAGAAAGGGGATAACTGACGGCGCACGCGAATTTTTCGGGCATTTCTTTGGCGACCGTTTTCGGGGTGATCTCCCCGAATATCAGAACGAGCACGGTCATGACCGCCGTCGAAACGGTTGCCGAAACGCTTTCGTTTCTGATCAGAATCGCAAACAAAAGGGTCGCGACGGTCGTCGCGGTGATATTCACGATATTGTTTCCGATCAGGATGGTAAATAAAAGCCTGTCGTAATTTTCCGAAAGCTTATAAGCGCGGCGCACGGTCGCGCTGCCGTTTTCGAGCTGAGTTTTCAGCCTTGCTTTGTTGAGAGAAGAGAATGCCGTTTCCGTTGCGGAGAAAAATGCCGATAATAAAATCAATACTACAAGTAAGATCACATATATCGGTATACTGTCCGGGTCCATAAAAAACTCCTTATCTTTTCTTTCCGTATTCCCGTTTTTATTCTGCGGGAAAACGCGGAAATTTATTGCTTTCTATTATACCATATTCCGTTTGATTTGTAAATGACTTTTTGTTAAAATTACGATAAAAAATATATTCCGGAAAACCGCTTTTCATCCCAACCCGAAAGAAATCGCCGCAGAAAAATAACAACCCATCGCAAAAACACACTGTTAATCGGCTTATAGGCAAACTTTTTACCGGATAACAAAAAAACGCAGCCCAAACTGCGCCCGCGCTTTTATGAAAAGAAAATAAAAGAGAAAACCCCGTTTCCCCCTTTGCTTGACAAAAAACGAAAAAAGTATTATTCTTTGTTTATAAAAAGGAAGGAAGCGGAACCGCCGGCGGGCTTCTTCTTTCCCGTAAAACACTAAAAGGAGAAACGGATCTATGTATGAAGTTCTGAAAAAGATAAACGGACCGGAAGACGTTAAAAAGTTAAGTTTAAAAGAGCTCGATCTTCTCGCGGGAGATATCCGCGACGCCCTTTTCAACAGGCTGACGAAGATCGGCGGACACTGCGGACCGAATTTCGGCATCGTGGAAACGGAAATCGCCCTGCACTATGTTTTCTCTTCTCCGAAGGACAAATTCGTGTTCGACGTTTCCCACCAGAGCTACCCGCATAAGATGCTGACCGGGCGTTCCGCCGGCTATATCGACGATTCCCGTTTCCGCGAAGATTCGGGATATACCAACCCCGAGGAAAGCGCGCACGATTTATTCAACGTGGGGCACACTTCCACTTCCGTTTGCCTCGCGACGGGGCTTGCCAAAGCGAGAGATCTTCTCGGCGGCAAAGAAAACGTGATCGCCCTGATCGGAGACGGATCCCTTTCCGGCGGAGAAGCGCTGGAAGGGCTGAGCGTTGCGGGATCGGAACTGAAATCCAACCTCATCATTGTGGTGAACGACAATCAGCAATCCATTTCCGAAACGCACGGAGGCATTTACGAAAACCTGAAACTTCTGCGCGAAACGGACGGCAAAGCGGAAAACAACTTCTTCAAAGCCTGGGGGCTCGATTATATTTACGAGAAAAACGGAAACGATATCCCCGCCCTGATCGAAGTTTTCCGCAAAGTGAAAGATATCGGTCACCCGATCGTCGTTCATGTGAACACGCTGAAAGGCAAAGGCTATCGCTTTGCCGAAGAAAACAAAGAACAATGGCACTGGACGGTCCCTTTCGATAAGGAAACGGGCAAACCGACGGTAAACTTCCCGGCGGAAACGTATACCGGGATCGCACGGGAATACATTTTAAGCAAAGCAAAAAAGGATAAAAAATTCGTTGCGGTAACACCGAACATGCCCGGCAGCATGGGGCTTTCCCCCGAAGACAGAAAAACGCTCGGCGCGCAGTTCGTCGACGTAGGCATTGCCGAAGAACAGTCCGTCGCGATGGCTTCCGGGCTGGCGAAGGGCGGAGCGAAACCGCTTGTGATCACAAACACGACCTTCATGCAAAGGGCATACGACCAGATCTCGCATGACGTTTGCATCAACAAAAACAACGTGACGATCCTTCTGAACTACTCCTCTTTCGACGGACTGACCGACGTGACCCACCTCGGCATTTTCGGGCTGTCTCTTTTCACGAACATTCCCGAACTTACCGTTTTATCCCCCACGACGAAAACGGAACTGACGGAAATGCTCGACTGGTCACTGGACGAAAGCGATCGCCCCGTACTGATCCTTCTTCCCGGCGGCGCCGTGAAAGACAGAAAAGGCGTTTCGTTTGACGGAAAGCTTTCCTATTCCGTCGAGAGAAAAGGGGAAAAAGTCGCCGTGATCGCGCTCGGCGATTTCTTCGGTCGCGGCGAATCTCTTTGCAATCGCATCGAAAAAGAGCTCGGTTTTAAGCCGACCCTCGTCAACCCGCGCTTCGCTTCTTTCACCGACCGCGAACTTCTTCAGTCTCTGAAAAAAGATCACAAACTCGTCGTCACCCTGGAAGACGGCATTGCGGACGGCGGGTTCGGTCAGAAGATCGCTTCCTTCTACGGCGATTCGGATATGAAGGTAAAAAACTACGGGCTCGAAAAGAAATTTTACGATCGCTACAACCCGGAAGAGCTGCTCCGCTCGCTCGGCATGGACGAAGATTCGATGCTAAAAACGATAAAAAACCTTCTCGGCTAAACCATCAAGCCGCAAAAATCACCGTTTAAACGACATATAGACAAATATATAAAAGCCCTTCGGTTTACCCGAAGGGCTTTTTGTTTTTAACCGCAGACCATCCCGCCCGCCTTATTTTCTCACCCCTGTAAGGGATCGATCCCTCTCCGCAACGGTCCCCGTTTTCCCGAAAAAAATTAAAAACTTTTTAAAAGGTGCCACACGTTGTCACCTTTTATGTGGTATAGTATTCCCGACAAGAACAAAGACGTCGGAAGCAAACCGCCTGACCGACACAAAGGAGAAAACCATGATCAACAAATTAATTCTGAAAGGCGCGATCGAAGGGCGCACGGAAAATCAGTTCTTACTCGGAGAAAATTACTTTTACGGCGTTCAATGCGAACAGAACTACAAACTGGCGGGCAGCTGGTACAAAGAAGCCGCAAAGCGCGGGCATGCCGCCGCTATGTATATGTACGGTTATATGGCAATGTTCGGGCTTCTCGGGAAAACCGACATCGCGGAAGGGACGCGTTACGTCAAACGCGCGGCGGCGAAAGGGAACCTTCACGCCATTCTCCTTCTCGCCCGCAATTATTATTACGGATTCGGCGTAAAAAAGAACGATAAAAAAGCCTTCCTTTTCTGGAAAAAAGGCGCGGAACTCGGTTGCCCGGAAGCGGAGTATTATCTCGGATTGTGCTACGAAAAGGGCATTTACGTCCGCGAGAACGTCCTCAAATCGAAACTCCATTTATACAACGCGCTCGAAAACGGTTATTCCCTCGCAAAAGTCGCGATCGGCGACGACCGCCGTTCCGCCTAAACGGAATTTTCAAAAGAAAAACCCGAATCAAACACTTTCGTATCCGATTCAGGTTTTGACTGGCGGAAGCGAAGGGAGTTTGTACGAACACACGGTTTTATTGTAGGCAGTCTTTTTTCTCGACTGCCTTTGTATTTTTTGTACTATTTCTTGCGTAACCCTATATTTCGTAGAATGCTCGGTAAAGTTATAGGTTATCGTTACGCTGTCGTTATCGAGTATCACTTCTCGAACAAACGTCTTTACGATAAGTTTTCGCACGGACATTTCCTGTATATCGCCGCAAATAATCGAGTTCAAATATTTTTCTACGTCGTCGGGCGAAAGGTATGTGTAATTGCGTTGCTTTTCTTGTCCTATATCAAAGTCAAGTCCTGCAATCTGCGATTCGAGTTCTTTCAAACGGATTTTCGTTTGCTCGGTAATGATACCCTGTTCAATGGCGGCTATCAAGTTTTGCGAAGCCTTCAATGCGTTTTGCCGTTGGGCTTCAAGACTTTTGATAACTGTATTGTTTTTGTTTTCTTCTTCGTGCAATTTGCAAAGCGTTTCGGCTATGTATCTAACAACGCCTTCATCGGCAAGTAATGCCCACGTCGAATTTATAACTAAATCTTCAAGCCATTGCTTTTCCACCGACTTCAATTTGCACGGATGCTGTTTACGCCTTTTGGCAAGACACGAATAGTAATAATAAATCCGTCCGAGTTTGCTTGTGCCGCTTTCACCGACCATAGGACGCTGACAATCGCCGCAATAAAGTTTCCCCGAAAGTATAAAATCATAGATTTCTTTTTTACGACCGGGAGCGTGTTGGTTTTCTGCATGAATGTCCTGAACTTTTTGCCACGTTATGTCGTCGATGATTTTGGGATAGATATTATCGTAAATCGTGTCGCCGTGACGAATTTTTCCGTTGTATTTGGTGTTGGCAAGGATTTTGTAAATCTTTTTGTCTGTGATATACAGTCCTTTTTTCGTCCGTATGCCACGAGCCTGTAAATCTTTTGCCAAAGCAACCGCCGTATAACCTTGCGAATACTTGGTAAAGATTTCTTTTACGATTTCCGCTTCTTCGGGGTTGATAACGTTCTTTTTGTCTACGACATCATAACCGTAAATAACCGCACCACCTGTATATTGTCCTTTGCGGTAACTCTCGTTAAGTCCACGCAATACTTTTTGAGAAAGTTCCGCCGAGTAGTATTGGTTCATACCTTCGAGCAAACTTTCAAGGATAATACCTTCGGGGCTGTCCGGGATATTCTCCATAGCGGACAAAACCTTAACGCCGTTCTCTTTCAGAGTGTGTTTGTGAATTGTTGTTTCATACTTGTTACGAGAGAAACGGTCTAATTTGTAAACCAGAACGAAATCCCACTGTCGTTTGTTGCTATCCTTAATCATACGCTGAAAATCGGGACGCAAATCGTTTGTTCCCGTCATAGCACGGTCAACGTAAGTTCCAACGACAAGAATATCGTTGTTTTTGGCATAGTCCTGACACACGCGAAGTTGTCCTTCAATAGACTGTTCGGTTTGGGTAAATCAATGATGGGTGTATTCATTATTTGCAAGCCTCCGTTTCGTCGATATAAATTTTTTCATAGGTGTTACCGTATTCGATGTAATGACCGCGTTCGTCTTCAAACACTTGATAATCCAGAACGCTTATGCGTCCTTGTTTCGTAACGGCAAAAGTGATAAGTTTCTTGTCGGGGCAATACATAACGGTGTCAAATCTTACAAGACATTCGCCGTCGTTGTAATCGAACCCATCTGTGTCGATAAAAGCAATTTCGTTAAGGTTAATCATTTTCAAATCCTCCTTATACCGTTTTGTACCATACCGAGTATTCAACCTCGATATCTCTGCCTTCGTATTCGTAATACATAGTCACGTAACCTTTGTATTCGTTTTCTTTTCCGAATACAAGGAAACAATGCTTATCAACGTCATCGAAAGCGCGGGTGTATCGTTTGCCGTTTTTTGAAACGCACTTACAAAACAGCGTGCCTTCATCGTTGATGAATCCGAGACCGGATAACTTTTCGTTAGAATTTCTAACTTTTCTGATTGAGTAAACTACTTTTTTCATTTGGGATATACCTCCGTTTTTTATTAGCCTTTCGGCAAAGACGGAGTAGCACCGAGAAAAGCAAACGTAAGTGCGAGTTAAAGTCGC
>CABUWK010000055.1 GCA_902495325.1 uncultured Acidiphilium sp.
ATTTGTTTTTTGCTCCTTTTTATTATACCACACTTATCCTTAAAAAGGAAAAGTGCATAAGTCGTTTTTTTCAACTTACACACTTTATTTTACACTCTCAAATGAGTCCGGCACAATACCGAACTCAATCTCAAATCATTTAATTAAAATATTTTGTCCAACTTTTGGGGTTCACTTCATTATCGCGCAGGTTTTCTTTTTTCAGTCCTTTTAGTTCTTTATACTCTTTAACCGTCAGACCGCTCCACGCTTTCGTCATTTCATCGGTGAGTATTGCGTATTCCACACCTTCTTTCACTCCGCGCTCTTTCCATTCATCGGTAAGTTTTTTGCGCATTTCTATCGTTTGAAGTCGCTGATTGATCCAACCTTCCGTATAGCCTTTCGCTCGGTAAAAATCCGCGCTGCGAAGTATCGCCTTTTCGGGATCGGCTATTTCGTCAAGTCTTTCGCTTCCCACTTGCGCAAGCCACATTTTAAACGGTTCGGCTTTCGGCGAAGGAATCGACTGCACAAGCCGCAAAACGCCTTTTGTGTCAAGCACATCCGTATTATAGGTTTTTCCGTCTTTCGGGGAACGAAGTTTCAGTCGGTTACAATTTGTAACCAACTCACTTCCTTCTTTTTTCAAACGGTTCTTTAAGACTTTCCAATAATTATTCGGATCTGCGCTATCCGTTAAAACAGCAACTACGTCCACCACAGAAAAATACCATTCTTCTTGGTCTGCATTCCACGCCGTGCGAACTTGTTTATTCTCAAAAATCTTAATTTTGTTTTCCATACGATTTTTCCCTTTTATCGTCAGATTGTTTTTATTATACCATTTTTCTTCCGTTTTTTAAATATCTTCTAACCCTCTTATTTTCTGCCACCTGTTTTACGACGCCGCAAGCCCGAAAAGTTCGCGGATCTTTTGTGCCTGTTCCTTGTCTTCCAAAGCCGCCAACGCCTGTTCCGCCTCGGCCTTTTCCCCGTCGGAAAGAGGGATCTTCACTTCCGCGCCGTTTAAAACGGGCAGAACGACGGTGCTTTCGGCAAGTTTGCCCACCAATTCGCCGATCTCCGGCATTTCGCCCTTTTCTTCGTAGGCGACGAGATCTCCGAGAAACGCGCCTTCTTTATCGAAATCGATCTCCTTCAAAGAAAATTCGGACATATCGACGGGAAGCCCCAGGCTTTTCGTCGCCGCGACGATCACTTCGTCGAGAACGTCGAGCGCGGCGGGATCTTTTTCCTGCAGATCGTTTTTCAGAGAACCGAGATCGGCAAGATAACCGCGGATCGCCTCCGCGCTTGTCGCGTCGAAACCGTCCGATAATCCGCCGCGCATTTTCGAAACGATATCGGCAATGCGAACCGCCGAAACCACCCCGTTTACCTGCGAAGAAAGGCTTCTCACCTCTCCGTCTCCGTCCTTTCCCTTGGAAACGAAGGCATAAAAATCCCCGCCGATCCCGCGATAAATTTTGTAGATATCCGAAGATTCCAGTTTATCGAAATCGTATTGTTCCGAAACGGGAACGATCGTTTTCCCTTCGTACTCCGCTTTCGTAAGAGCGTTCACGTCCGTAAGCACGCCGACGATCGGCACGCAGAAGAAAAATGCAAGCGCCGCACCCTGCGCAAGCCCGACGATCGCGCCGATCAAACGGAACTTATGCCCGAAGATCCGGGGGCGCACAACGATTTTCAGGATCGCGAATACGATCATCGACGCCCACTGCAACAAGGCAAGAGAAACGACGAAACAAACGATCGCCGCCACGATCTGAACGACGGGCAGAACGACCGAAACGAAAGAGGCATAATTTTCCGGGATCGCGGACACGATACGATCCTGAACGGTAACCCCGCCCACGTTCCACGAGAGAACGGACGTGGCGACTTTTTCCCTTAAACACAGCGCGACGACGACCGCCGCCGCAACGATGACGGCGCGAAGCACGGAACGAGCCGCCCCCCGCATAAAGCCGTACAGAAGCCCGACGGCAAGCATGACGATCGTTATCGCGATCAATGCAGTTTCCAGATAACCCATTTTTTTCACCTGCCTTTATTCCGCAGAGCCGAAGATCTGATCCATCAGGTCTTTGGAAGCGTCGTATCCCGCCTGTTTCAGGCGGTATTGTCTTGCCGCGGTTTCGAGAACGATAGGAATGTTACGCCCGGGAGAAACGGGGATCGTGACCTTCAGTTTCGGGATCCCGAGCACCTCTTCGTAAACCTCTTCGTTGCCGATGCGGTCGTAATGCTTGCCCTCTTCCCACGGGGAAAGCTCGGCAATAATGTCGATCCCCTTTTCCGGGCGGATCGATCCGGGTCCGAACATCTGTTGCACGTTGATGATCCCGATCCCTCGGATCTCCATATAATAACGTATTCTTTCCGGTGCTTTTCCGACCAGCTGATCGTTGATGTTTTTGATCACGACGGAATCGTCCGCCACCAACCGGTGTCCGCGACTGACGAGCTCCAGGGCGATCTCGCTCTTTCCGACGCCCGATTTTCCGATGATCAGGATACCGATACCGAAAACGTCCACCAGAACGCCGTGCATCACCTCCGTCGGCGCGAGCAGTTCGCTCTGATACAGCGTGATCTCGTTCACGAGAACGGTCGTGATCTTATCCGAGCGCAGAACCGGACATTTATATTTCCCGGCAAGATTCAGAACGTCGTCCGAGATCGAAAGCTCGCGGGAGAAGATCAGACAGGGAATATCCCGCGAAAAAAGTTCTTCCACGTTGGCAAGTTTCGCCGCCTTCCCGGGAGAGGATAAAAATTCGTGTTCGGCTTTGCCGATGACCTGTACTCTCGAATGATCGAAATGTTTAAAATATCCCGTAAGCTGAAGCCCAGGGCGGGAAACGCTGATCGAGCTCAGCGTAATGGAACCTCTCCCCTCGTACACGACTTCGAGTTCGAGGGCTTTTGCAAACTCCGCGACGGTGATCGTTTCGCCCGCCGTCGTAATTTCCGTTTTTTTCATAAAATTCTCCTTTTGTTTTCCGAAGTATAAAAACCGTCTGTCATAAGGCATGATCGCCTGTTTATCGGCTTATACGCCGCTTTTATTCTGTTTTCTCCGTCTCCGGGGAATTCAGATGCCGAAGCAGTTTTTCCGCGTTGGCTTTTCCGATCCCTTCCACCTGCATGAGTTCTTCCGCCGTGGCGCGGCGAATGTTCTCCACGCTGCCGAATTTCGCGAGCAACGCTTTTTTTCTCGCCTTTCCGATCCCTTCCGCCCCGTCGAGCGCGGACGCGAGATTCCGCTTTTCATGGGTCGCCCGATGATAGGTGATCGCGAAACGGTGCGCCTCGTCACGGATGCGCTGAAGCATTCTCAGCGTAAAATCGCGGCGGGGAAGCACGACGGGATCATCCGAATTTTCGGTAAAGATCTCCTCTTCCCGCTTGGCGAGGGAAATGAGATCGATATCTCTGTATTTCTCGCCGAACACCTCTTTCACCGCGGAAAGCTGTCCTTTGCCGCCGTCGATGATCACGAGATCGGGTCGAGGAAATTTATCCTCTTCCTCCGTGCCGAGCTTGGAAAGCCTTCTTGTCAGAACCTCTTTCAGGCAGGCGAAATCGTCCGAGCCCTCTACCGTTCTGATACGGAAACGGCGATAACTGTCTTTATCCGGTTCGCCGTCGTAAAACACGACCATCGAGCCGACCTTATCCACGCCGCTGATATGGGAAATATCGTAACATTCCATTCGTTTCGGGTATCGTTTCAAGCCGAGCTCTTCTTTCAGCTTTTTGCAGGCAAGACGGGTCATGTCGTCCTTGTGGCGGATCCTTTCCACCTCTTTGGCAAGATAATCCTCCGCGTTCTTTTTCGCCATGTCCGCAAGCTGTTTTTTTACGCCGCGCTCGGGAACGATCACGGAAACGCTCTTCCCGAATTCCCGTCTGAAATATTCCTCCATCGCCGCGGCGTCCGCAAGCTCGCCGGAAACGATCATTTCGTCCGGCAGTTCTTCGCCGCGAACGTAATACTGCATCGCAAAGTGCTTCAGCCTTTCGCCGTCCGTTTCCGAAAGATCGTCGAAAGCGTAATTCTTTCCCCCCTGCATACGCCCGCTTCTCGTAACGAGAACGTTCACCACACTGTAAACCCCGTCGGATGCCGTAGCTAAAATATCTGCGTTAACGAACTTATTGAGCGCCGTTATCCGTTTCAGCTTGATTTTTTCAAGCATTCTCAGCTTGTCGCGATAAGAGAGCGCAAGCTCGAATTCTTCCAATGCCGCAAACTTCTCCATGCGGCTTTTCAGGATCTCTTCCACCCCCTCGTCGCTTCCGGCAAGAAAGTCGATCGCCTCGTCCGCACGCCTGCGGTATTCCCCTTCGTCGCATAGTCCGGCGCAGGGGGCAAGGCATTTTTTCAAATGATAATTCAGGCATTCCTTTTTCGGCTTGTCTCCGATCGGAATCGAACAGGGGCGGACGAGAAAGGCGCAGTTCACGATCTCGAGGGTGTCCTTCGCGTTGACCCCGCCCATGAACGGACCGAAATAACGGCAGCCGTCCTTCCCGACCTTACGGGTAACGACGAACGACGGAAATTTTTCCTTCACGTTAACTTTGATGTAGGGATAGGTTTTATCGTCCTTCAGAAGAATGTTATAGCGGGGTTTGTGCTTCTTGATCAGGTTGTTTTCGAGAGAAAGGGCGTCGATCTCGGAACGGGTGATGATATAATAGAAATCGGCAATATTGGAAACCATCGCCGCCACCTTTTCCGGTTTTTCGTTGGAATAAAAATATTGCCTTACGCGGTTTTTCAGCACCTTTGCCTTGCCCACGTAAATGATCGTGCCCTCTTTGTCCAGCATGACGTATACGCCCGGATCCTCCGGCAGCATCGATAGTTTTTTTTCAAGCGAATCGTTCAACGTCCGTCACCCGTCCTTCCGCGGGATCCCCTCTTTCGCCCGGATCCCGTCCCCTTTCTTTTTTCTTCGTTTCTCCGCAAACGCGAGAAGACTTTCCCTTTCGTTTTTCACTTCTCCCCGCATCGCGGCGTCCGTCAGCTCCCGCAATGCCTCGCCGATCTCTTTCCCGCTTAACCCCGTTTTTAAAAGATCCGCGCCCGAAACGTTCAGCATTTCTTCGCAATAAAGCTCTCCGCTCGCGCAAAGTTTTTCGGCGCGCGCTTCCGCCTCGGCGATCTTCTGCCTTTCGGCGATCGCAGCGTCGGTACCCAAAGCCGCGTTATCGGCATACTTCACGGCGATCAGGCGGAAAAAGTCTTCTCTGCCCGTCTCGCCGAACATTTTCTTGAATTTATAATCACTTTCCGGAAATCCCCGGGAATGATTTGCGATCAGTTTTAATACGGTCGCTTTCGTCTTATTGTCGAACTTCAATCTGTCCAGAGCGATTTTCGCTTTCTCCGCGGACAGGATCTCGTGCCCGTAAAAATGCCCGATCCCGTCTTTCTCCGTATAACTTTCCGGCTTTCCGATATCGTGCAGAAGCATGGCAAGGCGCACGCAAAGATCTTTCGGACTTGCCGAAACGCTTCGCGCCGTGTGCTCGTAAACGTCGTACCGATGCCAGGGGGTATTCTGCGCAAACCCGACTAAGGGAAACAATTCCGGCACGACTTCCGTTATCACGGCGGAAAAGGAAGTAAGCGCATACAGCACGTTATCCCCGGATAGCAATTTCTTCAGCTCTTCCGCCTTGCGTTCGGCGGAAACAAGGGCAAGCCTTTCTCTTTCCCGCAAAGCGGCGCGCGCCGTTTCTTCTTCCACGGTAAACCCGAGAACGGAAGCGAACCGCACCGCGCGGAGGATCCTGAGGGCGTCTTCCGAAAACCGTTTTACGGGATCTCCCACCGTTCGCACAACGCCGCGATTCAGATCGGATAAACCGCCGTATAAGTCGATCAATCCCCTATCCGGATGCCAGGCTAAGGCATTGAAAGTGAAATCCCGACGGGCGAGATCTTCCTTTAGATCCCGCACGAACGCCACGGAAGAAGGTCTTCTGCCGTCCAAATATTCTCCTTCGGTGCGGAAAGCGGTCACTTCGTATTGACCGCCGCGCGCGCAAACGGTAACGGTTCCGTGTTTCAGCCCCGTGGGGATCGCAAAGCGCCCGGAAAAGACGGAGCGCACTTCGTCCGGCGTGGCGGAAGAGGCGATATCGTAGTCGCCCGGCGTTTTTCCGAGCAGACGATCCCGCACGCAACCGCCCACGGCGTATGCCTCGAACCCCTTTTCGTTCAATCGGGAGATCACTTCTTCCGCCCCGCGATCGAGGGGAATGCGGATCTCTTCGGAAGGCGTGTTTTTCCCGCGCGGGAAAAGCGTCTTATCCGAAAAGCGAACGAAACCGCTCATGCCCGCCCGCGTTTCTCCGCGAACGCCTTTTCCACAAAATCTCCGATCGTTTTCGTCGCCTCTTCCCGCGAAGTGTCGTTCAGATATTCGTGCCTTACCCCGGGGAACAAACGAAGGGTCACGTCCTTCACGCCGACTTCGTCTTTATAGAATTTGTAAAGCCGCCCGACGAGCTTTCCCATGCCGCCCACGGGGTCGTCCTGTCCGGCAATGAGAAGAAGGGGCAGACCGGTCGGGATCTTTGCCGCGTTCTTTTTGCGGTAAAGGGTCGCCACGCCGTTGAAAAAGGACTTGTAAAAGTTATAAGAAAGGGTAAAGTTGCAATCGGGGTGCTCGTCGTATTTCCTGCATTCTTCTTCAAGGGAAGAAATAAAAGTACCGGACGCGAACTTTTTATTGTACGCGCCGAAAGAAGCCTCCGCGATGACTTTCGCAGGCTTTTTCCCCTTGCCGAACAAACATCCGAGCGAAGCAACGAATTCTCCCGCCGGCACTTGCAGATTTTTAAAATACGCGCTCCCGCCGATCACGGCGCAGTCGATCTTATCCCCGTAGTTTTCAAGATAACTCTGCGTTAAAAAAGAACCGTAGCTATGCCCGAAAACGGCATACGGAAGCCCGTCGTATTTTTTCTTCGCGAGATCGGTCAGAAACGCCACGTCGCGCAGGGTATCGAAAAACATATCCCCTTCGCTGTAACCGGAACGATCGTCCGTAACGCCGTGTCCGCGGTGATCGTCGCAGAAAACGACGATCCCCCGTTTGTTCATTTCACGGGCGAAACCGTCGTAACGGTCGGAACTTTCCGCCATGCCGTGAACGATCTGCAAAACGCCGATCGGATCTTCGCATTCCCATTCGCGATAGAATAATTCTTTTCCGTCAAAACTTTTAAAGGTCTGTTCCGTCATATACGCATCTCCTTATCGCATCCTTCCATCCGGAATACATGCGGCTGTAATATTGTACGCTCTCCCGCGAAAGATCGGGATAAAAAATCTTTTCGCGGCGGCGATATTCGTCAAGTCTGTCGGGATCGATCATCCCGAGCCCTATCCCGCACAAAAACGCGGCGCCGAGCGCGGTGCTCTCCTGTTCTTCCGGGCGATCGACCGGAATTCCGAGAAGACTCGCCTGAAAACCCATAAGAAAGTCGTTTGCGGAAGCTCCTCCGTCCGTGCGGATCTCGCCGATCGAAACGCCGCTCTCTTCCGCGGCGGTGTCGGTCAGATCCTTTGCGGAATATGCCATCGCTTCGAGCGCAGCCCGCGTGACGTGCGCTTTAGTGCTCGCCCTCGTAAGCCCCGAGATCAGACCTTTCGCGTTCCCTTTCCAATAGGGTGCGCCGAGCCCGGTGAACGCCGGCACGAGATATACCCCGCCGTTATCGGGTACGCTTGTCGCAAGTTCCTCGCTTTCCGCGGAAGTGCGGAAAAAACCGAGGGAATCGCGCAGCCACTGCACGGTGCTGCCCGCATTGAACACGCTGCCCTCGAAGGCGTAAGTCGTTTTGCCGCCGATTCTCGCAGCGACTGTCGTTATCAGACCTTTTTGCGAGATAAACGGCTTATAGCCCGTGTTACATAACATGAAAAGCCCCGTTCCATAGGTGATCTTGCTCATGCCTTCCTTAAGGCACGCCTGCCCGATCAGCGCGGCTTGCTGGTCTCCCGCAACGCCGCACACGGGAATGTGTTTTCCGCGGTACACAAACTCGCCCGCGCGCTCGTCCGACGAAATGATACGGGGAAGGCTTTCCCGCGGAACGCCGAACAAAGAAAGAAGCCCTTCGTCGTAATCCGAAGTATTCAGATTGAAAAGCATGGTACGGGAAGCGTTCGTCACGTCTGTCACGAACGACCGCCCGTCCGTCAGTTTGTAAATCAGAAAACTGTCTATCGTGCCGAAGCAAACTTCCCCGCGGGAGAGTTTTTCTCCGATCTCCGGCACGTTACGGATCAGCCAGCGGATCTTGCTTGCCGAAAAATAAGCGTCCGTCACGAGCCCCGTTTTTCGTCTGATCTCAAAGCCGCACGTTTTTTCCAGCTCCTTCATCTCTTCCGTTGTCCGGCGGCATTGCCAGATAATCGCGTTATAGAGGGGCTTTCCGCTTTTCCTGTCCCAGGCTACGACCGTTTCCCTCTGATTGGTGATCCCGATGCCCGCCACCGAAGAGAGGTCGGGCGCGCTCTCCAGCATTTCGATCAGAACGGACATGGTGTTCGCGTAGATCTCGTTCGCGTTCTCTTCCACAAAAGACGGTTCGGGATAGATCTGCGCGATCGGAGACGAACGCGTCAGAACGAAACGCCTTGCGGAAACGTCATATAAACAAGCCCTGGTGGAAGTCGTTCCTTCGTCCACGGCGACAATGTATTTCCCGTTGTTTTCCGGCACTTTGTTATCTCCTTTCCGGTCCGGAAGGCAATACAAAACCGATTGCCCCGGCACGGAAAATTTCTTTGCTATAGGCTTAGCATTCGCTATTCCCGATCCCCTTAAAGGCTCCTTTTCCGCCCTTTTTCCCGATTTCTCTGTTGATGTACGGAAGGTACCGACGAATGCTGAACCTATTGTATAACATTTCCCGAAAATTTTCAAGCCAAACGGGCAGAATTTCGTCAAATTTTCTCAAGACGACACATAATATAAAATATGGCAGACATTGTATTTACGGGCGGGGGCACAGCCGGGCACTGCACGCCCAACCTCGCGCTCATCCCTTATCTGAAAGGCGTTTTCGACGAAGTGTATTATATCGGAAGCGAAAACGGCATAGAAAGAGAACTCGCTGAAAACCGCGGAATCCCATACTATCCGATCGGAGCGGTCAGGCTGATCCGGAAATTCACATGGAAAAATTTAGCGATCCCGTGGAAACTTTGCCGCGCCGTTTCTCAGGCAAAAAAGATATTGAAGAAGCTTTCCCCTTCCGTCGTTTTCTCAAAAGGGGGTTACGTGTCCCTTCCCGTGGCGATCGCCGCGAAAGATCTCGGCATACCCGTGATCACGCACGAATCGGATTATTCCCTCGGGCTTGCCAATAAAATCGCCGCCCGCTTTTCGGATACCGTTTTAACGTCTTTTGAAGACACGGCAAAAAATCTGCCGAATGCCCGCTGTACAGGAACACCCCTCCGACGGGAACTCTTTCTTCCCTTCGACCGGAACGCGGTACTCGAAAAATACGGGCTGGAAGGCAAACTTCCCGTTCTTCTCGTAACGGGCGGAAGCAGCGGAAGCGAAACGCTGAACCGCGCCGTCGAAAAAAGCCTGAAAGAAATTCTGAAAACCTTCGAAGTCGTTCATCTTTACGGAAAAGGGAAATCCTGCGCGCGGGAAGAAAAAGGCTACCATCCGTTCCCTTTTGCCGATCGCATCGAAGAATTGTTTTCCGTTACCGATTATGCCCTTTCGCGGGCGGGCGCAAACACGCTGTTCGAGCTTTGCGCAAAATCCGTTCCGACCCTCGCAGTGCCCCTGCCGAAAACCGCATCCCGGGGAGATCAGCTCGAAAATGCGAAATATTTCGGCGATAATCGGCTTATAGACGTACTTTATGAAGAAAACCTGAACGAACGGACCCTCGTTTCCGCCTTGAAGAAACTGGTCGCGGACGGAAACGAACTGAAAGCGAATTGTCGTAAAAAGCAACTGCACCGCGCAAACCCGATCATCGTAAAATATCTTTCGGCATTCGCAAAAAGAGAAAACCGCGGCGGAAACAAGGCTTAATACACTCTCCGTCGCAGCCTGTTTTTACGGCGGAAAAACCGGAAAAGAAACTTTTAGGCTTAGCATTCGCTATCCCTAATTACCTTAAAGGCTTCTTTTCCGCCCTTTTCCCCGATTTCTCTATTGATGTACGATCAAGTACTATCGATTTCGAAATCTGGAAAAATCATCGGAAAATAAGCTCTTTAAGGCGCGAAGCGTTTTTACGGATGAAAAATCGCGTTTTGACAAGGCAAACGCTCAAAATAATACTCTTCCGTATATTGCCGAGCGTTTAA
>CABUWK010000056.1 GCA_902495325.1 uncultured Acidiphilium sp.
CGCATATCCATTATAACAGATATTTTGAATTCGGGCGAGTACTTTGCATTGATTTTTTTCTTCCTTCCCATAAAAATATACACCCCTTCAGTTTGTCTAACTTTTGGGGTGCATATCATCCGTCCGGAAAGACGGATACGCAGTCTTTTTTCTTCCTGTTTTATCTGTGTCTGAGCATCCCGACAGAACAAGCATACAGGCTCGGCATTCTGATTCTGCCCTCTCAGCCTATGAAAACCGAAGATATATATCTCTTCGCCGATCAGAAAAAGGCGGAATGCCGTTCCCGGATCCTTCGTAAGCGAAACAGAGGGAAAGGCGCAGGACGACAAAAACCGATCGGAAGCTTTTTCGGGTTGCCTCGATATGACGGAAATCACATCCCGGACGCGGTGTCCGAACGACGGATCACAACGCTTCCGCACATTACCTCCGAATAGGAAAAACTCGTTTTTCCGCGAAATTCGCCATAGGGCGAAACGGTAAACAGCGCGGGATAAACGTTCGTTATTTTACCGCGATAACAAACATATTTGTTTCTGCCGAGATTTACTTTTACGTTCACGTCGGAATTGAGGCAGGTTTCGATCGCCCGCTTGATCTTTCCGATGTTATTCACCGCTTTCATCATATTCCTATTATTTCCAAAAGAGGAAAAAACATACGCGGGGTTTTAATTTTCCACAAAAAAACAACAAAATTCCCCACACAAAAAGCCCGCTATCGGTCGATAAACGGGCTTTTACGTTTTTTAGTTACCGGCGAGAAGAAAATCAGAAATCGTCCTCTTCGTCTTCGCCGTCTTCCTCTTCGTCGTCTTCCTCGAAATCCTTCTCGTCGATCTCGGGAATATCGAAGTCATCGTCATCGTCGACGGGGGATTCCTCTTCGTCGTCGTCAAGATAATCGTCTTCCTCTTCGTCGTCGAAAAGTTCGCTTGCTTCCTGTTCGGCAAGTTGCGAAAGAGAAAGCATTTCTTCCTCGTCGCCTTTGTTGCTGATCGCTTCTTTTTCGTCTTCGTCGAGGTAATTTCTCCACTCTTCATCCGTTTCGGGATCGACTTCCGCTTCGGTATCGAGCTTGCTCTTCTCGCTCGCTTCGGCGCGGCATTCCTCGCACATTTCTTCGCCCGGTTCCATGTAATTGCGCTTACAGACCGGGCACAGAACCTGCTCGTTCTCCTCGTCGTCCGCAAGTGCGGCAAAGCGAAGCTGCGGTCCGATTTTCAATTCGGCTTTGCAGACGTCGCAATAATCTTCCCCTTCCTTCATGTAGTTGAGGTCGCATCTGGGGCATTTTACATATTTCATTATTCACTCCTTCCGACACGTCCGTGTATGTCCATTGCTATTATATTCCCTGCCGCTGCCGCATGCGATCGATAAGCCTTTCCCGATCCTGATTTGCGCCGAAAAAGCCCGCATAGCCGACAAAAAGCGGAAATACACCGTTCATGCGGAAATATTATAGACATATTATATGAATTTGTAAACTGTTTCAACCTGTTTTTTGTGAATTTGAAATAAAAATTTGTTTTTTATCCGCCCCGTTCCGAAAAAAAGCCGTCTATGCGGCGATTTTGCGCAAAAATGCCCTGCAGGATCCCCTGCAAGGCATGCCGGCAACCATCCCGGATCTCCCGAAAAATCCTTTTCAGGCTCCCTCGAGCAGCATTTTATCGGCGATCAGAGCAATAAACTCCCCGTTGGTTGGCTTTTCGCTCGTGAGATAGGTCTGCACGCCGAACAGGTCGTTGATGTTCCCGATCCTTCCCCTCGCCCAGGCGACTTCGATCGCATGGCGGATCGCCCGTTCTACCTTGCTCGGCGTCGTGTCGTACTTTTCGCCGATCATGGGATAAAGTTTTTTGGTGATGTTATTGATGATATCCGGGTTATCCACTGCCATTTTGATCCCCTCGCGCAGGTAGCCGTACCCTTTGATATGCGGCGGGATCCCCACGGAAATAAAGATCTTGCTGATTTTTTCGTCCAGCGCGGAAGGAGCCGCTCTTTTCGGTTCTTCCTTCTTCTTTTCCGAAAAAATCTCCGTAAGCCGTTTTACGAGAAGCTGCGGTTCGCACGGTTTTGTGAGATAATAGGAAGCCCCTTTCGCGATCGCCGTTTCCACGATCTCCTCTCTCACGAGCGAACTGAACACGACGATTTTCGCCTCGGCTCCGTCTTCCCTCAGTCGATCCATCACGCCGAGCCCGTCAAGCCCCGGCAAAATAAGATCGAGAATGCAGATATCCGCCGCGGAATTTTCCGTTGTTTTCACGGCGGACAAGCCGTCCGTCGCGATACCCGCCACCTCAAACAGTTCCGATCCGCCGAGAGCCTCGGCGATCTGCTTTGCCTGCATTGCGTTTTCCTGTGCGATAACGATTGTTTTCTTTTTCATTTTCCCTCTCCTTAATCCGTCGGTTGCCGTTAAAAGGCGTTTCCGGAGAGAAAACCGACCCGCCGGATCCATATTCCGACGTAGCATTCCCCCGCGCAACGATTCCTTAAATTTCGCACCGTACGTTGTTTTATGGTTCTATTGTAGCACGTTTCGACGAAAGAAGAAAGAATTCGCCACAAAAAATACTGTCGCTATAACGGAATAATTGTCGAAATATTTCGAAACCCCTATCAAATGACACTTTGTCGGGAACCCACGGCTGTTGCAGCAACCGGAAAACGAACTTTTCTCTAAAAATTTCGGCAAACATTTATCTCTTGTCTACACGGCGTTTAACTGCTCATGATATACTATAATCATGCTATTTGAGTTTTTATTACCGTTCGATTTGTCCGTTGCGAAAGCCGCCGACCGGTTGCGGACTTTGTGCGGGGCGTTTTTAACGCCCGTTTTCAAAGGGATCACGCTGTGCGGAAACCTCGGTCTGATTTTTATTCTCTCCGCTCTTGTTATGCTTTTCTTCCGCAAAACAAGAGCAAGCGGAACCGCCGCGCTGATCGCCCTCGCCTTCGGAGCTCTCTTTACCAATGTGATTTTAAAACGCGCCATCGCGCGGGATCGCCCGTTCGCGGATCCTTCTTCCGGGTTTTATGTTTTCTGGAAAGCGGCAGGCGCTTTAAGCGAAAGCGGCTACTCCTTCCCGTCCGGGCATACGACGGCGGCTTCCGCGTTTGCGTTTTCCCTGTTTTTCCGATATAACAAGCGGTATTCGTGGGCTTTTCTGACGATCCCGATCCTGATGGGCTTTACCCGCATTTACTTTGTCGTACACTTTGCGTCGGACGTGTTCGGCGGGATTTTCGTCGGCTTTATCGCGGCAACGATCGCCTATTTTATCGTCCGCGCGACATCAAAGTTTACCGGCGAAAGAAAAGTCGCAAACAAAAAAGCGAGGCTTCGTTAAAGCCGCGCTTTTTATTTTTTTCTGTTTATTATTTGTCGAATTTATCCTGTTCATCCACAAGATTGGAAGGATTGTGCGCACTGTCGAATTCGGAAAAGTTCGTTTCTTCCTTCACGCCGTACGTCTTACCGTCTTTCACATAGAAAAAGTTTTTAACCCTCGCAACCGTAGCGGACTGCTTTACGCCTTTGTTATTGACGAACACCACTTCTTTCAGTTCCACGCCGCCTTTCGTTTCAAGCGACACGTAGCTGTTGGAAACATTCCATTCGCTTTTGATCTTCACCCAACCGTCCGTCGAATCCTTTAATTCTTTTCTCGAAAGTTCATAGGTAAACTCGTTTCTTCTCGTCGTTGCGGAAGAACTCGTCAGCGAGCAGACGGTCAGAGTCACCGTGTCGGGCGTGATCGATCCGACGTTCACCCACATATCGCAGATGTCCTGGCTGTCCCGCGAAACGGAGAAGATCACCGCTTGCGACGCAACTTCCGTCTCATCGCTTAATACCATATTTTCGACCGTCCAGCCGGTTTCGAGCGAAGTTTTTACTTTAAGAGGTTTTCTCTCGCATGCGGCAAGAGAGAAACAAGTGCCCGCAGCCAATACCGCCGCGGCGATGCCTGCAAATAATCTTTTCATTTTTCTTTTTCCTTCCGTTATATAAGTAAATTTCCGGTATTACAGATAAGTTTTCGGGGCGCATGACACATCCCGGAACGAAGGTCCGACCGACGTGCCCGGCGCGAATAAAACGAAACTTGCCCGGCATAGCTCCCGATCAGTCCGTCTTCTTGCCCTGTAATTTTTTCAGCTCTTTCATAAAGGTCGAAATGTCTTTGAACTGTCTGTAAACGGACGCAAAGCGAACGTAAGCGACCTCGTCGATCTCCTTCAGCCCCGCCATGACCATTTCGCCGATCTGTTTGGACGTGATCTCCTGATCGAGCGAGTTATAAACTTTTTTCTGAATGTCTTCCACAAGCGCGTCGATCTTCCACATGGGAACGGGGCGCTTTTCGCAGGATTTTATGATCCCGTTTTTCACTTTGTTGGGATCGAAAACCTGACGGTTTCCGTCGTTTTTCACCACGAGCACGGGGGTTGTTTCGATCGTTTCGTAAGTCGTGAACCGCTTGCCGCACTGCGTACATTCTCTTCTGCGGCGAATGGCGGTTCCGTCTTCCGTCTGTCTCGAGTCGATCACCTTGCTGTCCGTACACCCGCAAAACATACATCTCATGATTTTTCGGTCTCCTTGAGGATGAACCGATCCCGGCAAAAAAAGACAAAACCATTCGTTTTTCTTTGCTGCGCCGTAAACCGATCACCGATATTATTGTAACCGATTTTCGGGAAAATGTAAATAAATTTTGCGTAAGATTTCCCGATTTTACGAAAAAATCACCGCATTTCCGACAGAAAAAGAGAAATTGCCCGCCGCGGGCATGAAAACTTCGGTTTCACGCATATTACGAAAGGTATGATAGTCTTGATCCGGATCATCGTCGCGACCTATTTTATCGCGATAAACGTATATTCCTTCCTTCTGATGCTCTCTCAGAAACGCGCGAACGAAGACGGAAAAAGCAACGCCGTCCGGGACGGAAACATCATCGTTGCAGCCATGCTCGGCGGCGCGCTCGGCGTTTACGTTTCCATGTTCGTATTCCATTACCGTTTAAAAAGCCTTTATCTCATGGTTTTAATGCCCGTTCTCGTGGTGATCAATATCTACCTGCTCGTAACGGGTTTTCTACGCGATTTCTGGATGATATCCGAACTGTAGCCCGAGCCCGACGACTTGTTTGTCGCAAAAACAGAAGATAATCGGCTTATAGGCTTGTTTTACCCCATCAGGTCAGACGGAAAAACCGTAATAATCTCTTAAGAGAAGTTTTAAAACTTCGATCTGCGCGGCGAGTTCCGCGCCTTTATCCGTCTCCTTTACGAGGATGCGGCGATCGTAAGTTTTCAGCGTGTGAACTTCGCTCTTTAAGTCTGCCGAACGCCTCACAACGTCGTCGATCGAAGAAAAGGGAGAATGACATACGAGGTATAATCCCTGCGAATTGTTGATCAACGTATATCCCGCGATACCCGTTTTGCCGTGATATGCTTTGGAAAGTCCGCCGTCGATCACGATATGTCTTCCGTTTCCGCTTTCCGGGCGCTCGCCGTCCTTCACCTTCACGGGCATGTGACCGTTCACGATTACCGAATATTTCCCGTCCGCACCGAACTCGGCAAGCACTTTCATGCAATAACTTTCCGATTTTACATATTCGTAATACGGATCCTTTTCCTCCCGTTCGGTCTTTCCCTCAAAATATTTGGTATAAACGCACATTTTGTCGCGCCCGTACAAAGGCGATTTTCTGCCGCACCAGAGATACCACATATAGTCCACGGAATAGCGGTCACCCTTTGCCGCCTGCCTCACGAGAGCGTCCAGCCGATCGTACAAAGCCTTTCCTTCGAAAAACTTATCGCCCACCACGACGGAGGAAAACGACCCGTCTTTTTCGGTCGGCACGCACCCGTGCATCAACAGATTCCCGTTGAATACCCGATACATGCTTCCCTTTTTCAGAAGCAGGTCCACATGGTCGTCAAGACGTGCGTTGTTTTTAAATTCGCCCACCAATAAGTCGATCAACGCCCTTTCTTTCGCCGTAAGTTCCGAGGAAGGATATAAAATTCTGTCATCCATGAAAAACTCCCGGTGACGGCGTATCAGGGCATTTTCGATCTTCAGCTGGATCACGGTGATCGCCTTCGTCATTTTGGCAAGAAGAGAATTTTTTTCGAAATCGCTCTCTCCGCCGAAAACGTCGGATATTGCGAAAGAGGAACAATCGTCGGTTGCGTATTCCTCTAAGGCAAACGTAACGAGGGGGCGCAGATTGATCCCGTAGCCGCGCTCGATCACGGAGAGGTTGCGATAGGCGCAGTTGATGCGGATGATATTGCACACGCATGCCTCGTTTCCGAAGTGTGCGCCCATCCACAACACGTCGTGATTGCCCCATTCGATATCGAAGGAATGATAGGCGGAAAGACTGTCCAGAATACGATCCGCACCGTTTCCGCGATCGAAAATATCGCCGACGATATGTAAATGATCGATCGCAAGCCGCTGGATCAGCCGACACATTTCGCAGATAAAGTTTTCCGCGTTTCCGAGCTCGATGATGCTGGAAATGATATGGCTGTAATAATCCTTTTTGTCGATGGAGTGATGCGGCATGTTGATCAGCTCGTCGATGATGTACTGGTAATCCTTCGGCAACGCTTTTCTCACTTTGCTTCGCGTGTATTTTGCCGCAACGAGTTTCGTGACCTCGATCAGGCGGATCAAAATTCCCGCATATCTCTCCTTTTTATCCTCGGCGGTCTCGTATTTTTTCAACACCCGTTCGGGATAATAGATCAGCGCGGCGAGATCGTTTTTCTCCCCATCGGAAAGATCGCTTCCGAATGCCAGATCTATTTTCGTGCGGATGACCCCGGAAGCGTTTCTCAGTATATGTAAAAACGTTTCCGACTCTCCGTGCAGATCGCTCAGAAAATGCTCCGTTCCCTTCGGCAGGTTCAGGATCGCCTGCAGGTTAATGATCTCCGTAACAACTTCCTGCGGGGTTTTGAACTGCTTTGCGAGCAGCCCGAATACTTCTCTTTTTTCCATCGGATCCTCCTGAAATATGCTTCGTCCGTTCAGGCGCTCGGACACGCCCGAAATTATGATACCCGTTTATGCCGGACAAGAGTAATACGAACCTTGCCCCCACGAACGAGAAAAACCCGCTGAAGAACGGGTTTTTGTTTTGCGCCGGACGGCGCGTTTTTCTTTCACCCGAGATCCACCCGTGCCATGGCGTTGAGCGAAAGATCGGAAAAATTCCTTTTTTTGTATTGCAGATAACCTTCCGCGCCGATCATCGCCGCATTGTCCGTACAGAGAATTTTCGGCGGTAATACGAGTTTAATCGACTTATCGGCGCACTTTTTTGTAAGCAGATCCCTTAAATATCCGTTTGCGGCAACACCGCCGCCGACCGTTAAGGTGCGATAGCCCGATTCTTCGCATGCCTCTATCGCCTTTTCGGCAAGAATATCGAGAGCGGCGCTCTGGAAAGAAGCCGCCACGTCCGCTTTGGAAAACGCCTCGCCCGCCTGCTCTTTTTTATGTACATAATTGATCACGGCGGTTTTCAAGCCGGAATAAGAAAAAGAATACCCGCCGTTCCCCTTCAGCATTTTCGGCATGGGAACGACGTTTTTCCCCTCTCTTGCAAGCTTTTCGATATTCGGTCCGCCGGGATATTCCAGCCCGAGCACCCGCGCCACCTTGTCGAACGATTCGCCAACGGCGTCGTCCATCGTGCCGCCGAGCACCCGGAAAGAATAGTCCGGATCCACGAGGATCACCGCGGTATGCCCGCCGCTTGCAAGCAGACTGACGAAAGGCGGTTCGAGCGTTTTATCGCACAGATACGCCGCCGCCAGATGCCCGCGGATATGAGACACGGGGACAAGCGGGATCTCAAGGGAATAAGCGAGCGTTTTCGCATAGGAAACGCCGACGAGCAACGCGCCGAGAAGCCCCGCCCCGTACGTTACGCAGACGCCGTCGAGATCGGAAAGGGAAATACCCGCTTTCCGGATCGCGTTTTCCGTCGCGATCGAAATGGCGGAAGTGTGCGCCCGCGAAGCGATCTCGGGAACGACGCCCCCGAACCGGATGTGCTCTTTACAGGAAGATAATATTTCGGAAGAGAGGATCTCTCTCCCGCCCTTGATCACGGCGGCAGCCGTCTCGTCGCACGAAGACTCGATCGCAAGAAGTACCGCGTCGTTTTTTACCCGAAAATTCGGTATCAGATCGGAATACATTCTTTTTGCCTTCCGTCAGCTCTTTTTCAGATAATCGATGATAAACGGATCGAGATTGCCGTCCATAACGGACTGGATATTACCCGTTTCGCAACCCGTTCTGTGGTCTTTTACCATCGTATACGGACAGAAAACATAGCTTCGGATCTGGCTGCCCCATTCGATTTTTTTGATCTCGCCCTTGATCTCGTTCGCTTCGGCAAGCCGTTCTTCTTCGCGGCGTTCCAGAAGTTTGCTCATCAGCATGCGCATCGCCTGTTCGCGGTTCTGCACCTGGCTTCGTTCGTTCTGGCAGGACACGATGATCCCCGTGGGAATATGCGTGATGCGGATCGCCGATTCCGTTTTATTGACGTGCTGTCCGCCGGCACCGCTCGAACGGTAAGTATCCACCTTCAGATCTTCCGGACGGATCTCGATATCCCCTTCCTCTTCGATCTCCGGCATAACGTCTACCGAAGAGAAGGACGTGTGACGGCGGGCGTTCGCGTCGAACGGAGAAATTCTCACCAGTCTGTGAATGCCCTTTTCCGATTTGAGGTAACCGTAAGCGTTTTCGCCTTCCACGCGGAAACAAACCGACTTGATCCCCGCGCCGTCCCCTTCGAGACGGTCGAGCTCCGTCAGTTTATAGCCGTGCTTTTCGGCATAGCAGATATACATACGGTAAAGCATTTCCGTCCAGTCGCACGCTTCGGTGCCGCCCGCCCCCGCATGCAGGGTCAGAATGGCGTTGCATCCGTCGTACTTTCCGCGCAGAAGAGTGCGAAGGCGAATGTCCTCGATATCCGCTTCCGCCTTTTCGAGTTCGGAATTTACTTCCTCCAGAAGGCTTTCGTCGTTTTCCTCGATGGCAAGGTTAACGATCTCTTCCGCGTCGGAAACGGCTTTTTTCGCATTGTCGTAAACGCTGAGTTTATTGCGGATCGCCTGAGCCTCGCGGCTGATGTGCGCGGACTTCTTCACGTCCGACCACACTTCCGGCTTTTCGAGTTCCGCTTCCAGTTCTTTTAATTTAACGCGCTGATTGGCGACGTCAAAGAGAGTACCCTGCCTCTTCCAGCGTCTTGTAAAGTCCTCTGATTTTTTCTTCGTAAACGTCCGTTCTGATCATGTTTATTATCTCCTTTTTTTTAATGTTCCCGTTTCCGCGACCGATAGAGGCAATGTTCTATTCCTTTTGTTTTTATTTCCGGAAACGGGGAAAAGCCGCAATGCTTTTCGTTCCGCGCCCCGCTGCCATGCCAGGCAAGAATAATACGAACCATGGTCTGACGGCGTATTTTTGACTAATACTTCGTTACGCTCACGGCTTATACGGTCAAGTATTAACCCGTTCGCGTGCCTTGTCTTAGCCTAA
>CABUWK010000057.1 GCA_902495325.1 uncultured Acidiphilium sp.
AAACGTATAACACGCGAGCGGAACGCAGTATTAGTCAAAAACACGGCGTAAGACCGGGTTTAAATGCAATCACCTGTGGCTAACGGCGATAAATTCAGGAAAATCGAGGCAAACGAGCGCAGTTATTCTTGATTGTATTACAAGCGAGTTTAACAAAGATTTTACGAATTTTGCGCCGTTAAAACTTGATGACGTTCACTTTTCTCTCGGCTGACACAGTCATAAACCGATTTTTCGCCGTAAAAATAGTTAGTGATAGCGAATGCTAAACCTACCGTTAAATCTTGCCGCCCTTGCTTCCGATGCGGGAATACAGCCGCACCCTGCCCGCCAGAGAGGACGCCCCCTCTCCCCTTTCTTCGCCGAAAATGCCGTCTTCTCCGCGGATCGACGCACTGATCTCGTGTCCCACGATCGCAAGCGCCGTTTCCCGATATTTGCGGGAAAGCTCCTCGTTTCCGAAATAGGAATCGATTTTCCTGCGGGAATGATCGATCACCGTTCTTGCCAGCGGGATCAGGTTGCCGGCAAAACAGGCGTCGTAAAAATCGGAAAGGAGTTTCTCGTCATCGGTCAGCGCGAGCGTTGCGGACGTTACCCCTTCCGCCGCAAGTTCATTTAAAACCGCGGGATCCGCACAGGAAACTTCCGCCGAACAGATCGCGCCGAATTTCCCGCAAAGAGAGGCAAAATCCTTTAGCGAAAAGCTCTTCTCTTCCGGTCGGCGGATCTTCAACCCGCGATATAAGGCATAGGCAAGATCGTTTTCGTAAAGAGGATTCGCCTTGTCGGCAAGGGCAAGCCGCATCTCTTCCGTAAGCTCCGCGCCCGCTTCGTCGAGAAAGGCAAGAATTTCCTCTCCCGTTGCATACTTTTCGATCGCAGCCTCGGCAAATTTGCCGTAAAGCAGTCTTTCGCCGTACACTTTCTGCTTTTTCATAGGTAAAAAAGCATTCTTTTCGTCGATATGCACGCCGTATTTTTTCAGCCGCGCATTGATCTTTCCCGCCAGGTCGAGAACGTAATCCCGGTGTGCGTCGCGATAAGGCGCGAGCGCGGCATGAAATTTTTTGCGGAGTTTTCTCGGCACGCCGAACGCCGTCGCGCGGATCTTCTCTCCGCCAGCGGTTTTCACGTACACTTCCGCGCCGCAGAAATACACGCCGCCCGTTTCGCGGCAACTCAGGCGCAGCTCTTCCGCCCCGGCAAGCGAAGCGTAATCGACCATGCCGAACACGGGCTGAGAAAACTTTGCCGCATAGTACGCAACGAAAGCGGGCATGCGATCGAATCCCGAATAACAGGTGCGGAACTGAACGTTCACGTTGCGCGTTTCCGGAATTTCGTCATAGTGTTCAAACGCCCCCGCTTTCGCAAGCTTTCTGATTGCCTTCACCCGCGTATGGCGGCGTTTGCTCTGTAATTTTTCTATCCATAAATCTTTTTGCATGAAAAACCTTTCCCCGTTGTCGCCTTATCCGAAGGATCCCGATCCGCCGGATATTTCCGCAAAAAGGGAAAAAATGGTCTTTTCCGACAGATTCTGACGACCGATACTACCCCTATAGTTTAATATATTATGAAAGTTTTGTCAAGTGTATATAAAATTTTCGGAAAACGACAAGAAATTTTCGGAAACCCCTTGAAAATTTTCCGGAATATGCTATAATAATAACAGAGTTCGGGTCAAATCGGCGCGCCGTTTTTCTTTCAATCGACGGACAAGCCGGAAACCCGTTTCGGTTGCCTGTCCCGAAAAATTGTTTCGTCGGGATTTCCCGGCAACGGTCCACGGAGGTATTTCATGAACAAAAGTGAATTCATCAGAGCCTACGCCGACTCTCTCGGCGTAACGATCAAAGACGCCGAAACTTATTTCAACGCCTTTCTCGACACGGTCACCGATTCTTTGAAGAAAGGGGAATACGTTCACATTTCCGGTTTTGCGACCTTTGATTTAAGAGACAAGAACGAACGGGACGGCGTGAACCCGCTTACGGGAGAAAAGGTCGTGATCCCCGCATGCAAATCGCCCGTCGTAAAATTCAGCAAATCGTATAAAGAGCTGTTCAACCGTTGATTTCCCGTACAGGATCGGAAACGGTCTGACTGTCTTTCCTGTACCGAATAAAAATCGGGAACCGGACGGAGTTTCCGTGCGGCGTATATTTTATGCGTGACGGATATGTTTTGTCCGTCTTTTCGTGTTGAGATCGCTTCTCGTAAAACCATATCGTTTTGTCGTTCCGTCCTGTAGACCTGTTGTAATTTTTCGCGATCGGAACGAAAATACGTCCTGAGATCCTTCACGGGCAAAGGCAAGCAGGCTCCGGATGACAAGGCATATTTTCCCCCGATTGCATGATAACAAAAACCGTTCTGCCTTTCCCGTCATTCTTTCCCGGTCCGCCTGACGGACCCGGGAAGAACGTGAGAAAGGTAACGCCGCGATAATCAACTTATCGCGGCGTTTTTCATTGCAAACAATCCGGTTTGCGCCCGTTATTTCTTGAGATATTTTTTCAGATCTTCCACACGGTCAAGCTTTTCCCACGGGAAAATATCTCTTCCGAAGTGACCGTAAGCCGCCGTCTGACGGTAGATGGGTCTGCGGAGATCGAGCGTTTTTATGATCGAATAGGGGCGAAGATCGAACTCTTTGGAAACGATATCGGCGATTTCGCCGTCCGGCAGCTTTCCCGTTCCTTTCGTGTTCACGAAAAGGGATACCGGCTTCGCAACGCCGATCGCATACGCGACCTCTAAGGTGCATTCGTCGGCAAGCCCCGCCGCCACCACGTTTTTGCAGATATAACGCGCCATGTAAGCCGCGCTTCTGTCCACTTTGGTGGGATCCTTCCCCGAAAACGCGCCGCCGCCGTGCGGGCAACTTCCGCCGTAAGTATCCACAATGATCTTTCTGCCCGTCAGACCGCTGTCTCCGTGCGGTCCGCCGATCTCGAATCTTCCGGTGGGGTTGATAAAATATTTCGTATTCTCGTCGAGAAGATCTTCCGGAAGACATTCTTCGATGACGTATTTTTTCACGTCCGCGCGAAGTTGTTCCGTCGTGACCTGTTCGCCGTGCTGGGTAGAAACGACTACGGTGTCGATCCTCTTCACCTTTCCGTTTTCGTATTCCACGGTCACCTGGCTCTTCCCGTCGGGACGGAGATAATCGAGAATGCCCTGTTTCCGCACTTCGGTCAGCCTTCTTGTGAGTTTATGGGCAAGCGTGATCGCCATCGGCATATATTCTTCCGTTTCGTTACAGGCATAACCGAACATCATTCCCTGGTCGCCCGCGCCGAAACGGTCGGCTTCGTCTCCCGAGATCCGGTGTTCCACCGAATTGTCCACGCCGAGCGCGATATCCGCACTCTGTTCGTGAATGGATGAGATCACCGCGCAGGTGTCGCAATCGAACCCGTATTTCGCGCGGTCGTACCCGATCTCCCGGACGGTTTTTCTCACGACCTGCTGAATATCTACATAGCAGTTCGTGGAAATTTCTCCCATCACGAGAACGAGCCCCGTCGTAGTGGCGCACTCGCACGCGACGCGGGCGTAAGGATCTTTTTCCAGAATCGCATCCAGGACGGCGTCCGAAATCTGATCGCAGATCTTATCGGGATGCCCTTCCGTCACGCTTTCGCTTGTAAAAAATTTGTTCATGCTGTTTATTCCTTCTTTCCGGATATTTGTGGTCTGTTTCCCGCAAGGCAACGCCGATCATCCGAACCGGGCGGGAAAACCGCCGACGGCAAACGAAGAAAAGAACCGACATTTTCTACGGTAAATTTATTATACACCATAATAAAACGATTGTCAATTTTCTTTCGGCATGATACAATATTTCAAGCAGTATTTCAAGCAGATTCGGTCACCCGCGAACGGGAGAGGTCAGACTATGGGAAAGCCCTGTTATTTATGTCCGAAGCGTTGCGGGATCGACCGCACGGAACAAAAAGGCGCGTGCGGCGAAACGTACGCGATGCGCATCGCCAAATATTACCCGCACATGTTCGAAGAACCGCCGGTCAGCGGCACGAAGGGATCGGGAACGATATTCTTCTGCGGATGCGGTTTAAAATGTGTTTTTTGTCAGAACTACGTTTTATCCCGAAGCGAAACGGGGAAGGAGATCTCGCCCGGAGAACTGGCGGATATCTTCCGCGAGCTCGAAAAATCCGGCGTACATAACATCAACCTCGTAACCCCGACGCACTTTCTCGACGGTATCGTAAAAGCTTTCTCTCTCTACCGCCCGAACATCCCCGTCGTGTATAACACACACGGATACGAGACGATTGAAAATTTAAGGTTAATCGACCCATACGTGGATATTTATCTCCCCGATCTCAAATTTTACGACCCGGAACTCTCCTTCCGTTACACGGGAAGAAGAGATTATTTCTCCTATGCGAGCCGTGCGGTATCCTTTATGATGAACACAAAAAAAACGGTCTTCGGAGAAGACGGCATGATGAAAAGCGGAGTGATCGTGCGCCACATGATCATGCCCCTCGGCGTGAGAGACAGCGAAAAGATCCTTGAATGGTTTGCGGAAAACAGACAAAACGGAGCCTATCTTTCTCTGATGGCGCAGTATACCCCTTTCGGCGAATACAAAAAGTATCCCGAACTGTGCCGACCGATCACCGCGCGGGAATACGAACGGGTTTACGAAAAACTGCTCGATCTCGGCATCACGGATTATTTCGTGCAGGAACTGGGCTCTTCGGGCGAAAGTTTCATCCCGAAATGGGATTTTTAACCCCGGATAAAACGGCATTATCCCCCGGGAAACTCCCCGCCGCCCGGCTTTAAGCGGGAAAAAACAGGGAAATTTTACCTATCGTCCTTAAAAAGGATGATTATTCTTTCCGGTTGTGCTATAATGTTACGGAAAGAGTTTTCAAAGCGTTTTCAAATACCGAACGGAGGAAAAGTATGAAAATAGTGGTCGTGGGATGCGGAAAAATCGGGAAATCGATCATCGCGAGCCTCGTGGAGGAAAAACACGAGCTGATTGCCATCGATTTAAATCCCGACGTCGTCACCCAGGTCGCCAACGAGTACGACGTGATGTGCATTTGCGGCAACGGTACGGAATACGACAAACTGCTTGACGCCGGCACGGACAAAGCCGACCTGTTTATCGCCGTTACCAATCTCGACGAACTGAATATGTTAAGCTGTTTCGCAGCCAAACGCATGGGCGCGAAACACACCGTTGCGAGGATCCGCAACACGCAGAACAACACAAACCGCAGCCTGGAATTTCTGAAAGGACAACTCGAACTCGATATGTCCATCAACCCGGAAATGCTGACGGCGAAAGCCCTTTGCGATATTTTAAAGCTTCCCTCCGCCCTGAAAGTGGAAACGTTTTCCAGCCGCCGGCTCGAACTTCTGGAGCTCAGCTTAAAGGCGGACAGCAACCTGGACGGTATGTCTATCATCGATTTAAGAAAAGACATCCGCACCCGTTTTCTGATCTGCACCGTCAGCCGCGACGGAAAAATTTACATCCCGAAAGGAAATTTCATTTTGCGCAAAGGGGATAAGATCGGCGTGATCGTCCCCGAAGAAAATACCGACAAAATTCTCCGCGTTCTCGGCGCGGAACAGAAAACGATCAAAAACGCCATCATTCTCGGCGGCGGCATGACCTCTCTGTATCTTGCCGATCTTCTCGTGAAAAACAGGATCGACGTGAAGATCGTCGAGAGAGACAAGAAAAAATGCGAAGAGCTCTGCGCCGCCCTTCCCGATAAAGTCTCCGTGATCTGCGGAGACGGCATGTCGCAGGAACTGCTCGCCGAAGAAGGGATCGCCGATACGGACGCCTTCGTTTCGCTTACGGGAATGGACGAACAGAATATTCTGATTTCTTTTTATGCCCTTGCGAGAAACGTGTCGAAAGTCATTGCGAAGGTAAACTGCGAAGAACTGTCCTCTCTTGCCGAGAAACTCGGGCTTGACTGTCTTGTTTCTCCGAAAGACATTTCCGCCGACATCATCGTGCGTTACGCGCGCGGGCTCCGCAACTCCCTCGGCAGTAAAGTAGAAACGCTGTATTCTCTTTTAAACGGCGAAGCGGAAGCCCTCGAATTTAAGGTAATGCCCGATTTCTCCTTCGTGAACGCCCCCCTGAAAACGTTACATTTCCGCGAAAACGTTCTGCTTGCCGGGATCATCCGCGGAAAGGACGCGATCATCCCCAACGGCGACGACGTGATCCGTCCGAACGACAAAGTGATCGTGATCGCCGCGGGACAACGGCTTTACGATCTCGGAGATATTATAGAGGGATAAGCCATGAATTACAAAATGATTCTCAACACGACGGGCAAGGTTTGTATTCTTCTTGCCGCGCTGATGGCGTTTCCCCTCGTCGTATCGCTGATCTATCTCGAATTTACCGCGCTGATCGCCTTTGCGATCTCCATCGCGATCTCCCTTGCCGCAGGCGAACTGCTTCTTCGTCTCTGCCGTCCGGTCAAACGGGACATCTATGCGAAAGAAGGGCTGATCATCGCCGCGTTCGCATGGTTTGCGGCGTCCGTACTCGGGGCGATCCCTTACACGATCTCGGGCGAGATCCCCTCTTACGTCGACGCTCTTTTCGAAACGGTTTCCGGGCTCACAACGACGGGGTCTTCCATTGTGGCGGACGTCACCGCGCTCAGCCACGGCGTACAGTTCTGGCGAAGTTTTACCCACTGGATCGGCGGCATGGGGATCCTCGTGTTCGTTATGGCGATCACTTCCCGTTCCAGCGACCGTTCCATGAACATTCTCCGCGCCGAAATGCCGGGACCTACGGTGGATAAACTCGTTCCCCGTGCAAAGGACACGGCGAAGATCCTTTACATCATCTATTTCGGCATGACCGTCCTGCTTACGATCCTTCTTCTCTTCGGGAAAATGAGCTTGTTCGACGCCCTGATCCATGCCCTCGGCACGGCGGGAACGGGCGGTTTCGGCATCAAGCCGGACTGTCTCGCAAGTTATTCCCCCTACTGTCAGTGGGTCATCGCCGTGTTCATGCTTCTTTTCGGTGTGAACTTCAACCTGTATTACCTCGTTTTCATCGGAAAAGCCAAAGATCTTTTCAAAAGCGAAGAACTTCACTTATATCTCGGCATCATCCTCGTTGCCACGATTGCGATCGCCGGTAACCTTTACATAACGTCCAGAAACGTGGAAGAAGCCCTTCGGCTCTCCTTCTTTCAGGTCACGTCCGTCATTTCCTCTACGGGGTTCTCCACCTGCGATTTCAACCTCTGGTCGACTTTTTCCAAATCGATCCTGCTCATCCTGATGTTCATCGGCGGATGCGCAGGCTCCACGGCGGGCGGATTCAAAGTATCCCGCGTGGGCATTCTTTTAAAAAAGATCCGTCTCGAAATGAAAAAAGCCGTTCATCCCCGCACGACCACCGTAATCAAATTCGAAGGCAAACGCGTCGAAAACGAAACGATCAGCGCGCTCGGCTCTTATCTCGCCGTTTACTGCGTCACCCTGCTCGGGCTGTTTCTTCTCGTTTCGATCGACGGAAAGTTCGATTTCGAAAGCAATTTCTCCGCCGTCGTCTCGTGTTTCAACAACATCGGTCCCGCATTCGGAGCGTTCGGTCCTTTCTCCAGTTTTGCGGACGCTTCCGTGTTCACAAAGCTCGTTTTGACCTTCGCGATGCTGCTCGGCAGGCTTGAGATTTATCCCTTGCTGATCGCGATCAACCCCGTTACCTGGATCAAAAAATAACGCTTATGACCGAACTGTATTACGCTTACGTCGAAAAAGAAAAATCGCACGAAATGCTTTTTCATATTCTCGCCCGCTATCGGAACATTTCCGCCAAAGAGGACGATCTCGTGTTCAATAAAAACGGAAAACCGAGCCTCGGAGTCGATAAACCGCATTTTTCGATCTCTCACACAAAAGGGATCGTCATGATAGCCGTGTCCGATTTTCCCGTCGGGATCGACGTGGAACCGACCGGAAGACGGTTGAACGATTACCGAAAACTGACGAAACGTTTTTATGCGGAAGAAGAATTCCCAAAAATTAAAAGCACTTTCGATTTTCTCGCCGTATGGACGAAAAAAGAAAGCGCGGTCAAATATTTCGGCGGAAACATTACGGAAAATCTTTCGCGGATCGTTTTCGAGCGGGATACGCCGTCAGGACGCCCGGAGCTTGCGGGAGCGACTACGCTCACCTTCGCTCTCGGCGATTACGTATATTCCGTTACCGCAAGAGAAAAACCTTCCTCTCCCCTGCTTCTGCTTTAAATAGCGCAGACGTTTTAAAAAACGGAAGATCCCGACAAAAATAAAAAATGCCGGAGCGGCTTTTTGAAGTGAACCCCAAAGTTTAGACATAAAAATATTAAATTTGTGAATGAGTTCTGTATTGTACGGGACTCATTCCTTTTAGTTTACGAGAGATTCTCTCGTTGTTGTAGTAGTAAATA
>CABUWK010000058.1 GCA_902495325.1 uncultured Acidiphilium sp.
TCATTTGCAAAAATCCTTTAATTTGTCTTCGCAAACATAATTATATAGGATTTTTTCTTTTGAGTCACTCTTTTTTTACTCTATTTCAATTGTGTTGCACTTAGATTATATATTCAAGCTTATAAAATAAAAAAGCAACGAGCAGAATAGCCAGGCATAATATCGCCACCCAACATACTGTTTTTACTCTTTTCATGCTCTAATTTTCCTCTATTATCTTTTGTATTTCTTTTTCCGTTTGTTTTTTTGTTATCCGCTGAAATCGCCCGTTGACCTTTGGGAAATAGAGAATGCTAAGCCTGGATAAACTCCCCCTTTTTTTAATTTTCATACCAAATCAGGATTCTTTGGGAACTTCCATATTCGATCGTTACGCCGGCAACGGTTTCCTTCCAGCAAACCGCAGCAGCCAGTTCCGCTCTGTTTACAAAAGCGACACAGTCTCCGTAAACGCCGAAACAATAAATCTCCACATCTTCAAAATGATATCGAGACCTATACGCCTGCTCGATTGCGGATTTCTTTTCGTCATCCAAACGCGCGTCTTCCTTGGCTCTCTTTTTTCGCGCAATCGTTTTGATGTCTGACCTTGTAATCAAACCTTTATTATACGCTGCCTGTAAACTATAAAACGGAGCTTCTTCGATAATTTTTCCTGTATTGCCGGTATACAACCATATTGCAAACGCGCTCAGCAACATAACACACGAAAGGGCAATTGCCGTAATCGATACAACTTTAAATACTTTTCTCATGTTTTACACTCCTTATTTTCATTTTAACATACGATTATTACTTTGTCAATATTGTTTAAAAATTTTCCGTTGTGCCTGCACGATCACAAATCATATATTTTTTTAGGAGGAGGAAATTTACGGTAGCCCCAAAAAATACGCCGTCAGACCATGATCCGTATTATTCTTGCCCGGCATAATCCCGTAAAAACAAAAAAGTCGGTTTTTCCCGCGGAAGTTTAAAATATCCCGCAAAAAGGAGAACAAAAGCGACTTTACGCAAACTTTACATTTTCTTTACCGAAATCAGGTGGCAACGTTTTTCCGTAGGCGTTATAATATGTGCGTAAAGAACGAAAGAAAAACAAAGAAACGTTCTGAAGGAGAACAGAAAACATGAAAGGTAAATTTACTAAGATCATAGCGACCGCGCTTGCGGCGCTCGGACTGTTTGCTTTTGCAAGTTGCATTTCGTCCGGCGAGAAGAATATCACGATCGTCGCACGCGACGCATCCAGCGGCACGAGAGAAGCTTTCGACACCGTGGTAACGGCAGACGGAAAAACTTATCTGCAGGGCAAAGACCCTAGCGGCGACAACTACTTCAACACATCGAAAAAAGCGATCCTGCTTGAAAAAACTTCCGGCGTGATCACGACGGTCGCGGGAGATAAAAACGCGATCGGCTATATTTCCCTCGGTTCCGTTAACGACACCGTGAAAGTCGCAAACGTGGAAGGCGTTTCCCCGAGCAAGGAAACCGTTCTTAACGGCACCTATAAGATCCAGAGACCCTTCGTTCTCATGACGAAGAAAAACAAACCCGCTCATGCTCTTGCCGACGACTTTATGGCATTCCTGAAGAGCGAAAACGCAAAACAGGCTTGCGACGATTCCGGCGTGATCTACCTTGCGGACGAAGCGAAGCGCGGCACAGCCGTCGTAACGTTTGCCAAACAGGAAACTCTTCCCGCGGGAGACAAGATCGTGATCCGCGGATCCACCTCGATGGAAGCCGTTATCCTTGCGGAATGCGCGGCATATGCAAAACTGTATAACGTGAAAGCGGAAACCATCTTCGACGTACAGCTCGAAGGATCTTCCAAGGGCAAAGCCGCCGCGAAAGACGATTCCGTCGGCAATGTGATCGGGCTTTCCTCCGCCGCGGTAAAAGACGAAGCGCTTGACAGCTGGAACATCTGCCTTGACGCGGTTGCCGTGATCCTGAACAAAGAAAATACGATCGAAAACCTCACCCTCGCTCAGCTTTACAAAATCTATACCGGCGAGATCACGAAGTTCAGCGAGATCAACAAATAAGGAAAACTTATATGACTGCACGAAACAAAATCGATAAAATCGGGAAGGCAGTCTTTGCGACGGCGGCGATCGTATGTACGGTCTGCGTCGTCGCAATTTTCGCATTCCTGATCATAAAAAGCGCGCCGGCATTTGCAAAGATCGGATTCTTTCAATTCCTCTTCGGCGATGAATGGATCCCCGATTCTACCGGTACTTACGCCGATCCTCGCGGAACGTACGGGATCTTCACCATGGTGGTCGGTACCATCGCCGCAACGGCGGGCGCCCTGCTGATCGGCGGGATCCTCGGATATTTCACGGCGGTGTTCCTTGCGTTTTATTGTCCGAAGGGATTGAAAAAGCCTTTGGCTTCCGTCATCAATCTTCTGGCGGGTATACCCTCCGTCGTGTACGGATTTTTCGGGATCGTGTTTCTTCTGCCGAAACTCGCCCTTATCGCGCCGAACAACGGCAGCGGGTTGCTCGCCACGTCGATCATCCTCGGGATCATGATCCTGCCGACGGTCGTATCCCTTTCCCGCACCTCTCTCGAAGCCGTGCCAGGCACCTATTACGAAGGTTCCGTCGCCATGGGCGCAACCAAAAGCGAAACGGTTTTCCGCATCATGTCTCCCGCGGCGAAATCGGGGATCGTTGCTTCCCTCGTTCTCGGCATCGGAAGAGCGCTCGGTGAAACGATGGCTGTCATCATGGTGGCGGGCAACTCCGCGGCTTACCCGGAAGGGCTCTTCTCCTCCTTCCGCGTAATGACGGCAAACATCGCGCTCGAAATGGGCTATGCGGGCGAGTTACAGGAAGGCGCGCTCATCGCGACGGGCGTTATCCTGCTGATCTTCGTTCTTATCGTCAATCTTCTGTTCGGCGCGATCTCCGGCAAAGCGGTTAAGGCGATCACGACGAGAAAGAAAACGGAAAACGCGATCGGACAATTTTTCGATAAGAAATTCTCCGCGGTAAAAGAATTTTTCCGCTCTCTCGGCTATCGCTTCCCCGCGCCGACGATCGGTAAGATTTTATCGGTCGTGGCGGGAACGGTCTCGAGCCTTATGCTCTTCCTCGTGATCGGTTTTATCCTCGCGAAAGGCTTGCCTTATCTCATTAAAAATCCTTCCCTTATTTACGGGAAATACGAATTCGCAAGCAAAAAGATCACCATTCTGCCGGCGATCGTCTCCACACTGTGGGCGGTCGTGCTCGGGCTTCTTATCTCCGTACCCGTCGGCATTATGACGGCGATCTTTCTGAACGAGTATACGGACAACAAAAACGTTTTCGTGAAGATCATTCGCACTTCGATCGACGTATTAAGCGGCGTTCCTTCTATCGTGTTCGGGCTTTTCGGCATGATCACCTTCGTAAAATGGATCAAGGGATCAAACAGCATTATTGCCGGCGTGCTCACCATTTCCATGATGCTTCTCCCGACGATCGTCCGTTCGGTGGAAGAAAGTCTGAAATCGGTGGCGGGCGGCTTACGCGAAGGCAGTTTCGCCCTCGGCGCGAGCAAAACGAGAACGATCTTCAAGATCGTGCTTCCCTCGGCAATGCCCGGCATCCTTTCCGCAATCATCCTTTCGATGGGGCGTATCATCAGCGAATCCGCGCCCTTCCTTTACACGATGGGATCGATGATCGCTTCCGTACCGACGGACATCTTCGACCACGGTGCAACGCTCGCCGTTGCCCTGTATCAACTCTCGGGCGAAGGTTGGTATATGAACGAGGCATACGCGACGGCTGTCGTACTCATCGTCATCGTACTTGCTCTCAACCTGATCGCGGAACTTCTCGCGTCAAAACTCGATAAAAAACTAAGAGGCGTTAAAAATGGCAAAAGATAAACAGAACACGGAAACCTTCGGAATGAACATATCGGTAAAAAACGCAAATCTGTGGTACGGCGATTTTCACGCCCTGAAAGATATCAACGCAGAGATCCCCGCCCGTAAGGTGACGGCATTTATCGGACCTTCCGGATGCGGCAAGTCAACTTTTATCAAGTGCTTCGACCGCATGAACGATCTTGTGGAAGGCTGTAAGATCACCGGCGAATTCAGGATCGGCAACCGTGATATTTACGACAAAAATACGGACGTTAACATGCTGAGAAAGAACGTCGGCATGGTATTCCAGAAACCGAACCCCTTCCCGATGAGCATTTACGACAACATCGCCTACGCGCCGAGAACGTTCGGCGTCCGTAAAAAAAGAGAGCTCGACGAGATCGTGGAAACTTCTCTTCGCCGCGCGAGCATCTGGGACGAAGTAAAGGACAGGCTCGGTCAGAGTGCGCTCGGCATGAGCGGCGGTCAACAGCAACGTCTTTGTATCGCCCGCTCTCTTGCGGCAAGCCCGAAGATCCTTCTCATGGACGAACCGACCTCCGCTCTCGATCCCATTTCCACGGGCAAAATAGAAGAGCTGATGGAAGAGCTGAAAAAGAGCCTTACCATCGTCATCGTTACGCACAACATGCAACAGGCAACGAGAATTGCCGATAAAACGGCGTTTTTCCTGCTCGGCGAACTCGTCGAGTTCGACGATACCGAAAAAATATTCTCTTCCCCGCGGGATAAACGGACGGAAAATTATATCACGGGCAGATTCGGCTGATCCTTTCCCTTTCCGCGGAAAAAGAGATTTCCCGAGGGAAATTTCCCGAAAATACTTGAAAAAAGGAGATAAATCGGATATACTATGAGTATCAGAAACAAATACGAAAACGAACTCAGCCACGTGTTCAATAAACTTGTGGAAATGTGCCACGCGACCGAGCTTGCCATCGAAAAATCGATCAACGCTTTAAAACAGCGGGACGACGGTCTTGCCCGCGAAGTAATGAGCGAGGATAAAAACATCGACCACCTGGAAAGAGACATCGAGCAGGATTGTCTGAAAATTCTTCTGATGGAGCACCCGGTGGCAAGCGATTTCCGCGAAGTTTCCGCCGCGCTCAAGATGATCACCGATCTCGAGAGGATCGCCGACCAGGCTGCGGATATTTCCGAACTTTCCCTGCAATTCAAAGGGGAAAAGTTCATCAAAGAACCGATTCATATCGAAATGATGGCAAAACTTGCCATATCGATGGTGAAGGACGGCGTAACCAGCTACATCAACCGCGATCTCGAAACGGCGCGCGGACTCGATAAAAGAGACGATCGCGTGGACGAACTATTCGAAACGGTGAAAAACGACCTGATCGCGCTGATCCGGCAGAACGCGGACAACGCCGATCAGGCAATTCTGTTCATGATGATCGCAAAATACATCGAACGAATCGGCGATCACGCCGTCAATATCGGCGAATGGGTGGAATATGCCGCTACGGGCTATCATAAACCGGGCTGATAACAAGGAGATACCATGGAAGAGAAAAAACTGATCTATTGCGTTGACGACGAAGAGTCCATCCGTGAAGTATACTCTTTCGCTCTCACGGGGGCGGGCTTCCGCACGGAATGTTTTCCGGACGGAAAATCTCTTTTCGCCGCAACGGAAAAAGAATTGCCCGATTTGTTTATTCTCGACATCATGCTCGACGGGCTTGACGGTTACGCCATTCTCGCCGATCTGAAGGAAGATCCCTCCACGGCAGAGATCCCCGTTATCATGGTTTCCGCCAAGGATACCGAGATCGATAAGGTGAAAGGATTGAACCTCGGTGCAGACGATTACATGGCGAAACCTTTCGGCGTGCTGGAACTCGTCGCGAGGATCAACGCAAAACTTCGCCGTAAGGAAACGCCGAAAAAAATCGTCTACAAAGACGTTACGATCGACGACGAGACCCACACCGTCTCCGTAGGCGGAGCCGCCGTTTCCGCCACACCCAAACAGTACGATCTTTTGAAACTGCTCGTTTTCAATGCGGGAAAGGTTCTCGCCCGCGATTCCCTGCTTGACGACGTTTGGGGAAAGAATTACGGAGAAACGAGAACTCTTGACATTCATATTGCTGATTTAAGGAGGATGCTGAACTCTTCGGAAGCGGAAATCGTTACCGTCCGCGGAGTCGGTTATTCGTTGAAATGAAAAATAAAATACTGATCTTTAGCGTCGTTCTTCTGACGATAGCCACGCTTGCCGTCTTTTTTACCGGTATCGGCGCAAGCAAAAAATCTCATTACGAAGAAGCGGAAAGAGAAATCGTTGCCGTAACGGAAATCTATGCGGCGAACTATAACGACAACATAACCGAAAACGTGCCCGACGATATCCGTATCACCGTCATCGACGAAAAAGGCATCGTTTTAAAGGACAGCGAAGATTCCTCGATCATAGGAAAAAATCACCTCGACCGCGATGAGGTTATCGCCGCCGTAAAGGGAGAACCTAAGGTTTACACCCGTTACAGCTCTACCCTCGATCAGGATATGGTGTATTACGCGCTGAAAGTTCCCGTCGGAGAAAGCTTTGTGATCGTACGTGCCGCCGTTCCCGTTGCCAGCGTAAATAATTACGTAAAAAAGACGGTGCCATCCATGGTTTACGTACTTCTGTGCGCCCTCTTTCTCTCTTTCATCGCAAGTTTCTTCATGACGGCGGGAATCGTGAAACCCCTTCGGGAAATCAAGGACAACTTGGTTGCCGTAAACAACGGCACTTATCACGAAACGGTGCGCCACTCGAGAGACGGCGAGGTCAACGCCATGCTGTCCGAGATCGACGATATCAGCGAAAAACTGAAGATCGCCCTTCGCGACGCAACGGACGATAAAGCCAAACTCGATTATATCCTTGACAACGTTTCCGACGGAATCGTCGCGCTGGATTCGGAAGACAACGTAAGCCTGATCAACCGCAATGCGACGCGCATTTTCCCCGTGGGAGCGGAAGGAAAACGCTACACCGTGCTTTCCGCCGACCCCGACTTCAACAAAGCCGTATCCGAAACGCTGAAAACGGGTAAAGACGGGCATTTCGAGTTTTCCGAGGACGGAAAAATCTATCTCGTTAACGTGAAACCACTCGAAAACGGCTATACCGTGATCGTATTAAGCGACGTTACGGCAATGAAAACGGGAGAACGGATGAGAAGCGAATTTTTCGCGAACGCTTCGCACGAACTGAAAACTCCCCTCACTGCGGTAAAGGCTTTCAACGATATGATCGCTCTCGAACCATCGGGCGACAAAGTGAAAGAATTTTCGCAAAAAATCGATAAAGAAGTTTCCCGTATCATCAGTCTTATTAACGATATGCTCGATCTTTCCAAGCTGGAAAGCGGGCGTCCCCTCTCCCCCGTTACCGTCGACCTCGCCGCCACCGCGCGTGAAGTTGCGGAAAGCCTTGCTCCTTTGGCAAACGAGAAAAAAGTGAGCGTTTCCGTTTCGGGCGAAGGCAAAGCGTTTCTCGAAAGAGAACATGCCGTAGAACTCCTTAAAAATCTGACAGAAAACGGCATCCGCTATAACAACGCGGGCGGTCACGTTTCCGTTATTATCGCCAAAGAAGACAATTCCGTCTCGATGACGGTGAAAGACGACGGCATCGGGATCGAAGAAGAACACCTCGGCAGGATCTGCGAGCGGTTTTACCGCGTAAACAAATCCCGTTCCCGCGAAACGGGCGGCACGGGGCTCGGGCTTTCCATCGTGAAACACATCTGCGAAATTTACGGAGCCGATCTTTCGATCACGTCGAAAATCGGCGTGGGTACGGATATCACGATCGTTTTTCATAATTCTGCCCTTCCCGCCGTGTCCGAATGATCCATAACTTTTTTTAGCGACGAATGCCTTGTCATCCCGATCCTGCCCCTTGCTCTGCCGGTGAAGGATCTCAAGGCATTTTCTTCGTTAAAGTCTTTTTTCAACGCATGCCTTGTCATCCCGATCCTGCCCCTTGCCCTGCCGGTGAAGGATCTCAAGGCATATTTTTTTAATTATATTCGCATTTTCATACGGAGATAGCTTCTTCCTCTGCGATAAGCAATCCGGCAAATTTAAAATTTCATTCTCAGATCCTTCGCGGGGTAGGTCTACGGGGTCGGCTCAGGATGACGAGAATAAAATTTGGTTCATCATAATTTTTGGTGTTTTGGAAAAACAAACAGTGAATAAAAAAAGAGCCAGAGGCTCCAAAAGTAGTATAATTAATTAACCACAATAAACCAACTACTAGAGGATCAAA
>CABUWK010000059.1 GCA_902495325.1 uncultured Acidiphilium sp.
AAACCTCTCTTCCGGAAAGCACGGCGCAGCATCCGCCGGCGGGAAAGACGACAATGCCCGTTATTCCGCCAGCAGTTTATTGAAGTTCTCTTTCAGTTCGGCAAGCTCTTTTTCCGCCCTTTCTTTATCCTTGGCGCGAACCGAATAGTAAATTTTCAGTTTCGGTTCCGTTCCGCTCGGACGAAGACAGATAAATCCGCCGATCTGCAATTCGTAATACAGGCAATTCACCCCTTTGATATCGAGGGCAACCGTATCTTTTCCGCACGTGCGGACACCGGAGAGATAGTCTCGCACCGCGTCCACGGCGAAAATTCCGATCGAAGAAACGGTTTTTCCGCGCATGCGGTCGACCGCGGCGTTCATCTCGCTCATTGCGGAAAGTCCGGAGTACTTGATGCTGTCCGTTTCGTCCAGCACATAGCCGAATTTCTCGTAAATTTCGCAAAGTCTTCTGTAAACCGTTTTACCTATATATTGATAATAGCAACACATTTCGGCAAAAAGCATGCTCGCCACGACGGCGTCCTTGTCGCGGGCGTGCGTTCCGCGGAGATATCCGCAGCTCTCTTCGAACCCGAACAGGAAAGTTTTTGCCCCCGTTTTTTCGTATTCTTTGATTTTTTCGCCGATAAATTTGAATCCGACGGGCGTTTCGACAAGCTCTACGCCATATCCCTGACAAATCAGCTTTGCCATTCCCGTGGAAACGAAACTCTTTATGACGACTCCGTTCGCGGGAAGTTTGTTTTCGGTTTTCATCCGCTGAAGAATATAATCGAGCAGAAGGATCCCCGTCTGATTTCCCGTCAGCGCGAAGAACTCCCCTTTGTCGTCACGGATGGCAACGCCGAGACGATCGCAGTCGGGATCGGTGCCGAAAACGACGTCCGCCTTGATCTTGTCGGCAAGGGCGATCCCCATGGAAAGGGTCTCCTTGAATTCGGGATTGGGCACGGCTACCGTGGAGAAGTTGATATCCGGCTTTGCCTGTTCCTCCACGACCGTCGCATTGATCTTCATTTTTTTCAGAATGGTCGTCACGGGGACGTAACCGCTGCCGTGAACGGGCGTATACACGATCCTGATGTCTTTCCCGACCGTTTTCACCGCCCTGGGGGAAAGGGTCAGCTTAAGGATCTCGTTATAATACCCTCTTTCGAAGAATTTCCCGAGAACGACGAGATTTTCGGAAGAATTGCGGGGTGCGATCCCTTTGATCTCCGCTTCTTTCACCGAAAAATAATCGGTGATGGCGGAAATATATTTCACCACTTCCGCCGTGGCTTCGGGGGACATCTGCGCCCCGTCTTCGCCATACACCTTATACCCGTTATATTCTTTCGGGTTGTGCGACGCGGTGATCATAATTCCGGCAAAGGCGTTCGTTTTCCGCACGGCATAGGAAAGCATGGGAACGGGTCTCGGCTCGGGATAAATATAAACTTTGATCCCGTTGGCAAGCAATACCCCGGCGGAAGCTTTCGCAAATTCCGTCGATTTGTTTCTCGTATCGTAAGAAATCGCCACGCCGCGCCGCATCGCCTGCGGACCGTTCGCCTTGATAAACTCCGCCAGACCCTGCGTAGCCCTGCGCACGGTGTAAATATTCATTTTATTCGTTCCGTAACCGATCAGCCCGCGCATGCCGGCGGTACCGAATTCGAGTTCCGCGCCGAAAGCGTATTCGATCTCTTTCGGATCGTCTTTGATGGCAGTCAGTTCGGCAAGACCTTCCGCGCACAGATAGGGGCTCGTGATCCAATTATCGTAAATGACTCTGTAATCCATGGTTCCTCCATATCGGAAAACGGACGGAAATCTCCCTCTCTTTTCCGTTTTACGGATTCATTATATAATAAATTTCGGAAAAAGTCAAAACGAATTGAGAAAATTGAGAAAATTATCCCGAAAACGATGACGAAAGATTTACAAACCGTGCGCGAAATGGTAAAATAGCGGTATATAAAGCCAGGCGTTGCCGCCGCAAACGATTTTCCGCAGAGGGAACCTGCGAAAGCTTTCCGGAACGAAAGCCGGAAACGGATCCCCGGAAAAACGATCCCGGCGGACGAAACGCTTTCCGAAAGGGGGTCCGGAATGACCGAAAAACCTGTAATCAGCATCATCACACCCGTCTACAACGAACAAGAATCTCTCCCGCGCTTTTTCGGGCGGGTGATTCCCGTTATGGAAACCATAGGGTTGCCGTTCGAAATCGTAGCCGTAAGCGACGGCAGCAAGGACGGCAGCGAAGACATGCTCCGCGGATACTGCGCGAAAGACCCGCGCATAAAAGCCGTTTTCTTCTCGCGGAACTTCGGGCAGCAAGCCGCGCTTCTCTGCGGTTTCAGAAACGCTTCGGGAGACGCCGCGATCTGCATCGACGCCGACCTTCAGGATCCGCCCGAGATCTTCCCGCAGATGATCGCCAAATGGAAGGAAGGCTACGACATCGTGCACGGAAAACGTAACGTGAGAAAAGGCGAAACTTTCCTGAAAAAATTCACGTCCACGCTGTTTATGAAAGTATTGAAGGACTTTTCCGGGCTGGACGTGCCCGCAAACACCGGGGAATTCAAGCTGTACGACAGAAAGGTGATCGACGCGATCGTAAACCTTCCCGAACGTTCGCGCTATCTTCGCGCACAGGCGACCTGGGTCGGTTTCAGAACGGCAGAAGTCTGTTTCGACCGTGACGAACGTTTAGCCGGCGAAACGAAATACACCATGAAAAAACTGATGCGCCTTGCCGAATCCGGCATCGTGCCGTACAGTCCGAAACTGCTGCATATCCCGGGGAAAATCGGAAAACTCGGCATTTTCGCTTCGCTCGCATGTTTCGTCGCGTTTATCGTTCTCACCTGTATCGGGAAAACGCTTCCCGTCGCGGCATGGCTCTTCCCCGCGATCGTTTTCTGCTCGTCGGTCGTTCTCGCCCTGTCGGGCATCACGAACGTCTATCTCGGCTACATGTACGAAGAACTCAAGCAACGCCCCGTTTACATCGAACGCGAAAAACTGAACTTCGAGGATAAAAATGGTATCGATAGGTAACGATTGGGACGGCATTCTCGCCGATTTATTCGAAAGCGAAAACTATAAAAAGATCCGCGGGTTTCTGAAAAAGGAATACTCGAATTATACCGTTTATCCGTCTATGTACGATATTTTCAACGCCTTTAAACTTACCCCGTACGAAAAAGTGAAGGCGGTGCTTCTCGGGCAGGACCCTTACCACGAACCGGGGCAGGCGCAGGGGCTTTGTTTTTCCGTGAAAGAAGGGGTTCCGAAACCGCCGTCGCTTGTCAATATTTTCAAAGAAATGAAAAGCGACCTCGGCTACGACCCTTCGGAAAGCGGAGATCTCACGAAATGGGCGAAAGAAGGAGTCCTTCTTCTCAACACCACGCTCACCGTGCGCCGCGCGCAGGCAAATTCGCATAAAAACTGCGGCTGGACGGAATTTACCGACGAAGTGATCCGCAGGCTTTCCGCCCGCGAAACGCCGATGGTGTTTATCCTTTGGGGCGGGAACGCAAGGGCTAAAAAACCTTTGATCGACGGGGAAAAGCACCTGATCCTCGAATGCGCTCACCCGAGCCCGCTGTCCTGTTACAACGGATTTTTCGGGTGCCGTCATTTTTCGAAGACCAATGCCTTTCTGCAGGCAAAAGGGCTCGGCGAAATCGACTGGAAATTGACAAACTGAATCGAACGCAATAAAAAATACCGCAATAATCGACTTATTGCGGTATTTTTATTTCAGTCTCGGCATTCGCCGTCCTCAGCCTTGCTATTTGTTTTTTTGCCATAAAGAAGCCTTTAAGGTAATCAAAGATAGCGGATGCCGAGCCTGCTTGTTATTTTATCACATTTCCGTTTCCGTCGATATGATACATCCCCGTAACAGAAGACTTCCAGTCCTTTTTATCTACCCTGTATTTCATTCTGCCGCACCAATATTTCGTTTCCCCTCCGGTAAACGCCTCAGCTTTAAACGATTCGCCGATGTTAAGATCGTCGACCGTTTTTTTATCGACCAGCGTCATCTGTTCGTAACTGCTGCAGTAAGCATCGGACGAATACAGCTCCAGTTCCACCTTTACCGTAGCGGGGAAAAGAGTAAATTCATTTTTCGCCGTCACCCAGACTTTTCCGTTTCCGCAATCCAATGCAATCGAAACATTAACGAAAAGGCCGCGGGGTTCGATATTCTCTCCCGTAGCAGAGATCCCACACTCATTCCTGAGGTTGGTTTGCGCATGCGCGACGGGCATAGCCGAAACGGATGCGGCGAGCATGCAGGCGGCGCAAAAAACGCCGAGCACTTTTTGAAATTTTTTCAACATAACCTCCCCGGGGGATTATTCCCCCTCTTTTTGATTTTTTACTTTTTTATATTTTCTGAAAAAACAAACGGCGGCAAACACGCATGCAACCGTTACGATCATCAGAAATATATCCAGCTCTTTTGTCGCATAAGACGCCGTATGGATAACCTCTATCCCCGTCGTTCGGGAAAACGCCGTAAAAGCGAAAATTACGGCAAAAAAGCAGGATACCGCCCCGGTAGCCGAAAACAGAATACCAAGGGTCTTCAGCAAAATCAGTCGTTTCCGTTTTTCGTTCTTTTCATAAAACGCACGAAACGATCTTATTTCTTCCTCTTTCCGTTCGATCTCGGCAATTCTCTTCTTTTCCGCATCGGTCGTTTCCGGCTTTGCTATGGCAACTTTTTCCTTTTCTATCACATTTACCGTCTGATTGACGATAAAACAATCGGTGGTCACCTGAAAAATACCGCACATCTTTTCGATCTGTTTGTCGCTCGGAGAGGCAACGTCGTTTTCCCATTTCGATATTTGTTGTCTCGAAACGTCCAGTCGATCCGCAAGAATATCCTGCGTCATATCTTTTTCTTTTCTTAATTTTACAATTATTTGCCCAACGGTTTTCTGTGGTTCTTTATCCATTGCGAATTTCCTTTATTCCGAAAACAAACCGGCGATCAATTCCGTTAAACGCCGCTTATTGCGGAACACAGACGATAATTCAGATCCGGCGTTGCCGACTTTCTCTGTGGCGCCCGCCGACCTTTTTTACGTCGAATGCAAGCGTAAGCTCGGCATTTGTATTTATTTTATCACACTTCCCTTTTTTTGTCTACCCGATCAGGCGGGGTTCTGTAAAAAAATTTCCATACGCTCCGCCGCTTCGGTTTGCTTTTGTGACGGTATCTCATAAAAACATATCATTTATCATTGAAGGTTTCCATTCAGAAACACTTCCAAGTTTTCGCCCTGCCTGACGGACCGGGGAAGAATCTGAGAAAGGTGAGGGAAAAAGAAATAGAAGCATGCCATTCTCAGATCCTTCGTAATCCGGGCAAGGGGGTCGGCTCAGGATGACGAGAATGGCTTTTTTAATGATCCTCTATCTTTTGGGGTCCTGATACGTAAAACCATATCATTTTGTCATTCTGACCTGACAGAAAAATTTCGCCCCGGGAAGAATCTCAAAATGATACGGCTTTTTAAATAAAAGGACATAAATACCATTATCCTCAATAAAATCTTCCCCTATAAACCGATAAACAAACCATTTCATCCAAAAGACCAAAACAAAAAGCACGACGTTAATACCGTGCTTTTTGTATCCCTTGGCTTTTCTTAAAAAGCCTACCCTTAATTTGGCATAATTTTATGACAGCCCTTAATTTCGACCGCTTTCGTCAAAATAACGTATTCTTCTCCTTTCGTCGTTTTCAGTCCTCTTTATGCTGACCAAATTAAACATGATTCTTGTTCATCAACTCTTTTTTGACTCCATTTTAAATGTCAGATTTCTGTAATACCAGTCATCGGCACCAGCCCCGTTTGCACCAAACAGCACATAGAAATCGTTGCCGATTTCCGAAGTGGCTACCGAAAATACTTCCTTCACATCTCCGTAATCTTTTTTGATTATCCCTCCTCCGTAATTATAGTCGTTATAATAAAAACATTTTGCCGAATCTTTGTCTTTGCTATTATACAAAAACATATATTGATAACCGTTATTCTTTTCTTTCATTTGGAAAGTAATCGTAAATGTCACTTCTTTGATGCCAAGAGATATCAGGTTTGTCTTAGTTAAAGCCGCCATTTTATTCAAACTAAAATGGTTTTCCTCTATCACCTGATCAAACTGATCGGCATCCGTAACAAGATGTTCACTTTGACTGCTATGCGAAACGGAAAAATCCCATTTTGCATATAAATCAACATCTTTTTTGCTGTTTGCTGCAATTACAAATACGCGATGTGTCAATTCTTTATCATCAAACCATCCGCGAAAATCCAATGCAGCCCGCCTGTAGTCATTAAAGATTGCGATTCCATGATGAGACAAATCCAACCCGATATCGTTAAAATAATATTCTTTCCCATAAGAACAGCAATCCTGGAAATACTGAACGGTAAAAGAAGTCAGATTATGATAAGTTATATTATAAATTTTCCGCCATACCGCCCGCAACGTCTCTGTCTTATACACGGTATAACCATACCCGAAATTACTTTTTTCTCCGTTCCAGGCATTCCAATTACCTGCATACCCGGCGCGAGAAACTGTCGGTAACTGGATCTCTTTACCGTATTTTACATGTTGAGAAGCCACATCTCCGGATCCGCCGTTTAAATCGAATGAAATAATAAATTCCTTCAGCTCGATTTTCGCATAAAGCGTTTTATTCCCGATCGTACCTTGCGGTATTTTTGTAATTTTGTTTTTAAAATCGCTATCGGTATACCACCCCATAAAAAGATAAGCTTCGCTGTTCAGAATCGGCAAAATTACTTCGTCCGTCACTTTAAAACTGTCAATCCGATTCTGAAATTCAATCAATGAGCTATCGATCATCTCGTTCTTATCATCATAAACCGTATCGGGTATCACATAGTTTATCTGATATATTTTCTTCGAATCGATTTCCCATTGCGCATATAAATTGACATCCGGTCCGGAATAAGCGCAAACGGATTCGGGAGTAGCCTTGTCTCCGTCATAACGGGAATTAAAATACCAACCTTCAAAAATATAGCCTTCACGGGATGGCGTGGGAAGAATGAAAGAAAGATCCGTATTGACTATCCACTGCGGTTCATCCACCCCGCTTCCGTAAAACGAAATTTTCTTTCTCTCCCAAAGCTCCATTTATACATTGCCGATCTTTTCACTCGCATAGAACAGAAAAAGATATCTCACCTTGTTCTCCGCATAAAACTCGTAAGAATTATCTGCACTTGCTATCAGATTTAAATTTTCATCCAGCAGTTGCATATTTAAAGACGCGTCGCTCTTTGTCAGATAATAATAGGAATCTACCGCATCCAAAGCAAAATACTTTTCCTTCTCGTCTTTATAGGAAACAACACTCTGTTTTCGCGGAAGTTTTTCCGGACTGAAGGTAATTCGGATACGATCTATAATCTGTTCTTTTCCGTTAACGGTAAGCAGGTATTCTGTCTGCTTATTCAGCTCTGCCGTATAACTTCGTGATTTTTCGGTTGTCTGCCCCGGGACCAATGAAACTTGTATTCCTTCTCCCGTTGCGTTATCCGCAATAGAAAATCCCGCACCGAACGGTACGGTAATAAGGAATTTCCCCGAAGAATACGGCTGAAAGACATATTTCTGTTTACCGCCGGGAAGGACATATAAGCTTTCCTGTTTATCAGCCCTGACTTCGATCGCCGTTTCTTCCTCATATAAAATCTGATTTTCATTTTTTACAACAAACGGTAACATGTTACCATTGTCATCTTTTTCATTCAAGAATTCTATACTACCATATCCGTTGTATGTTTGTGCAAAAACGCTGAAACCGAACTCACGATCCATTCTTGTTGCCGACGTCGTATCATTCAACAAGACAATATTCTCCACATAACCGCCTTGTCTTAATAGGTAATGTCAAGAATTTTGTGTAAACACCTTGTAAATTTTTTGGTGGTTTAGCTAAATAAATCAGTTAGTTGCGGTTGAGCAAGAGCAAAACCTTTATGTATGCGTTCTTCGCTTTC
>CABUWK010000060.1 GCA_902495325.1 uncultured Acidiphilium sp.
AAAACCGTCGTGCGGTAGGTGATTAAAACTGATCCACAGTATCTTCTAACAGTATAGCACATTTTTGCCGTTCTTGGAGAGGAACGTTAAAAACTACTACTATTTAATTATACGAGGTAATTAATTTATGAAATCCAAACGCCTGATCGCCCTCGGCGCGGCAGCCTGCATGCTTTTTGCATGCGGCTGCGGCAACAAGGGAGAAACGACCGCGAAAGAAGACTACGTTTATAAAAGAGAATCGGGGTCTTCCACCATGCTGAAGTTTTCTTCTTCCGACGAAGGGCTCGACTCCTTTTTAAACGATTATCTTCATCGCCATCTCCGCTACGACGACATGAGGATCGGTTCTCTTTCGCTCGGCAATTCCGTTATGTTCAATAAGGAATGGGAAGCGATGAGCCTGATGTACTTCGACTCGGAAACCTCCGTTCCGGACGATCGTTATGCCATGATCAAAGACTGGACGACGAGCGTCCCCGTGGATCGCTTCGGTTACGTGTGGTCGAACAAGGAATCGCTCCAGCCGAACCTCGGACAGCCGACTACCTACTTCGGACAGGGCTGGCCTTTCCCCGATTACGCGCTCAACGGCGGCGAAAGCATGGGCTGGGAATGGAACGATAACGACATGGCGGAAGATTGGACGGTACGTCTGAACGATAAAGACGCGACCGCCGCAGTGACTTCCGGGCTGATCTCCGTGGAAAGTTCGAGGATCGGTACCGTGGAGTTCACTTCTCCCGGAACGACTTATATCGTGCCGAAACATTCGCCCTTCCTTGAGATCGATATCCGCATGAACGATTTCAAAAACATCGGTTCCGTGAGCGGATACGACGATATTTACGTATCGTGGCAGAAATACGGCAGCGACGAGTGGTATACCGTTTCTTATAAAGATTTCGCGACTTATCCTACGAATATCGGCGCAACCTTCAATAAAGTGATCTACATGCCGATGTATCTCGACGAGAACTGGGGTACTTCCGACGAATCGAGAGACGCGATCACCCGCATCCGCATTACCGTGAAGGCGAAAGAAGGCGTGAACGTGCAGGGCGCGGTGAGAATGAATTACGTCCGCGGACAGTACGACACCCGCCAGACGAATAACAACGCCCTTCTTTTAAGAGCCGCAAAAACCTATTACGAATATACGGGAGACAACGATTATCTCCGCGAAAATCTTGTGCGGTTCAGAAAAGCGGCGGAGTTCCTGATCGACGTGTGCGGCGGCAGGAACGGGCTCATCTCCATGAGAGACTTCTTCGTGGGGCACGAGGGCGCGAAAAACACCGACGTCGGCACGAGCATCGGCAACGGTTACTGGGATATCATTTCCTGCGACCCGCAGGGGCTTTACACGAACATTTATTACTACAAAGCCATGGAATCGATGCTCTATCTCGAAAGAATGGCTGAGGCGGCGGGCATCGAAGCCGAAATGCCTTCCGTGGATACGGCTTCGGCAAAGAACGGAGCGACTTATTCGCAGACCGCGGAAACACTTACCGGGCTTCTCGGGAAAATCAGAACTTCGATCCGGGCTCCTCTGAACAAAACGGAGAAAACCGGTTTCTGGGACGAGAGCAAGGGCAGATTCGTCGAAGGGTTCGATTCGAACGGCGAAGTGATCGATTACGGCTTTATCATGTTCAACCTCGAAGCGGTTGCCGCGGGCATCTGCACGGACGAACAGGCGGAAAAGATCATGGACTGGGTGAGCGGTAAACGCATCGTCGCGGAAGACGCCGAAGCGGCGCCCGGCAACTCGCCGGAAGCGAAAGAGGGCAATTACGCCTCCGGCGTTACGGGAACGAGGCTCAACGCCGACGGTTCCTTCAACGACGAAGGCACGCTCGGTATTTACGACTTCGAGTTCGCGCCACGTTCCACTACGGTCAGAAACATCAATCAGTACGTCTGGAACTGGGGCGGCACGAACACGTTCGGCGGACAGGTGCAGGACGGCGGCGCCATCATGTATCTCAGCTATTACGACATGATGTCCAGAATTTCCGCTTACGGGGCGAATAACGGCTTCGAAAGACTGAAGGGCATTCAGACGTGGTACGAAAAGGTGAAAAAGGTTGCCGACGCCGCGGGCGTCGACTCTTCCAACCCCAAGAACTTCTACCGCGAATATTATTCGCAGATCGGCATCGTGATGCAGGGCGCCGGTACCGCCGGCGGTATCGGGCTTGACGAGGAGTTCCTCGAATCCGCTCTGATGCTTGCCGCGATCCCGTACGGGTTCTTTGGTATTTCGAGCGACGATTACGGCGTGCTTTCCGTCGAGCCCTCTCTTCCCGATTCCCTCGACTGGTGGAAAATGGAAAACCTTCGCTATCGCGGCGTCGATTACGATCTCTCGATCGGCGAAGATTTCGTGCAGGTTTCCTATGTGAGAGGAAAAACGGAAAACCTGAAATTGCAGGTAACATTGAAAAAGAATTCGAAACAGAAAGTTTACGTTGACGGAAAAGAAACGCAGGATTATACGGAAGACGGAGATTACGTCCGCGTGACCGTGCCTTTCAGATCGTGCAAAATTTTCGTCAAATAAACCGGGAGGTCTGATATGAAAAAATTAATTGCGTCCCTTCTTGCCGTCGCGACCTGCTTTACGTTTGCGGCTTGCGGCAACAACAATCCGTTCGACGATAACGACGGGGAAGACACGACCGCCAAAGTCGTGCTGAAGGTCGGCATTCTCGGAACGAGTACCGAGCAGGAGATTTTCAGAAAATACAAAAAAGGATTTCAGGATAAATATCCCGATATCGTCGTGAACCTCGAACCCATTGCGGGCGGCTATTCGACGGCGATGGATAACTACGTGCAGAACGATTCCTTCCCGGATGTCGTTTTCACCACGGGCGATCAGCACGCGGCGTATTCTTCGAGAGGGCATTTCGTCGATTTAAGATCGTATGCCGCAGCCGACGCCGATTTTTCCTTCGATGATCTTTATTCCGAAGTCGTCGATTCGACCCACTACGATTCTCAGGACGAAGGCGTGTGGTTCATGCCGAGAGACTATAACCGCGTCGTTACCTTCGTGAACAAAACCATGCTTGCCCTCGTAAAGGGAGAAAACGGCAAAGGTTTTGCCGGGTATGAAACCTTCGATAATCTGAAAGCGGAATGGAGCCTCGAAACCTTCTATAAAGTGTGCGACGCGGTGAAAAAACAGATCGATAAAAACGTTTCTTCTCCGCAGTCCGTTCCGGACGAGGAAAAGAAGGCGGGTCTGATCAAAGATACCTATGCGGTAGACGCGAGATACAACTGGGCGCCTTCTTACAAAGCGATGGTCCGGCATTACGGCGGAAAGATGATTGATACTTCCAAGCTGAACGGTTCGGATACCGATTATTCGCAGGTCCTCAGCGTCGATTCCGACGAAACGATGACTGCTTTCCGCGAACTGTACAAAGAACTTTCCAAACCCGGTTACGTCAAACAGTCCCTTTCGTCGAACGGCGCATATGCTTTCCCGAACAAGAAGGCGGCGTTCTGGTTCACGTCCCGTCCGTCGTGGGGAGACGTGATCTCGCAGAACGCGGGCTTCGAAGTCGATTTCCTTCCTTTTCCGTATGATTACGTCGGCGTAGGGTGCAGCGGTTATGCGATCGCGAAATCCGCAGAGTCGAAAGTTTCCGAAAACGCGAAGACGAAGGAAGGAACTTCCGAAAAGATGACGAACGCCGATTATGCGTGGCTCTTCCTTAAATATATCGCAAGCGAAGACGGTCAGAATGCTTTCGGCTCCATCGGAATGGGCGTTCCCTCGCTGAAATCGATGAAAAACTCGGGCGAATGGCTGAAATACGGCGGCGAAAACCTGAATCACGCCGCTTTCGTGGAAGACGTGGACGGGCAGACGGTCATTTCGGTGAACGATATTTACTGTTTCCCCGCGACCGCGCAGAAAACGGTGAGCGACAACTCCATTTCCATCATGACCTACGTCGTGAAGGACGGATTCTGGCCGAGCGATCTCACGCTTGCGATGAACCGGTCCAACTATTCGCAGATCTACGGAAAAGTGCAGCAATATAAAGATACGATGATGGCGAGGATCAACGCCGCCAAATAAATCGGATCGGCGATCCCGGGAAGGGGAAAGCTCCCCTTTCCGGGAAAACGATTTTATTCCGGAATTTATCCTTCGATTAAGGAACAATGCCTATGAACAAAGTTACAAAAAAATCAGGGAAGAACGTGTTTTCGGACTGGATCACGTCGTTTGCGTTCGTTCTGCCCGTCGTGGTCGGCATCGCGCTTTTTACCATCGCGCCGATGATCTCTTCCCTCGGTTACAGTTTCACGAGAACGTATACCACGGTGAAGGGAATGGGGAAATGGGTCTGGTTCGATAACTACAAACTCATTTTCGGCGCTTACCGGAAACAGATTTTCGAATCGTTCGGAACGACTTTTCTTTACACGCTGATCTCCCTGCCGTTAAACCTTATCTTCTCTTTCGCTTTGGCGCTTGCTCTTGCGAAGGATATCAAGGGGATCCGCGTTTTCCGCGTGATTTATTATCTGCCCGTCATGCTTCCCGCCGTCGTAAGCGGTATTCTGTGGTCTTCTCTCGCGAACGGGTCGGATACGAGCGCGTTCAATATCATCCTGAACGCCATGCACTTAAAATCCTTCGATTTTTACGATTCCGAAAAAACGGCGTTTTCCACCTTTATTTTCATGGGATTGTTTTCGATCGGCGGCAGTATGATCCTGTGGATCGCGCAGATCAAGGCGATTCCCGATTCCATGTTCGAAGTGGCGGATCTCGAAGGCGCGCCTTATTTCGTAAAGCTGTTCAAAATCATTATTCCCATGTGCACGCCGATGATTTTCTATAATCTGATCATGGGCATTATCAACTCGTTGCAGGTGTTTTCGAACGTCGTCACGCTGAACATCGAACCGTCCGGCAAGGAACAGCTCGATTTCATCGTGGTAAGGATCTACGATTTTTATAACAGTACGGACCTTTCCGTGGCGTGTGCGCTCAGCTGGCTGCTTTTCCTTGTGATCGCGGCGATCAGCGCGCTTACCTTCCGGTTCAACAAATGGGTCTATTACGGGGAGGAAGCATAATGACGGGATCGATCAAAGCGGTAAAAACCGTTAATCTCGCGATCAAATATCTTTTCCTCGTGCTGTTTGCCGTGATATTTCTCTTTCCGGTCTCTCAGCTTATCCTGAAGGCTTTCATGTCGGACGAGGATATCATCGACGGCAAGTTGTTTCCCACGGCGTTTTCCTTTGCCGCGTTTTCCAAGGCGATCGACGCAAAATATCTGTGGTGGCTGAAAAACACCGTCATCATCGGCGTCGTCAACATGTTCGGCATCACCCTTTCTTCGAGCCTTTGCGCTTACGGGTTCGCGAAACTGAAATTCAAGGGGAGAGATCTCCTGTTTTCGGTCGTGATTTCCACGCTGATGCTTCCCGCGATCTGCATGCAGATCCCTCTGTATAAGATCTATTACGGAATGCAGTGGACGAACACGTGGGCTCCTCTCATCGTTCCCGGTTTCTGCGGGGGCGGCGCGCTGAATATTTTTCTGATGCGGCAGTATATGAAAGGGATTCCCGATTCGGTGTGCGAGGCGGCTAAGGTGGACGGGGCGAATAAATTGTACATTTATCTCGTGATCGTCATGCCGATGTGTCTTCCCATTGCGGGGTACGTCATGCTGATGTCCTTCCTCGGTTGCTGGAACGATTTCATGACCCCTTTGCTCTATATCAACAAACAGTCTCTGTATAACCTGTCTCTCGGGCTGTATTACCGCTACGTCAGCAATGCGGGATCCATTCCTCCGGCAAACGTGCAGATGGCGGCGGCTACGGTGATGCTGCTTCCCTGTATCGTGCTGTTCTTCTGTTTCCAGAAGGTTCTTATCAACGGTGTTTCCGTCGGCGCGGTGAAGGGCTGAGAGTTGTTTTGATGCAAACTTAAGCGGCTATAAGCCGTTTATCAAACGATATTACATGCGTTTTTTTTTAGAGACGATACCAAAACCCCGGCTGCGTTGCGCAGTCGGGGTTTTGCTTGCGGGCAATAGGGTTCAATCTTGCCTTTGAATAAATTTGAGCCAAAGGAGACGTTCCGTTTCGGATAACTCAGATTAAATTCAGCAGGTAAAAGAAATGCATCAGTGTAAAAGCCACGGTACAACCAAGAAAAAAGCTGATGATGATACCTATGCTATAGTAAGAACGGTTTCGGACAAAAATCGTCGGATAGTGGTTCGTTTTTTGATAGATTTTGTTCTTTTTTGCAGTATTCAGGAAATATTGTCCCAAGAAAACGCCTCCCGATCCCGTAACGATAAACCAGATTGCCAACGGAACAAACAACAAAAAGCTTGGATTTTCGATTTCTTTCGGGAATGAACCGAGGGACAGGCAAAGAATACTGACCGCGGAGCAAAGTGCGGTTGTGAGAGCGATTCTTACTTCCAGAATTACAAACTTGTTTTCAAGATATCGCTCGGGCGGTTTGTTTTTTCTGTTTTTTGTAATATCGATGTTTGCAACCTTAACGGGAAAATAAATCAACCCCATAGCAAAAAGAAAGATAGTGACAAAGAAAGTGAAATATAACAATACGTCAAAAAAATTATTCATAAAACAGAGATGGTTAAATACTTTTTATTGAAAAACCCCATTTATCTCTCCACCGAGGAATCCAACATCCTTTTAATTCGGCACCTTTATCATATTTACAAGCATTGTACAAAACGACTACGCCGTCGACAATTGAAGGAAGCGTAATTGAAATCACCAACGAAATTATTTTCATAAAAACAGATGAGTTTCCAGCTATTGTTAATAAAATCGAAAAACTATTAGCCAATATACTTATAACAGGATCGGCAAAAAGACCAACAATTCCTGAGACGATATCTGATGGTAAAACAGCAATTATTGTGTTTTTTCATTATACACTATTGTTTAGGTAATGTCAAGAATTTTGTGTAAACACCTTGTAAATTTTTTGGTGGTTTAGCTAAATAAATCAGTTAGTTGCGGTTGAGCAAGAGCAAAACCTTTATGTATGCGTTCTTCGCTTTC
>CABUWK010000061.1 GCA_902495325.1 uncultured Acidiphilium sp.
ATAAGAGAGTTATTCCTTGTGTTTGTTGTTTTTTTGGTTATTTAACATTATACAAGGTTTTAACTCTCTTGTCTTTTTTTCAGAGAGTGTTTACACAAAATATTTTACACTATCAATTCTGTAGTTGTTTGATAAAACAATAAAGGAATCGATTATCTTTTTTCTGATATAAGTGTTTGAAATAAAAAAACCTGACGGTAAAAAGGGGAAACAAATGGTAATTACCACGGAATAACAACCAATGGATGTATCAGAAGCCGGGTGAGTCAGAACCAGTCTCGTCCGGTTATCGACATATGGAGCGAAGAAAAGTGGTTCTATCGGATTGTGAAAAACGTTGCATAAAACCGTTGCAATAAAATCATTTCAAACCCCTTGCTAAATCGGCTTCTTTATGATATAATGAAAGGAGCGGGAAGGTTTGGTTTCCGCCCGTGCCGGTCGGGCTTCCTGCAGGATCCCGGCGGACATATCGGAGCGAACGATGAGTGAAGAAAAACAAAACAATTGCAAATGCCCCCTTTGCGGCAATGAATTTTATCTGAAAACGGACGAATTGCAGATCGTTTGTCCCTCGTGCGGGGAAACGGTGTCCCGTCCGCAGGCGGAGAAGTATTATTCTTCCATGCACGTGATGAAAACGGCGCTGAAAGAGGCACACGGCGAAGATTACCATCGCGTGCGGATGCTTATAGACGCCGCCTACGATCTTTTGCGGGCTCAGGAGTATGCTTCTGCCGAAGAAAAGGTGAAAGAGGCGCTCGACATAACGGAAAGCGATTACCGCGTATATATGGCGATGGTTGCGGTGCGGACGAAAAATTACACCGATCTTTCCGATCTGACCCATAAAGAATATTTAAACCGCGCGATCGCCTGTGCGGATCCGGACGGAAAGAAGGAGATCACGTCTCTTTATAAAAATTACTACATGAAAACCAAGCTGACGGATGAGGAATTGGGCAGGCTTGCGAACGAAGAGAAAAAGAGTTCGAAAAAACGGGTAGAAGAAGACCTGAAAAGGATGATCCCCGATTACATGACAAAGGAAAAGAGAAACAAGGTGTTTCTTATCCTGTTCCCCTTGCTTCTTGCGGTCGGCGTTGCCATGGTGGCGGTCGGTCTCGTAACGGAGATCTCCTGGCTTTCGCTTGCGGCGCTTGCGTTTGTTCTTGCGGGGTATCTGTTGCTCCGTTCCTGGTTCGTCAACAAAGATCTCGTGAAGGCTTTCAATAACATTCTGGACGTTTATGATCTTATAGACGGACTTTCGTTGCCGGATGACCGCGCGTCCGCGATATACGGAGACATGAAAAGTCTTGCCGACAGGTTTGCCGACGTTGATCCGTTCGTCTCGATGGGCAGCTCGTTCATGCGGCTTACTGCGGATCTTCTCGACGCACACGACGGCAAGATCGACGAATACCTTTCGGAAAGTCGTTTCTGGAATCAGTTTCTTCCGCGGGAAGAGGAGGCGTAAACGTGGTTTACACGATCGAAAACGAATATCTTTCCGTGTCGGCGGAAACGCTCGGCGCGCAACTTTCTTCGATCCGCTCGAAGCGGACGGGAACGGAATATCTCTGGCAGGGGGATCCCGCGTACTGGACGGGAAGGGCGTATAACCTTTTCCCGATCGTCGGCAGACTGTATGACGATAAGTACGAATACGGCGGAAAGATCTATGAGATGAAACCGCACGGGTTTGCGAGAAAAACGGAATTTACCCTGTGCGAAAAAAGCGGGACAGAAATGATTTTCGCTATTTCTTCGACGGACGAAACGAAAAAGCAATATCCTTTCGACTTTATTTTCCGCATCCGCTATTCCATCGCCAAAAGCCGGCTTACGGTGATGTACGAGGTGAAGAACGTCGGGAAAAACGAAATGTATTTCGGTCTCGGCGGGCATCCCGGTTTCAACGTTCCCTTCGACGGCGGCTCGTTTGAAGATTACTATCTCCGTTTCGGCGATCGGTGCACGCCCCGTCTTCTCGGGTTCGGTAAAAACGTTCTGATGAGCGGCGAGGAAAGAGAGTATCCTCTGACGGACGGAAATATTCTTCCTTTAAAACACGATCTTTTTTCTTTCGACGCGCTTGTTCTGAAAGGTGCGTGCCGAAGGCTTGAAATTTGCGGCAGACATACGAAACGTTCGGTCGGCGTGGAATTTCCCGGTATGAAATATCTCGGGATCTGGCATAAGCCGTGTACGGACGCGTCCTACGTCTGCATCGAACCGTGGGAAAATCTTCCTTCTTATGAAGGAAATATAGAAAAACTGAATGAAAAAGACGGGATCGGCGTCGTCGGCGCGGGTGAAACCTATTACAGTCCGATCGCGATCACCGTCAACGAGGAGGCGTAACGAATGTTACCGAATGCGTTGTTTCTGAACGTTCACATGTACGGCATTATGATTGCCGTCGGCATTTTGTGCTGTTTCAGCGTTCTGTATCTTTACGGCAAAAAAAGAGGGCTCGATCCCCGATTTCTCGATTTCTGTTTTTACGACGGGATCGGGGCGATTGCTTTCGGCTTTTTTACCGCCGCGCTTTTTCAGGGTTTATATAATTATATCGAAGATCCGGAAAACGGTTTCAACCTGAACGGCGGCATTACTTTTCTCGGCGGGCTGATCGGCGGCGCGGTATTTTTCATTGCCGTGTATCTGATCCTTCGCAAAAAATTCAAACTGAAAAACACCCTCGGGGATTTGACGCCCGTGGCGTCGTGCTGCATCGCGATCGCTCATGCTTTCGGCAGAATGGGGTGCTTTTTCGCAGGGTGCTGTTACGGAAAGGAGACGGACGGTCCCCTCGGCGTGCAGTTTCCGGGGTTTTCGCACAAAGTGTATCCCACGCAGCTTTACGAAGCGGTGTTTCTCTTTATCGTTTTCGGGATCTTTTCCTGGATCGTGTGGAACAAAAAAGCGAAAAACGCTTTTCCCGCTTATCTTATCGTTTACGGCGTGTGGCGTTTCTTCCTTGAATTTTTAAGGGGAGACGATCGCGGCAAATTGTTTAACGTGCTTTCGCCTTCGCAGTTCTGGAGCATCGTTCTTGTGATCGTCGGTATCCTGCTTATCACCGTTTATCCGAAGATCAGGGAGAGGATCCTTGCGAAACGGGCGGCGGAAGAAGAGGACAAAACGGAAAACGCATCCGCACAGAATAACTGAAAAAGCCGTTCCGGGGGAATGTTTCACCCGGAACGTTTTTTACACCCGGCTTTTGCCGTAAAAATAGTCGGTGGCGGTGCTGAGCCCGTGCTCGCATTCTTTTCCCTGCGGAACGCCGAACTGAATTTTATTGAATTTTCGGCGATATTTGTGACAAAACGGGGAAAGCGACCGATCACGGGGAAAAAGACTTGAAAAAAAAAGAGATATCATATATAATGTTAGAGAAATAAAGTGCGGGGCTTTCGTTTCCGGAAATCACCCGCACGGACGCCGGCTTCCGGAAAGAGATCGAGCGGGGCGGAAATGCCGGCTTTTTGTAAAAACGACCGCGCGATAACAAAGAAGAATAAAGAAAGATAACAAAGAAGAATAAAGAAAAGAGAATCGATATATGGATAACAACATCAACACCGGAAACGAAACGGAAAGCATCGTAAACACGATCGGGGCGATGGAGAAAGCAAACTCGATCCCCATGGTTGCATTGCGGGGAAAAGTGATCCTGCCGAACGTGGGAACTTCGTTCGACGTGGGGCGGATCAGGTCTCTTGCCGCCGTGAACGCCGCGGTCGACGAAAAGTCTCTGCTGTTTGTATCCGCCCAGAAAGACGGCGCGGTGGAAGACCCTGCTGCGGACGACGTTTTTCCGATCGGCTGCGTGTGCCGGATCAAACATATCACGAGAATGCCGGGAGAGAACATCCGGGTATCGGTAGACGCGCTTTACCGTGCGGAGATCGTCGCTATGACGGACGAGACGGAATATTTCCGCGCCGAAACGGCGGAGCTGATGCCGACCGAAGACGACCCGATCGAAACGGAAAGTTATTTCCGCTTCGTGAAAGGAGAATTGCAGAATTATTTCAAACTGCTCGGGGCAAAAGGGGATAAAGATCTCCTTTATACCTTGCTTGCCGTTGACGACGCCGATAAATTCGTGAACGCCGCAACGTACAACATGAAGTTCAAAGAGGGGCAGAAACAGGAGATCCTGGAGATCCGCGGGGTGAAGGAGAGGCTCGTTCTTTTTTATAAGCGGCTGACCGACGAGGCGGAGATCGTAAAAACGGAAAAGATCATCGCCGATAAAGTGAAGGCGAGCGTGGAAAAAAGCCAGAAGGAATATTATCTGCGCGAACAGCTGAAAGCCATTCATTCCGAACTCGGAGACGACGAGGACGAGCGCAAAGAGCTCGAAAAGAGGATCGACGAAAAGAAACTGCCGAAAGAGGTGGACGAAAAAGTGCGGAAAGAACTTTTCCGCATGGGTAAGATGAGCCCGAATTCTCCCGATTACACCGTTTTAAGCACCTATCTCGACTGGGTGCTCGACCTTCCGTTCCATGAAGAAAGCAAGGACCGCGAAAGCCTGACGGATGCCGAAAAGATCCTCGACGAAGATCATTACGGCTTGGGAAAAGTGAAAGAACGCATCGTGGAATACCTTGCCGTGATGAAGCTTACGGGAAAGGTGGGCGGCTCGATCCTTTGTCTGTACGGTCCTCCGGGCGTCGGCAAAACGTCCGTCGCGAAATCGGTGGCGAGGGCGCTTGACAGAAAATTCGTCCGCATGAGTCTCGGCGGCGTACGCGACGAGGCGGAGATCCGCGGACACAGAAAAACATATATCGGCGCGATGCCGGGGCGCATTATGTATGCCATGAAAGAGGCGGGAACGATCAATCCCGTGATCCTTCTGGATGAAGTGGATAAAATTTCGGGCGATCTTCGCGGAGACCCCGCAAGCGCGTTGCTCGAAGTTCTCGATCCCGCGCAGAATTCCGCCTTCCGCGATCGCTATCTCGAAATTCCGTACGATCTTTCGAAGGTTCTTTTCATCACCACGGCAAACAGCCTCGATACCATTCCCGCGCCGCTGCTCGACCGGATGGAAGTGATCTCCCTTTCCGGCTATACGCGCCAGGAAAAATACGAGATCGCAAGAAGATATCTCGTTCCGAAAAAACTGAAGGAAACGGGGCTCGGCGAGGAGAAGGTCGTTTTTGAAGAAAACGCGATTTACGAACTTATAGACGGCTATACGAGAGAAGCCGGCGTAAGAAATCTCGAGCGGGAGATCGAATCGGTCTGCCGCAAGGAAGCTAAGCTTTTCGCCGAAGGAAAGAGAAATAGAAAGCAGAAGATCTCGGGCGAAAAAGTAAACGAACTTCTCGGCGCAAGGCTGTATTCTCTGACGGACGAACTTCGCGGAGACGAAATCGGAGCGTGTACAGGGTTGGCGTGGACGGCTGTCGGCGGAACGACGCTCACGGTGGAAGTCGCGCTGATGGATGAAGGGAAAGGCGTGTTGTCTCTTACGGGAAAACTCGGCGACGTTATGCAGGAAAGCGCGAAGATCGCCTTGTCTTACGTGCGCCTTCACGCGAAGGAATTCGGGATCGATCCGGCAAGATTCGAAAAAACGGATGTGCACGTGCACGTGCCGGAAGGCGCGACGCCGAAGGACGGTCCGAGCGCCGGCGTTACCCTCGCAACCGCGATCGTTTCGGCGTTTACGGGCAGAAAAGTGCGCGGAGACGTCGCGATGACGGGAGAGATCACCCTTCGCGGGAAGGTGCTTCCTATCGGAGGGCTGAAAGAGAAGTCCCTCGCGGCGTATCGGCTCGGTATCCGCAACGTGATCATTCCGAAAGGCAACGTGAAAGATCTTGACGAGATTCCGAAGACGATCCGTGAGGAGATCGCTTTCATTCCCGTCGAACGGGTGGAAGAAGTGTTCCGGAACGCTCTGCGCTGAATTGCGTTTTTTTTCGCAACGTGCAAACGAGAGACGTAAAAACAAGTTATAACCAGAGAAAAATATGATCATTAAAAACGCAACGTTTATCACCTCGGCGGCAAGCCCGTCGCAGTTTCTGCGGTTCGAAAAACCGACGATCGCCGTCGTGGGAAAGTCGAACGTGGGAAAAAGTTCCTTTATCAACATGCTTGCGGGGCAGAAAAAGCTTGCGAGAACTTCGGATACGCCCGGCAGAACGCGGCTCGTGAATTATTTCGATTTCGGCGAGTTTGTGCTTGCCGACCTTCCCGGATACGGCTATGCGAAAGTTTCCAAAGAGGAAAAAGAGCGGTGGGGCAAGGTGATGGAGCAATTCTTTGCCGACAGAAGCAACGCCGATTATGTGTTTTCTCTCGTGGATATCCGCCACGACCCGACCGCAGACGACGTTACCATGGTAAATTATCTGCACCGGACGGCTTATCCTTTCACGTTTATCGCCACCAAAGCGGACAAGGTTTCCCGCATGGCGGTAAAGGAAAACGCAAAGGCGATCGCGCGGTTTTTCCGCGTGACGGACGATAAGGTGATCGCCGTTTCCTCGGAAACGCGGCTCGGAAAAGAGAAAGTGCTTTCTCTTCTGGATGACGTTGTGGCAAAAGCCGCGATGTTCCGCGCTTCCCGCAAGGCGGAAGAGGAAGAAGAATAGGGGCGGCAGCCACAGGCAGATTGCTTCGCGACAAATAAGCGCGCCTGTCACAGGCAGGTTGTCTCGCAACAAATAAGCACGGCAAATAAATAATATATGACATAAGTATGAAGAATACAGCGGCGATTTTTATGTTCCGCCGTAACCGAAAAAGCTGTTTCCGGACCGGATCTGATATGCACCCCAAAAGTTAGACAAACTGAAGGGGTGTATATTTTTATGGGAAGGAAGAAAAAAATCAATGCAAAGTACTCGCCCGAATTCAAAATATCTGTTATAATGGATATGC
>CABUWK010000062.1 GCA_902495325.1 uncultured Acidiphilium sp.
CGTTTTTACGGATGAAAAATCGCGTTTTGACAAGGCAAACGCTCAAAATAATACTCTTCCGTATATTGCCGAGCGTTTAACACAGTCATAAACCGATTTTTCGCCGTAAAAATAGTTAGTGATAGCAAATGCTAAGCCTACCGCGATAATAAATTGGACCTAAGAAAATCCCCGAATATTAAGCTAAGCTTAAGAAAATTCCCGGAACTGCGGCAGCAAATTCCGGGATTTTTCTTATTTATTATACGGATATTGTGTAAACATGATAAAACGCCGTATCGGCACGGCATTCGCCGTTACCGACCGTTTTCCGGAAGCGATCCGGATATAGCCACAGGTCGGAATCGGAAACCGATTCCGCTCAGTCCTGCGCGGCGGCTTTCCCGAGCGCGCGGCACAAAACAAGCGTGTCGTCATCGGGCGTATTATTCGCAGTGATCCCCTCGCCGAGCAGGATACCGCCGTTTTCCGTCACGCGGTCCTGCCACTTTCTCATCCATTCGCCGTCACCCCAGCCGTAGGAGCCGAACAGCCCCACTTTCTTGCCCGAAAGTTTTCCTTCCGCAGCGGAAAAGAAGGGTTCGAATTCGCTTTCTTCCAGCTCTTCCGCCCCCATTGCGGGGCAACCGAATACAAGCGCGTCCGCATCGAGCGAGGACAAATCTGCCAGACTCACGGGAAGAAGAGCGACTTCCCCGCCGCCTTCTTTTACCCCTTCGGCAACGGCATTCGCCATCGCCTCCGTATTGCCCGTACCGGACCAATAAATTACAGAAACTTTTTTCATGATATTACCTCTTATTTTTTCATTTCGTCGTATCCGCGTTTTTTGCCGCGGAACGAACGTTTTTTTATGCCACGCGGAAAATCTCTTCCAGCCGTTCGCCCCGATCCATGCGCTTCAGGACACATTCGGAACACCTGCGGAATCTCGCGAACGTTTCCGCCGCCTTGCTTTCGTTTTCGTAAACCTTCCAATAGCCGCACAGTTTAAAACCGCCGTGCGGATTTTCGATAAACCCTCTCACGTCCGCAAGGGGATATCCGAGAAAAACGCCTATCTCGTGCGGAAAATCGTTTTTCGTTATGCGGGAACGAAGGGTTTCAAGCGCGCCTTCCGCATTTTTGTAGCGATATCCGTACTCTGCGAGAAAGGCTGAAATTTCGCCGTCAAACAATATTTTTTCGAGCGATTCTTCCCGATAGATCAACACGACCGCCCTGTCTCCGTTTTCCCGAAGGAAGAAACGGCGGAAACCTTTTTTCTCGAAACAGGAAGTCACTTTCTCGAAAACGCCGTACTCTTCCGTGCGGATGCTTACCATGCTTGCGGCTTTGATCCCCGCAAAGGTCATTCCGCAATTTCTGCCCAAAGAATATTCCGTCTCGCTCATAGCCCTCCTTTGGTTAGCAAATGCTAACCGTCTCCGGAAAATATATGCGGCGTTTCTGCCGCACCCGACGTATTGCTTCCCCGTTGTTTCTTTCCCGTAAACAAATCGGCTTGTTATTAGTTAGCAACTGCTAACTGTATTTATCATACCATATCCTTCCCGAAAAGGCAAGCGATTTTCATATCTTTCCCGAAAAAATTTTTTTCGGTGTTTTTCGGGAAACCCCGGCATTCGTCGTTACAAAACTGTTCTACCTAAAATATGTCGGAAAATACAAGCCAAACCTTGCCGGAACGACGCACCGTTCAAAGCCATGCCGTCGGACAACGGGTTCGTTTTATTCTCGTCCGGCGTGTTTTTTAAAGAAATGGAAATCGCAGCAATCGCCGCCGTATCCCAACGTTTTCGTCCGTGTGAACCCGATTTTATTCAACCCGCCATACGTTACGTCGTCAACGTCGCAGAATAAGCGGCACAGATCCGGACACCCGTTTTCAACGCAAGCCGTATGCCAGAGACATCTGTTAATCGTAACGTCGAAAAAGTCTTTGCCGTGCTTCTGCGTACTTTTCTGCAAATCGGTCTTACGCATGATCCTGAGAAAAATCTTGCTGTAGATCGCGTAAAAGCCGGGTACTTTTTCCATTTTCGCCGTAGAAGCGTGCTTTTTTGCCGCAACTTTTTCGATCATGTATTTCCGCATGCAACCGTACACGCTTTCAGCGGGCATTTTCTCTTCGCTCAGAGTTTTAAAAAGAGCAATGCGCGGAAGAATGGTTTTCGCAAGCGTTTTCATCTGATTTTCCGTTTTGTTTTTCGTTTCCGAAATCAACGCGCCGAGCTTTTTATCCTGTTTTCCGAACAAAAAATCGCCCTTGTCTTTCCCGAACTCTTCCTCTAAAAAAGCTTTGATCTGTTTTTGCTGTTTTATTTTCATTTCCGGTTCTCCGTTTTATAACACATACTGTCTGCGGAAGGGAATATCCCCCGCAACGTCTGCCGAAATGCTCTGCGCCGAACATTCGTAAATACGCACGTTTCCGCAATCCGAAAATAAACTCTTCGTTCTCACCGCGTCCGATGCTTCCGGTTCGACCAGGAATAAAGAAAGAGTGACCCGTGATTCCGCCGAAAACAACTGTTTGCACTTTTCAACCTCTCTTTCGTCCGAAATCCCGTCCGTAAAGAGCATAACGTGCATGCTTCTGTATTCGTCCGTTCCCTTCCACGATTTCAGGCACATACAGGCACGGGCAAGCGCGTCGTAAAATTGCGTACTGCCAGCCGTCTCCGTGTTTCCGATGCCTGCGATCAGGCTTTCTCTCTCCGTCCACGGAAGAAGGGTTAAACCTGTTTCCCCGTTCACGTTGCCGGCAGCGCAATAATCGAGCTTGCCGAAACAATCCGTATTCCCGAGCGCGGCTGTCACGGCTTTGCAAGAAAGGGATAAACGGCTCGATTCGTCCGTTCCGTACATACTGCCGGAAACGTCGATCAGAAACACCACGCCGAGCGAAACGCCGCTCTCTTCCGAAGGATCTTTCGCAGATTCCGCGGAAGATTCTTCCGTCGCTTCCGAGCTTTCCTCTCCCGCAGACACGCCTTCCGAAACGCTTTCCGAGACGCTTTCCGAAACGCTTTCCGAGACACTTTCCGGAACGCTTTCCTTATGCCCGCCGTCCGACCCCACGCCCGCATGCGCACAGCCGATCAGCCCGAAACACAGCAACACCGCCAGACAAAAAGCAATTATTCTCTTTTCCATAAACACCCTCTCATAACCGTAGGCATTCGCCCGTCTTGCCGTAAAACGACTATCAAAAGTATAGCAGAAAAATTTTCCTTAAGCAAGCATTTTAATTTATATATAATGTATCATTTTATTATAATCTCCTGTAGCCCCGGATTGTGATCCCGATCGGACGAACTGTCATTCTCGTCATCCCGAGCCTGCCCCTTGCCCTGCTCACGAAGGATCTGAGAATGACATTTTGGGTGAACGGGTTTCGTAAAACCATATCATTTTGTCATTCTAACCTAGTCTAAAAAATAGTCAATTGGTTTTTGTCATCCTGACCCGACAATATTCCCCCACTAAGGAAGGATCTCAAAAACCAATTATTCCATTTGGAAAGGTTACATTTTATAAATCTTCCTCTATAAGCCGATAAACAAATCATTTCATCCCAAAAAAAAACAAAAAGCACGGCTCTAACGCCGTGCTTTTTGTATCCCTTGGCTTTTCTTAAAAAGCCTACCCTTAATTTGGCGAATTTTTATAGCCCCTCTTAACTTGGCATAATTTTACGACATCCCCTGATTTCGGCGAATTTTATCAATGCAAGATCTTCGTCCACCTGCAATTTCTGTTTTAATCGGGGAAAAGGTCTGTGTCTGTTATTATTTTTAACGTCGGATAAGCATTATCGGAAATATTCCATATCGAGGCGGAAAGCCCGAGCTCGTTTTTCTGGAAAGATGCCGTTTTTAACTGACTGACCGTCTTCCCCGTATACCAGGAAGTATTCCACTTAGTTTCCGTTCCCGTTAATCCCTCTTTAAACCCGGAATCTTTATTATAGTAAATTTTAAGAAAAACATTGTTACTTTCCGTCCCACAGAAACGACCGAACATGCTGTACTTTCTTTCTGCTCCGGAATAATTACCGCGGGCATACACATTACCTGTCGCAAACACATTTTTTACATAACCGCCGTCCGCGCAATCTGTTACCTCACCGGCAAATCCGCCGGCGTAAGCTTTCGAATAATTGCTTTTCGCCGTAACTGTACCCGTAGCATAACAATATTGCACAGAACTTTGTTTCAACACGCCGACCAATCCGCCCGCAATCGTATAACAATCAGAGTCTGTTGCATCGGCAAACACGGTCGAACGGGAATAACAGTTCACTATCAAAGGCAACTCATCATAATTTGTATTGTGAGTACTTCTTCCGATCAATCCGCCGACATTCAATTTAATCGACGTACCGGAAGATTCTACCCTTACGCTCCCTGTAGTATAACATTGTCCGATCTTTCCGGAAGTATTTCAGCCGATCAACCCTCCGACTTCGCATCTTTCTTTATTGGTAACGGAAATGCTCCCGCTGAACGAACACTGCCCAAGAGAACCCTGAATCACATAACCGACAACCCCGCCGGCAAATACTTCGTGCACACCGCTTTTCACGTTTACGTTTGCACCTTCCACATGGCAATTAACTAAGGCGGAGTCTTCAAGCAATTTCCAGGCAAACAAACCGAAATTGACATCCCGTTCAAAATACAGGTTACCGCATATCGGGTTTTTCAGAGTTAAATCCATAATGCCGCTTATCCCGGAGATTACGGAAAACATACCGTAATTGATCGTACCGGTCCCTGCCGTTGCGGTCTTTTCGAACTTCATATTTTTTATCACATGTCCGTTTCCAGCCAAGGTCCCGCTCCATGTCGGAATCGGTTCCCATACACTTCCGCCAAAATCGATATCTGCTTTCAATTCATAAGCAGCAGTTGTATCCGAATAGTGTAAATTCTGCAAGTGTCTCTTACAGTTGATTCTATGGATCTGATATTGATTTGCCACATTCGCAAACAAAGTACTGACGGAAATCGGATTTTTCAAAAAATAAGAAATATTGTTTTCATAAGAGAACAATCCGACTTCAACCGACATAAAGAACACCTTGAACACAGATTCTTTATTTCCGTTTTCCGCCATAACCGTCAATAAAAAGCTTGTAATATCCAAAGAACCGGTTGTCCCGGCGAGCATATATGTAACCCCTTTCGTATCGGTATTACTTCTCTTTAACATAACAGTGGTTGTAACATCCAACCCCTTTACGGTTTCACTGTTGTTCGGGGCGTATTTCAGGAAAACTTTTTCTCCGTTTTCCACCCAATAATTCAACTCGTTATTATATCCGAATATCAGATATAAATTTTCGGAAGGCAACCCCGAGAAATAAACGTGCACGTTCTGCCCGATCGTCGCGTTTTTTGCAACGATAATTTTATCGTCCTCTATCTCACACCAATCAGATACCCCGATATTCAAATCGCCGAGCCCTTCTATAACGCTTCCGTCTTTTTTCTTCAATCCGATCTGATAGGATCTTCCGCGCGGCACCGTCACGGACGAACCGATTTTTTCGCCGTTTACCGATCAGACAAATTGATCTTCTTCATATGTCAGCACAGCTTCAGCCACACCGGAGCCGTCGGAAAACAAGATATTGCAACTCTCTCCCCGTCCTAATGAAAACCGATATTTTTTCTGTCCGCTGCCACCGCTGACGGTTGCAATTACCGAGCCCGACAAATTCAGTACCTGCGCCGTCACCGTTTTATTTCCCGTAGAAGTTACCGTCAGGCAATAATCCATCGTGGTATTATAAAGATTTGTCACTTTGCACTGTTGATGTTCAGAATCAACAATAAACTTTTCCCCGACGTCTTCTTTTTCAATTTCGGAAATATCCTCTATTGTAAATGTCTCCGCATCGATCATTTTTCCCGCTTTATTACGGAAACGCAATTCATACGGCACACCGGCTACCGCAAAAAATACACACTGATCCGTAACGCCGCTTGTACTCAGGAAATTTATATTCCCTTCTCCGTTATCCTTCGTAACAATCAGGTCATACTTCTCTTCGTCGAATTTGATTTTTACATATTTGTTTTCACCGGAAGAAAAACAATATCGAACACATTCTTCGTTTTTCATATCCGGCAAAGCACACACGCCGAAAGCCGCACTTCTCACTTTCTTGGCAAATTTGAAATTGTACTGCGTTGCTTCACTGCCTGAAAATACGATGTCGTATTTCTTACCTTTCTCCAAATAAAATTCCGTAGCAGAACCCGAATCGTTTGTTACGGGAATCTGTGTCTTATTATACCAAACGGTAATCGCAGGCACACTTGTGTCCGCCGTGATACGATACATTCCGCTTTCTTTGCACTCGTAATTAAATTTCTGATTGCCGTTTGCCAACAAATAAACTTTGTTTTCCTGTTCGGTTTTATCGGCATTCAATTCCGTAACGCTTTTATCGTCGAACAATACCCGCTCATGAGAAAAGCCGTAATTTTCCGCCACCACAGTCATTCCTTGAAAATCAGTTTTTCTGTGCACAATATCATAACTGCAAAACTGATATAAACGTGTTCTGCTGGTAATGTCAAGAATTTTGTGTAAACACCTTGTAAATTTTTTGGTGGTTTAGCTAAATAAATCAGTTAGTTGCGGTTGAGCAAGAGCAAAACCTTTATGTATGCGTTCTTCGCTTTC
>CABUWK010000063.1 GCA_902495325.1 uncultured Acidiphilium sp.
CCTTGCGCCTTAAAGAGCTTATTTTTCGATGATTTTTCCCGATTTCGAAATCGATAGTACTTTCCGTACATCAATAGAGAAATCGGGGAAAAGGGCGGAAAAGAAGCCTTTAAGGTAATAAGTGATGACGAATGCTAAGCCTAAGGCAACTATAACAACAGATATGCGATCGCTACCGGCGGGAACCCGATTTTTCGGGGTGCATCGGAAGCGGTCGCTTTTATATCTTATATTTGCCGCGCGGCGGATCGGGCTTTTTGTTTCGGACGGGCAAAAATAAATATAAAACGGAAAGGCGGATGCCGTGACGACGAGCAAATCGGAAAGGGAATGCTTTGGCGCCGAAAATACGACAAAAAGGGAAAAGTGTCGCAAAATACTCCGAAATCTCGCGGGCGTCGTATTTTTCGACAGGAAGGAAATTTTGCCTGTTGTAATTTTTCTTCCGGGGGGTTATACTATAGCCGTAAAATAAATCGGACGGGAAAAACCGTCGCCCGGGCGCGAAGAAAGGCACCGGGAAAGGAGGAATATCATGTATTATTCGGCAGGTAATTACGAAGCGTTCGCACATCCCGTAAAACCGGAAGGTGTGGATAAAAAATCGGCTTATATCATCGGTACGGGGCTTGCGGGGCTTTCGGCTGCATTCTATCTCGTGAGAGACGGACAGATGAAGGGCGAACATATTCATCTGCTCGAAAAACTTGAACTTGCGGGCGGCAGCTGCGACGGCAGAAAGGACGTGACGAAAGGATTTTACATGCGTGGCGGCAGAGAAATGGATAACCATTTCGAATGTATGTGGGATATGTACCGCGACGTTCCTTCCATCGAGACGCCTGGAATTTCCGTGCTGGACGAATATTATTGGTTAAATAAGAAAGATCCGAACTATTCGCTTTGCCGCGCGACGGTAAATCGCGGGGAAAACGCTCATACGGACGGAAAATTCAATCTCGACAAAAAATCCGCCATGGAACTTGCGAAACTGTTCATGACGCCGGAAAAAGATCTCGAAGATAAAAAGATCTCCGAAATTTTCTCGGACGGATTCTGGAAAACGAATTTCTGGCTGTACTGGCAGACGATGTTTGCCTTCCAGCGCTGGTCTTCCGCATTGGAAATGAAGAGATATCTTCAGAGATACGTTCACCATATCGACGGTTTACCCGATTTCTCGGCGCTTCGTTTCACGAAATACAATCAGTATGAAAGCATGATCCTTCCGCTTGTGAAATATCTGGAATCGCACGGGGTGAAGATCGAATACGGGGTAGACGTGAAGAACGTTCTCTTCGATATCAAGGGCGAGAAAAAAGTTGCGAAGAGCATCGAATTCGTGCAGGGCGGCGAACGTCGTTCGATCGATCTGACGGAAGACGATCTCGTGTTCATCACGAACGGTTGCTGTACCGATACTTCCTGCTACGGCGATCAGGATCATGCGCCCGACCTTTCGCACATCAGAAACGGTTACGGCGAATCGTGGGATCTGTGGAAAAACATTGCGGCGCAGGATAAAGCGTTCGGCAATCCGGATAAATTCTGCTCCGCGGTCGATAAAACGAACTGGATGAGCGCGACCGTCGCTACGGCGGATAACGAAATTATCGATTATATCATGAAGATCTGCAAGCGCGATCCCCGTGAAGGCAAGGTCACGACGGGCGGTATCGTAACGGTGAAGGACAGCACGGATAACTGGTATCTTTCCTGGACGATCAACCGTCAGCCGCAGTTTAAATGCCAGGATAAAAACACCGTGCTCGTATGGGTGTACGCTTTAAACACCGACCGTGCGGGCAATTTCGTGAAAAAGCCGATGCGTGAATGCACGGGCGAAGAAGTGTGCGAAGAATGGTTGTATCACATCGGCTTCCCGATCGAAAAAATCAAGGAATACGCGCACAGCCGCGCCAATACGACAACGTGCTATATGCCGTATATCAACGCTTTCTTCCAGCCGAGAAAAGAGGAAGACAGACCGAAGGTCGTTCCCGACGGCGCGGTGAACTTCGCTTTCATCGGTCAGTTCGCCGAAACCCCGCGCGACACGATCTTCACGACGGAATACTCCATCCGTACGGGTATGGAATCGGTGTATACCCTTCTTAACGTAGACAGAGCGGTTCCCGAAGTCTGGGGCAGCGCGTACGACGTTCGCGAACTTCTTCGCGCAAGCTATTATGCGATCGATAAAAAACCTCTTTCCGAGGCGAAACTTAACCTTGCGGAAAAGGCTTTGCTGAAAACGGTTGTGGATAAAGTAAAGGGAACGGACGCGGAAACGTTGCTTTACGCAAGCGGCCTCGTGGAACCAAAAAGAAAAAGTAAGCCTGTGAAAGGCAATGCCGGATCTGCCAAAAGCGGATGCCGGGACTTATGAAGAATCGAAAAAAGTCTGCCTATGGGTCGATAAAACCCATAAGCAGACTTTTTATTTTGTTTCGGAGAGAATGATATTACCGGGATTGTGCTCAGAGACAGATTATAATTTTGTAGTAAGCACTCGTCTCAAAGCCGTTTTTTCTCTCCCGCCGCATTCTGCCCGGAACGGTTTGCCCGGGTCGGAACGGTTACAGATCGTCAACGTCCTGTACGGGATCTTCCGTTTCCCCTGCGAGATAACTTCCCGTATAACTTCCGAGTACGTCGAAACCGGAATTCATGTCTACGGGCGGTTTCTTTTTCGTTTTCTTCTTTTTCATGGTTTAGCGGCAGTTCTTTGTGTCGGAACAGTTTTTCGCCGAACCGTTTTTCTTGTTCGAACAGGATTTGTTCGTTTTCGTGGTTTTGTTTTCGTTTTTCATCAATACCGTCGGTCGCCTTTTCCGCATTCCGTGCGCTACATAACGGGTGTTTTTGAAAACGCCGCATATGCGGGTCGGGACCCTTTTCCTCCTTCCGTTATTATTGTGCGCAGGATATCGGAAATTATGCAAGATTCGTCAATAATCGACTTATGCGTTGTTTTTTATCGGCGGAAAGATTTCCGGAAGAAAGGTTCTCCGTGCGGACGGCGATCTCTTCGAGCGTTTCGCCGTCGAATAAAATTTCCGCTTTTTCCGTTTTTCCGCTTTCGGTTTCGGCAACCACGCCCGCGTAATAATAAAGGAAACCTCCGTGTTCGATCAGCCGTATCCGTATCTCGAAGTTTTCCGCATTCATCAGCGCGTGCGCTTTTTCGTTTCCGATGTCGTTAAGGGCTTTTGCGACCCGATCCGGTTCGGCGGTCGAAGGCGTTTTTACCGAGCGCAGTTCCGTTTTTTCGGCTTTATCCCCGAACAGGACCGTGCAGGGCAGAGTGTTTGCGGGAAGACGGGTCACGGGAAGTTCCGCTTTTCTTACCGGGGAGAGAAGTTCGGGCGGAAACCGCAGGGTATAATTTTCTTTGTCGATCGTAAACTTCAGCGAGGGCTGACCGATCGTTCCGTCTTCTTTTTTGTCCGTCAGAGAAAAAACGAGCACATTTTCTTCGTTTCCGACCTTTCCGTCTTCGAGAAACGGGGTTTCCCGCCGTTCGCAGTAAGCGGTAAGGGAAAAGGATTCCGTTTCGCACCGGAGAATATCCGAACGGATCTGGCTGATTCTGTTTTCAAGCCCGCTTTTCCCTTTGCAGGATGGGAAAATTCCGCAAAATATTGCGGTAGTCGTGAATAAGAGAAAGATTCGCTTTGTCGCAGATTTCATTTTTGTAAGTCTCCGTCGGTATTGTTTTCGGGGTGTTTTGCGAAAAAACGCCCGCAATGCGCTTCTTCACGATTAATTTATGCGTGAAAATCTTGTAAGATGAGGTGTTTTTTCTTTAAAACGTTGCTTTTTGCGTTATTCTGTGATAAAATAGACGGGAAGAGGTATCTACATGAAGAAAACGATATGGAAAACGATCATTCTGACCCTTGTCGGGCTGGTCGTCGCTTCGGCGGTTTCGATCGGAATCGTTTCTGCGGCGTCGCCTTCTCAGATGGGGAATTTCTGCGAGGGGATCGGGCTGAAAAAAGCTTCGGTCTACTATACCGAGAAGGCTTATCTGAGAGACGGTGAATTTGACACGCTTGCTCTGCTGATCGATCGCGCCGTATATACGGGGGATAAAAAGCGGATCGCGCGCTATGCGCTTACTTTTTGTCTCGATAAAGAGTTTTCGGCTTACTGCGCGAAGAAGGATTCTTCTTCCGCAGGCGGCGTTTCTTCTTTCGATTTTTACGGGTACGAATGCGTTTTCTGTCTTTACGACGACGGATCGGAGACCCCTTCGGCGGAACTTGCCGTCGCGATGACGTCAAAATATACGGCTTTCTGCCCCCTTGCCACGGCGATTAATCTTGCGGTGAAAAACGGGAATGCGTCATATGCGAAATCCCTTCTCGGATTGTACGAAAAATACGGAAAAGATATTACGTGCGACGGAGACGCGCTCGGAAACGATCTCGCGCGGCTGAAGACGGTGGCGGAAGCGTGACCGACCGAAATGCTTTACCGGGCAGATTTCCGATCCGGTATTATGACAGTCGGATTACAAACAGATAAAAAAATTTTTAATATACAGGCGGTGTGAACCATGCAACATGAAAAAATCCTCGTGCTCGATTTCGGCGGGCAGTATAATCAGCTGATCGCGAGAAGAGTGAGAGAACAAAACGTTTATTGCGAACTTCTGCCTTCCGATCTTTCGATGGAAAAGATCAGGGCATTCGCGCCCAAGGGCATTATTTTCACGGGCGGACCGAACAGCGTTTACGATCCGGAATCTCCGCACGTTCCGAAGGAGATCTTCGAACTCGGAATCCCCGTTCTCGGTATCTGCTACGGCGCGCAGCTGATGGCTTATACCCTCGGCGGCGAGGTAAAGCATGCCCCTTCGAGAGAATACGGCAAAAGCGACATTGTTTATGAGGAATGCGGACTTTTCCGCGGGATCGACAAAAACAACGTGTGCTGGATGAGTCATACCGACTATGTGAGCGCCGCGCCCGAAGGGTTTGAAATCATAGCGCATACGGAAACCTGTCCGGTTGCCGCGATGGCGGACGCGAAGCGCGGGTTTTACGGCGTTCAGTTTCACCCCGAAGTGATGCATACCCGCCAGGGGACGGAGATTCTTCGCAACTTCCTTTATAACGTCTGCAAAGTTTCGGGCGACTGGACGATGGCGAACTTCGTGAACGAACAGGTGGCGAAGATCCGTGAAAAAGTGGGAGACAAAAAGGTACTTTGCGCCATGAGCGGCGGGGTGGACAGCGCAGTCGCCGCAACGTTGATCCACAAAGCGGTGGGAGACAATCTGACCTGTATTTTCGTCGATCACGGGCTTCTCCGCAAAAACGAAGCGGAAGACGTTTACCGCGTTTTCAAAACGGAACGCGGAATGAATCTGATCAAGGTGGATGCGGCGGATCGTTTCCTCGATAAGCTTGCGGGGGTATCCGATCCCGAAACGAAAAGAAAGATCATCGGCGGCGAATTTATCAAGGTGTTCGAAGACGAGGCGAAAAAGATCGGCAAAGTCGATTATCTCGTACAGGGAACCATTTATCCGGACGTGATCGAAAGCGGAAAAGGGAAAAGCGCGGTCATCAAGTCTCACCACAACGTGGGCGGGCTTCCGAGCGTTGTCGATTTCAAGGAAATTATCGAGCCGCTGAGAGATTTGTTTAAAGACGAAGTGCGCAGGCTCGGTTTCGAACTCGGTCTTCCGGCGGATATCGTGATGCGCCAGCCCTTCCCGGGTCCCGGACTTGCGATCCGCATTATCGGAGACATCACGAGAGAAAAGATCAAAATTTTGCAGGATGCCGATTATATCTATCGCGAAGAGATCGCAAAAGCCGGTCTTAACGGAGAGATCTGGCAGTATTTTGCCGTTCTTACCAATTGCCGTTCCGTCGGCGTAATGGGAGACAGCAGAACCTATTCTTACACGGTCGCTCTCCGCGCGGTCACCAGCGTTGACGGCATGACCGCCGATTGGGCAAGGATTCCTTATGACGTGCTGGAACGTATTTCCACCCGCATCGTAAACGAAGTTCAGGACGTAAACCGCATTGTTTACGATATTACTTCCAAGCCCCCCGCAACCATCGAGTGGGAATGATCTGATCCTCGGATAAGTCGGATAAAGCAAGCTTTTGCGATGAATAACTTGCAATAAAACAATACCGTCCCCTTGCGGAATTTTCTGTGAGGGGATTTTTAGATTTTGCCGGCAGAATTATATTTCGTCTCGTTTCAAAGCTGAAATAATAAAGGATATTTAGTAGCAGGAATAAGAGATCTATGGTCGGATGGTAATGCATGGTAATGTCAAGAATTTTGTGTAAACACCTTGTAAATTTTTTGGTGGTTTAGCTAAATAAATCAGTTAGTTGCGGTTGAGCAAGAGCAAAACCTTTATGTATGCGTTCTTCGCTTTC
>CABUWK010000064.1 GCA_902495325.1 uncultured Acidiphilium sp.
GTACAAAACTGGGCTATGGTCAGAAACCAGCTTGCCGTCAATTCCAAGTTCCAAAGCCTAATGCAAAAGTATGAAAATTTAATCTAACAAAAAACTTACACACTTTTCTTGACATTCCCTTAAAATCCCTGAATCCCTGAAATGTTATATTGTGAAATTATATATTCCACACCCCAACATTTGACATAGAGCCTTTTTTATCGCGTTTTCTGAAGCTTATTCTTTTACACAACGAAAAGAAGCCGCACATTTTCCGTGCGGCTTCCCGATATTTCCGGTTTCAGAATGAAATTTTCATATTCGTATGAAAACACCCGTCTCCGGTCATTGATCACGATCCGCGATTTTCCGCTTCTCAGAAAACAGCTCCCTTCCGGAAATCACTTTCCGTCCGCCGGGGAAAGGCTGCTTCCCGTTTCTTTTTTGCAATCTTCGCACACCGTGTAAAGGGTCAGGCGGTACCCCGTGACCGGTCTTTTTGCAAGGCGGGAAAAATAATCCGTAAGGTCTTCCGATCCGAGATCGAATACCCTGCCGCACTTTTCGCAGATCACGTGTTCGTGGCGGCGGCTCGTTTTGTCGTACCGCGCGGGAGCGCACGGAATTTCGATTTTTCCGATCTCTCCGTCACGCTCCATAATGGACAGGTTCCGGTATACCGTTCCCTTCGCGATGCTCGGCATCCTTTTTTTTGCTTCGGCGTAAATTTCTTCCGCCGTCGGATGCCCCGCGGAATCGATGATCTGCCTGATGATCTGTCTTTGTTTCGTCATAATTCCTTCCTCGCGCGCCCCTTACTGCACACGCTTCCGTTTGCTCTTACCCGCAGCCGCGTCGAGATCTTCGAGCCAAGCCGAAACGGAACAATCGGACGGCATGCGCCAGTCGCCCCGCGGAGAAAGGGAAACGCTGCCCACCTTCACGCCGTCCGGCAGGCAGGAACGTTTGAACTGCTGTGCGAAAAACCGCCGTAAAAATACTTTCAGCCATTTGTAAACGGTTTCTTCGTCAAAATCGTCATGGAAGGTTTCGACGGCTATTTTATAAATTTTTGCGGGAGAGAACCCCATGCGGACGAAATAATAGAGATAGAAGTCGTGAAGAACATACGGTCCGACCAGTTCTTCCGTTTTCTGCGAAATCTCGCCGTTGCCGTCCGCGGGGATGAGTTCCGGGCTGACGGGAGTATCGAGGATATCCTTCAGCACGGCGGAAAGCTTGCCTTTTCCCTTGCCCGCAACATGTCCGATCAGATACCGCACGAGCGTTTTCGGAACGGAGCCGTTCACGCCGTACATGGACATGTGATCCCCGTTATACGTCGCCCAGCCGAGAGCGAGCTCGCTTAAATCGCCCGTACCGACCACAAGACCGCCCGTTTTGTTGGCGATATCCATCAGCACCTGCGTGCGCTCTCTCGCCTGTGCGTTTTCGTAAGTCACGTCCGTCTTTTTCTCGCTTTGTCCGATGTCTTTGAAATGGCTTAAAACAGTCGCTTTGATATCGATCTCTTTCAGCGTTACGCCGAGTTTCTCTGCCAGAAGCACGGAGTTGTTTTTCGTTCTGTCCGTCGTGCCGAAACAGGGCATCGTAACGGCGATCACGTCGGAAGAAGGTCTCCCCGCCGCCTTCGCCGCGCGGCAGGCGACCAGAAGAGCAAGCGTGCTGTCAAGCCCGCCCGACACGCCCACGACAAGCGTTTTCGCGCGCGTGTGCTCCAGCCTTCTCCTCAAGCCTTCCGCCTGAAGGGTCAGGATCAGCTCCGCACGTTCGCCGAGCTCTCTTTCGTCCTGCGGGACGAAGGGGTATTTGTCGAACCGTCTCGTGAATCTGTCTTCGGGGATATACAGGGCGAAAGGAATCGCGCGATAAACGGCAGGAGCCCCTTCGTCGTAATTGGCAAGTTTGGAACGCTCGTACGCAAGGAATTTCACGTCGATCTCGCCGACGGCTTCTTTCCCGGAAAACAATTCCGTTTCCGCGAGGATTTTACCGTTTTCGGCAATTAAGTTATGCCCCGAAAATACGAGATCGGTGGAAGACTCGCCCCCGCAGGCGTCGCTGTAGACGTACCCGCAGATGTTTTTTGCCGACTGCATGGAAACGAGATTTCTGCGGTACTGCGCTTTGCCCACGATCTCGTCGCTTGCGGAAAGGTTTAAAATAACGGTCGCCCCCGCCGCGCGGAGAGAAGAAGAGGGGCTTTCCGCCACCCAGAGGTCTTCACAGATCTCGATGCCGATCACAAGTTCTTTCAGATAGGTATCGCGGAAGAGAAGATCCGTGCCGAACGGTCTTTCCTTGCCGGCGAAAAACACGGTGCCCGTCGTACCCCTTCCGCCGGAAAACTGCCGTTTTTCGTAAAACTCGTTATAATTGGGCAGAAAGGTTTTCGGAACGATGCCGAGGATCTCTCCGCGGAAAATCGCAAGGGCGCAATTGTACAATTTCGCGTTCCTTCTTACGGGGCAGCCGATCGTGAAAAATACGTCGAATTTCGCCGTCGCCTTCGCGATATCGCCCGCCGTTCTTTCGCAGTTCTCTAAAAGGGCGTCCTGATAAAACAAATCGCCAAGGGTATAGCCGCTTAAACAAAGTTCGGGGAAAACGGCGACTTTTATCCCTTTCCGCGCCGCGTCGGCAACCAGAGAAACGATCTCTTCCGCACGGGAATATACATCGCCGAGCTTGGCGGAAGTCGTATACGCCCCGCACCTCACGAACCCGAGAGCAGAAGAATCTTCCTTTTTTCTTTCCGGCTTTTCCGTCACCACGTCCGAAAGGCGCATGCCCATCGCCTCGCACAGCTTCGTGAGCGTTTCCGTCTTGATGCTCTTCGTGGAAGACGCGAGGATCTTGTTCAGCGTACCGACGGGAATCCCGCTTCTCGCGGATAATTCTTTCGTCGTCATGCCGGACTGTTTTTTCATCATGCGAAACCGTTTGATATCGTCGTTCATCGTTACACCTTTTCCATTTTTCTTTTTATCTATTTTACCACTTTTTATCAGTTTTGTAAAGCAAAACGAAAAGGGAAAAAGAAAGGGGAAACAAATCGGCGGAAAGACACGCCGGACTTGACCTTTTGCCGGCTGTAAAATGCGCATCAGAAAAGCATTCCTTCTCTTTTGCGAAAAAGATTGACAACGCCGTGAAAAAGAAGTAAAATAATAGCGCAGGCCCGGCATTCGCCGTCACGGATCATTTTTACGGCGAAAAATCGGTTTGCGATCACAAATGCCAAGCCCGTGCTTAAACGTTGCGCTGCATATTTCCCCCGTGCCGCCGAAAATGCGAAAACGGCAAAAAACGGCTTAAAATGGAGAAAAACGGCGCAAAACCGTTGACAAAAAAAAAATGATAGAATTTAACGGAAAAAAACTATGAGCGACAACAATTCGAAGAAGATCGACTTCACGCCGTATATCCCGTATTACACGGAAACGTTCGGCAAAATCGTATACACCCCGAGCCCCAGCGGCTATTACACGGAGATCATGCCCCTTTTAAAAGAACTGGCGGAAAGCGTCGGCGCGGAATTTTTCCGCACGAAAAAAGGCTGCGCCGTTCTCACCGTAAAAGGCAAATCGGAAGAAACCCTCGGTCTGTGCGCCCATGCCGATACGCTCGGTGCCATGGTCCGCGGGATCGGCACGAACGGAGCGCTCACCTTTACAAAAGTCGGCGGTCCTCTCCTTCCCACGCTGGACGGCGAATACTGCACGATCATCACCCGCGAAGGGAAAAAATATACTGGCACTTTTCTTTCCGTAAGCCCGGCGGCGCACGTCAGCCGCGACAGCGCGACGAAAGAACGCACGGAAGAAACCATGTACGTCCGCCTCGACGAAAACGTAAAAACCCCTGCGGACGTCCGCGCGCTCGGCATCGAAAGCGGCGATTACATCGTGTACGATCCGAAATACGTCTTCACGGAAAGCGGTTTTATCAAATCCCGCTTTATCGATGACAAAGCGAGCGTCGCCGCGTTTTTCACCGTGATGAAATATCTTCACGACAACCGGATCGTTCCGGAAAAGACGATAAAATTCGTCATCACCATGTATGAAGAAGTCGGGCACGGCGCGAGCTATGTTCCCGAAGGGCTTGTTTCCATGCTCGGTGTGGACATGGGCTGTATCGGAAGCGATCTCAACTGCACCGAACACGACGTTTCGATCTGCGCGAAAGACAGCCACGGTCCTTACGATTACGACCTGACTTCCCGCCTGATCTCCATGGCGAAAGAAAACAAACTTTCCTATGCGGTGGACATCTACCCCTTCTACGGATCGGACGTAGACGCCATGTGGTCCGCCGGATACGACGTTCCCGGCGCGCTGATCGGCACGGGGGTGCATGCGTCCCACGGAATGGAGCGCACGCATATCGACGGGGTGCTCAACACCCTTTCGCTTATCGCCCTTTATCTCGGGCTTTAACCGGAATTCCGGATCTTCCCGTCGGATCAAACCAGTGAAAAAACGGCTTTTATCGACTTATAGCCGCAAAAAAAGGAGAATATAATGTACAAAAAAGCAAGAGTCGCCCTGACGGAGCGCGGTATGACCGTAAAAGGAAATTCCGCTTACGGCATCGTACAAGGCTACGAAACAAACGCACTTTTCGATCCCTACAACAGTTCCTGCAATCGCGACGGTTTCTTTAAAACGCACATTTCGTTTTATGCCGGCAACGAAGAAAAAACCGCGATTTTAAACAAGCTGAAAGATCTGAACGAAAAACGCTTCGTCTGCACCGCCACCCCGTACGGGATCCTTTTCTCCCTCAGCGACGTTACGATCTTTTCCTTCCTGAAACGCCTCGGCAATGTGATGGACAAAGTTTTCGAAGTGATCGTCGCAAGCGGCGCGAAAGGCTACGGCTATTGCCCGATCTGCGGAAAAGAGATCGGAACGGAAGACAGACTGAAGCACAATGTGGACGGGTTCATCCTTTCGATCGACGATGAATGCCTCGTGAAGATCAACAACCTTATTTCGGAAGAAAATGAAAATTTCGAAAGTTTGCCGAACAATTATCACAAAGGGATCCCCGGTGCGCTGATCGGCGGGATCGTCGGCGGATTCGTTGCATTTCTCATTGCGCAAATCGGTTACATATCCGCAATTTCTTCCGTCGTTGCCGTTTTACTCGGTGCTTTCCTCTATCAGAAATTCGGCGGTAAACCGACGAAGGGAATGATTGCGATCGTTGCGGGCGTAACCATTGCCTGCATGATCGCTTCCGAACTGATCATCTACATCGCCGCCGCGGGAGTAGCCGCAAAAGAGTCAGGCGTTGCGATGAGCGGTTTCGAAGCGCTTGTTTATCTGATGCGCGAAAGCAAAAAATTTGCTACCGGCTTCTATATCGATCTTCTCCTTACCGTTGTTTTCGCCGCGCTCGGTATCGGCATTGAAATCGGCTATCTCAACCGCAAGATCAAACGGCAGAAAAATATTCGCTGATCGTCCGGAACCCGGCATCTTCCGCCGGATCGTTTTACAAAAAAATTCACTTAGGCTTCGGTTGCTTTCCCGCATCCGAAGCCTTTTAAATTGCATATTGATCGACTTATAGGCTCAGGATGACGAGAATGGATTTTCTCTTTCGATAGTAATACGGAACATATCATTTTGTCATCCTGACCCCGTAATAATACTCTTACCCGGGAAGGATCTCAAAATGATATGGGGGTTATGCCAGCTGCGCAAAGAGCAGGATCGGGATAACAAGACCATTAAATAAGACAAAACAAAAGGCGGAATGGTAAATCACATTCCGCCCTTTTGAAATTTTCGGTTCTTCCGGCATGCCCGAACGACAGACGTCCCGGCAGCCGATCTTTTTTATTGGTTCATCATAATTTTTGGTGTTTTGGAAAAACAAACAGTGAATAAAAAAAGAGCCAGAGGCTCCAAAAGTAGTATAATTAATTAACCACAATAAACCAACTACTAGAGGATCA
>CABUWK010000065.1 GCA_902495325.1 uncultured Acidiphilium sp.
AAAGTACGTCTGCGCAAACCTTTACCACAACTGCCTGAAAAATACGGCTTTAAGGTGCGTAGCATTTTAACGGCGATAAATTCAGGAAAATTGAGGCAAACGAGTGAAGTCATACTTAATCGTATTACAAGCGAGTTTAACAAAGATTTTACGAATTTTGCGCCGTTAAAACTTAATGACGTTCACTTTTCTCTCGGCTGACACAGTCACAAACCGATTTTTCGCCGTAAAAATAGTTAGTGATGGCGAATGCTAAGCCTAACGATTTTCATCATCTCGTCCATCCGGTTTTCCATATCGGCAACCAGTTTGAACTGGCTTCTCGCCCTGTCCACGTTCTGTTTTTCGCGGGTCAGGCGGAAATACACGTCGCCGTCCAGATAATCGGCGAGGAAACGAATGCCGCATTCATACGTCATCAGAAGGGCGCCCATCGGCAGATTTTCCCTCTCGACGGCGGTGATCGTATCGCCGAACACGCTGAGATATCCCTTCGTATATTCCTCGAACAAAGGCATGTTGAAAATGACCTTTTCCGTTTCCGGGGTATCTTCGCGGCACGGATTGCACCCGAAGCGGACGGAATCGCCGAAATCGTAACAGATGCTGCCCGGCATCATGGTATCCAGATCGATCACGCAAACCGCCTTATCCGTACGGGTATCGATCAGCACGTTATTGAGTTTCGTATCGTTATGGGTCACCCTCGTCAGCATTTCGCCGCTTGCGAGCAGGTCGACGATCTTATGGGTTATCCCCTCGTGTTTCAAGGCAAATTCGATTTCTGGCATCACGCCTTTCGCCCTGCCGAAAGCGTCCTTTTCGATCGACTTTTTCAGATTTTCGAATCGCTTTACCGTATTGTGAAAATCGGGAAGAACTTCGAACAACTGCGAACTGTCGAACCGGTCGAGAAGCATGGCGAATTTTCCGAAGGCAACCGCGCTTTCGTAAAAATGCGCGGGTTTTTCCACCACGTCGTACCCCTTTGCGTTCTCGATGAAGATATACACGCGGTAATACTCCTCTTCCGGCGTTTTATAATAGGCTTTTCCTTCTTTCGTGAAAACAAGGGTCAGGCTTTCTCTGTCCGGATCGCCTCCCCGTTTTTGTATCTCGCTCCGGTTGAACTCCGTCACGAGACGGATGTTGTTCATCAACGCTTCCACGTTGCGAAACAGCGCGGAGTTGATCCTCTGCACGATATAACGAACGTTCCCCTTCTCCGTGCGGAATACGGCGACGTACGTTCGGTTGATCAATCCGTTCCCGTAAGGTTCGCAGGATACGAACTCGCCTTTTATGTCGAAATGAGACAATATCTCTTTAAATTCCATCTTTGTTCACTCCCCGATCGTTCCGCGATTCTGCGGTTTTCCGATCATCCGGTTATGTTATACTACAAATCAATAAAAATTGCAAATGAAAAACGTTCACTTTTTTTAATCGTGAACGTTTATATAAATTTTAAACAATTCCGTACTTCCCCGCCCGGATAAATCACATCAGCGGAGCAAACAGATTAAGAACGGATTTTAATAAACTTTCATACCATTTCAGCCTGTACGTTTCCGGGATCCGCTCGCATTCGTTGTCGAACAACTCGCAAAAGTCCTTGTATATATCGTTTAACGAGCTTGTTTTATACATCCATACGGCACATTCGAAATGGTGCACGAAAGAGCGGTAATCGAAATTGATCGACCCGGTAACGCCCGTATCGCCGTCCGAAAGAACGGTTTTCGAATGAATGAACCCGCCCCTGTAATGATAAATCTTCACGCCGGCGGAAAGCAAAGACGGATAAAAACTCCTCGTCATCACGTTGACGATCTTTTTATCTGCAATACCCGGAAGAATGATCCTTACGTCTACGCCGCGCCTTGCCGCACGTTTCAGCGCCTGCACGACGGGGGTATCCACGATAAAATAGGGAGAAGCGATATAAAGATACCGTTCGGCGCGGTCGATCATATCGATATACAGATTTTCCCCCACGTGTTCGTTGTTGATCGGCGCAGGCGCGTCTCCGAAAGGAAGGATAAAACCGTCCGGATACTCCTCGTGTACGGGAGAGATAAAATCGTCTTCTTCGAGGGGGCTTTTCGTGGACATGTTGTAAAGTTGCAGAAAAAGCCTAACAAGGCTGTCCGTCGCCTGTCCGCGGATCCTCACGCCGTTGTCCCGCCAGCGCCCGTGCGGGTGCGTCACGTTGATGTATTCGTCCGCGAGATTAACGCCGCTCATAAAGCCGACCAAGCCGTCTATCACGGCGATCTTGCGGTGATCGCGGTTGTTATGCGAAATGGAAACAACGGGACGGAAGGGGTTGAACTTTTCGGCAAAGATCCCCTCTTTGTCCAGCATTTTATAAAAGTTTGCGGGAACGCGGGGAAGACTGCCGACGTCGTCGTAAAGTACGTAAACCTTAACGCCTTCCTTCAGCTTGTCGAGAAGGATCTCGTGAACGCCGTTCCACATCTCCCCTTCGGCGATAATGAAGTATTCCAGAAAGATATACTTCTTCGCCTTTGAAAGCTCCTGTTTCAGACACTCGTAAAATTCCTCGCCGGTAGGGAGAAACAAAGTGTCCGAACGATCGAAAACGGGAAGATAGGCAACGGAACGAAGGTATTTCGCCTGTCCCGCCGCCCGCGCGTTTTCGCTTTCGAGAGAAGAGAGAACTTCAGGCTGACGGTAATAGCCGTCAAGGTGCTCGTAATAAAAACCGCGGTATTTTTTCAGGTGTTTTTTACTCAGTTTCACGTTGCCGAACGTTCCGTATACCATAAGCCCGGCAAAGGGAAAGGCGAGAAACAAGATGACCCACGGCAGTTTGTATACCGCCGCCTGATCCCTGTTTACGATGGAAAGAAAGAGAACGGCGCCGACGAAGATCAGAAAAACGTTGACGGCAAGAAATTTTTCGCGAAGAATGTACAGCAGAATCCATGCCGCAAGCGCCTGCGCGATCACGCTTAAAAAAATGATAACAAATCTCGAAAGATATACGATCGTATTTTTTCTTTTCATTGCATTTGATACTCAAGATAGTATTTTTTCAGATGTCCGCGGTAGTTTTCCTTCCACGGCTTGTTTTTTCCGAGATAGTGAATGATCAGATTGTTTTTCTCTACCCAATCGGGGTCGATATCGTCGTTCTGCAGAATGACGCTCGCCGTCACGCGCCTGTCCGGCAGATTGAAGACGTACGGATCGACCAGTTTTACCTTATCCCCGAAAAAGCGGCAGACGATATCCTGATCGTACAGAAGGAGAAGGGCTTTCCGTTTCGCGACGTACTCTCTTATCTCCGCGACGTTCACGGCGGAGCGAAGTTTTTTTACATTCATCATCATAACGCCGGTGTTCAGGTAAACGGCGTCGTCCTTCGCGTCGAGACGAATCACGTTGATCCCGGTAAGCAACTTTCCGATCTGCGTACATCCGATAAAGTAATAACGGTCCTCGAAAGAAATGTCATACAGGCGCGAAATGTCTCCGTGCACGATGAGATCGCTGTCGAGATAAAGGATCTCATCGACTTCTTCCGGAAGCAAAAGCGGGGCTATAAGCCGATAATAGATCGTAAACGGATACCGTTTCACCGTCGGGAAGCCTTCGAAAATTTTCTCGTCCACACCGAGTTTTTCGATCAAAACATTCCTTTTCCGAAATGCGGAAAGAATATCGGAAAAATCGCTTTCCGTAAGATCGGAACTCATCAGGAAAAGGCGGAAGGATTTCTCCTCGTTGTTTTTCAGAAGGGAATTCAAAGCCGTTTTGAAGTGAGGGATATACCCGCGGTTGATCGAAAACAGCAGATTATAAATTTTATTGGAACGCAAAGAGATCCTCCGTAAAACAAAACTTTATCGCCGCGTTTTTGCTATGAAACGAGTTTCCGGAAATTCCCGATTCCGTCCGGCTTTCCGGGGCTCGTCATTTCCGTTTTGCGGCTCTTTTTTATTTATTTTACCATATCGCACCGAAAATTTCAACTCTATCGGAAAATTTTCTCCGAAAACGAAAAAACTTTCCCGAATCCTGTCGGGTTCGTTCCCGAAAAAGAAGATCGTTTTCCGTTCCTTAGGCTTAACATTCGTTATCACTAATTACCTTAAAGGCTTCTTTTCCGCCCTTTTCCCCGATTTCTCTATTGATGTACGGAAAGTACTATCGATTTCGAAATCGGGAAAAATCATCGGAAAATAAGCTCTTTAAGG
>CABUWK010000066.1 GCA_902495325.1 uncultured Acidiphilium sp.
GAAACATTCGTTAAAGACAGAGAAAACCTCTGAGGCGGCCAATTCTGAGACACATAACCAACCTGAACTTCTTTCCCTTTGTAATAAGCCGGTATCACCATGGTTTCCGGATTATATTCTCCGATATCCCCCACAATAAGATACTGGTCCTTTTCTTCCAGATAGTAATACTTCAGGCAGCCGTCGATCTCATAACCGTTGCTGATCTTCTCGCTCTCTGTCTCACGCATACACCCGCATAGCATGCTTGCAAACACAAGCACGATGCTCAGAATAATTGCCGTCAGTTGTTTCTTAGTTATCATTTTGTCTTCCTCCGTTATTATAATTGATAAAAAGTGCGACCTCCGGGTGATCGGTTGTTATGTTATCATAAAAACCGATATAAAAAACATCGTCTGTTTTTACATCATACAGATGGCGAATGCTAAGCCTACATATTATATAATATGATTTAATCCTCATTTCACATCGGCATTCCCCCTTCTTTTCCTTATCTTTTTCTTCACCGGATCGCCGTGTCCGTTGAAATTCTGCATTCGGAACCCCTTGCAACAAAGATTCTCCGCTTTAATTATAACATTGAAACGTGACAAAATATAATTTTGTCGGCAACTGCCGTTGCCACGCGCTTTGTCTTCGCCAAACCGCCGTTCCCGTTGAAATACTGCGCTCGAAAATCCTTGCAAGCAAGTTTTCTCGCTTACATTATACCATAAACTTTTGAAAAAGTCTGTCACTTTTTTGGTTGCGTCTGGTTGCGTTTTGTAGCAAAACCGATTTTTTGCTATTTTCCCTTAAAAATACAGAAACACGAAATTATCACATACTTGAGCCGCATGGGTATGCGTTTTTGGCGATAAGAAAGAACAATGACACGATAATCGACTTATAGGGGCATTTTCACAGAAAAAGAAATGTAAAAACGCCCTTGATTTTGCCGGTTTTCACAAAAAGTATTGCATCGCCGGAAGATTTTCCCGTGTCGGCGGTCAAAACCGGTTTTATGAAGTCATATATTATATCATTTTGTCATTCTGACCCGACTTGCCTTTCTTGTCATTCTGACCCGACCTGCCTGACGGGCTCAGGAAGAATCTAAGAAAGTCTTTCATTATGTTTTACCCCTCGGCGGGCACCCCCTTTTGTCTGACTTCGTCAGCCACTTCCTTGCAGGACGCGCCCCATCTGTCAGCAAAGCCGACATCTTCCCCGCTATCGGGGAAGTCTACCCCGCCTCAACGGGGGAATCCACCTTCGCGGGTAGGGCTACGGGGCAAGGCTCAGGATGACGAGAATGGCTTTTTGACAATCGGATCATGTATTACTTTTTTATTATGTTTCGTAAAACCATATCATTTTGTCATTCTGACCTGTGAATTTTCCCGATGAAACGGGAAAAATGTCCGAAGGACAAAAAGGGGGCGGCGCCGCCGAGGCGCAAAAATACCCTGCCGGGGAAGAATCTCAAAATGATATGGCTTTGGCTATAACAGATAGGCTTTACATCCGCCATCACCGAAGATAAAATGCCTGCAACAGCAAATCTATTCTTTTTTCTGCGAGCCGGACAGAACAGATTCCACGAAAACGCAAAAAAGCGACGCGCGGCGTTGACTTTGCAAAGCGGTTGTAATATAATATATTCAGAAACCCGGCAACGGAAAAACAAACCCGACTACAGCCGGACAATATACAACCGACAGATAAGGAGACGATGCAAAACATGATCAACAAATTCTGCAAACACCCGCTGGAAGAATGCACAAGAAAACTCGCAGCCGTTGCGCTCGGCAGGGAAAAAGCCGATCTCGTGATCAGAAACGCGAAAATCATAAACGTTTGTACCCGCGAAATTCTCGACGGGCGCGACGTTGCCGTCACGGAAGGAAGAATCGCGCTCGTCGGCGACGCAACCGCCTGCATCGGCGAAAACACGAAAATCGTCGACGGAAAAGGGAAATATCTCGCCCCCGCTTTCATGGACGGACACATGCATATCGAATCTTCCATGCTCACCGCGCACGAGTTCGCGCGGGTAGCCATCGCCCACGGTACGAGCGGCGTATTTTTCGACCCGCATGAGATCTGCAACGTGCTCGGACTGGACGGCGTACGCTATATGTTGCAGGACGCCGCCGGCACACCGCTGAAAGCAATGCTCACCACCCCGTCCTGCGTGCCCGCCGTTCCCGGCTTCGAAGACACCGGCGCCGAGATCCATCCTGCCGATATTGCCGAAACCATGAAGTGGGACGAATGCGTAGGTTTGGGCGAAATGATGAACTTCCCCGGAATTCTTTCTTCCGATAAACACACCCATGACATCGTGGGAGAAACGCTGAAAAGCGGCAAGGTCGTAACGGGACATTATTCCGTGCCGGACACCGCTGCAGGACTGAATGCCTACATCGCTTCCGGCGTAAGATGCTGCCACGAGTCGACCACGGAAGAATCGGCGCTTGAAAAAATGCGCCTCGGCATGTATGCCATGCTGCGCGAAGGTTCCGCATGGCACGATTTGCAGGAAGTTGCGAAAGCGGTCACAAAGCACGAAATCGACACTCGTTTCGCCTGTCTGATTTCCGATGACACCCACCCGCACACCCTCGTTTCGAAAGGACATCTCGACTATATCGTGAAACGCGCGATCGAAGAAGGGATCGACCCCGTTTCCGCCATTCAGATGGTGACGATCAACGTGGCGCAATGTTTTGCGCTCGATCATGAACTCGGTTCGATCGCTCCGTCCAAGTGCGCCGATATGGTTCTCATTTCCGATCTTGAAAACTGTGTGGTAGACGAAGTTTTCATCGACGGCGAACTCGTGGCGAAAGGCGGCAGGACGATTGCGGCATTCACCCCGTATACCTATCCGGAAAAAGCTTATCAGACGATCCGTTGCGGAAAAATTTCCGCAGAAGATCTTAAAATCCCCGCCACGGGAAAGGTGAAAGTTCACGCGATCGAAGTGATCGGGGGCAAAACGAGCACGATCGACCGCCTTATGGATATGACAGCCGAAAACGGAGAACTTCGCGCCGATCCTTCGCGGGACCTGATGAAAGCCTGCGTGATCGACCGCCACCATGCAAACGGATCGATCGGAAAAGGATTCGTGAAAGGCTTCGGTATCCGTTGCGGCGCACTGGCTCAGACGGTCGCACACGACGCGCATAACCTGTTCGTGGTCGGAACAAACGACAGCGACATGGTTCTTGCCGCAAACACGCTGATCGGATGCGGCGGGGGGCTCGTTGCCGTGAAGGACGGCAAGATCCTCGGACTTGTTCCCCTGCCGGTCGCGGGATTGATCAGCGACAAACCTCTTGAGGAAACGGAAAAGAAAGTCGCGGAACTCGAAAACGCCTGGAAAGAACTCGGATGCACCCTTCCCTCGCCCTTCATGACGATGGCGATCATCCCCCTTGCCTGTCTGCCAGAAGTTCGCCTGACCGACCGCGGACTTGTGGACTGCCGCACTTTCAGCTTCCTTAACCTGATCGAAAAACAGCAATAATCGGCTTATAGCGTATTTTATTGCCGGACAGATAAGAAGAAAGGCATCTTTCCCCGAACGGAAAAGGTGCCTTTTTATAGGTTCTTCATAAATATTGGTGTATAGGTGAAGAACGAGGAATGGAAAGAAAGCGAATATAAGCGAAGAAGAAATCAAGATTTCGGAAGCCATAAGCATTACGTTTAGCGACTTTAA
>CABUWK010000067.1 GCA_902495325.1 uncultured Acidiphilium sp.
GCCGTCAGACTTGCCCGCAACCAAAACGCCGATATTTTCGATGATTTTTGGTAAAGGCGAGCGCAGACGTACTTCCCGTACTTCAAACGAGAATTTGCCAAAAAGCGCGGAAATAGCGGTGTTTTGGCAAGGTTCGTATTATTCTTGCCTGGCATACCATTAACTATGATAACTTATTTCAAAAAAAAACACAACGGTTTTCCCCCCGCTGTGTTCAATTAATTTTATTTTTTTGCTCGTTTCTTTTACTTTTCTGCCTTTCCGTCATCTCCGGAAGGATATTTTTCCCGGATATTCCACTTGTCGTACACCGCAGAGGAATCCCTTTTGAAGAAGAAAAACACCAGAAGCCCCGCCATGATCACGGAAACGACAGCCGTTACGATCACGTTTTCCCTTGTCCAGAGAACGCCCGTTCCGAAACGGTCGTATAAAAAGCCGCCGAGATCGAAAAGGAAATGAACCGCTACGGCAAAAAAGAGATTTCCCGTAAAAAGCATGGCGAGCGCGCACGTGCATCCGATCAGGAAAGAATACCCCACCTGCAGAAACACCGCGGGCGAAAAACCGCCGAACAGATTCAAAAGGTGCATTGCCCCGAACACGGCGGAAGAAGACACAACCGCGTAAAACATCCCTTTTTTATTCCGCGGAAAGGCATACAAAAACAAAGGAAACACATTCCCGCGGAAGATCGATTCTTCCAGAAGCCCGATGGAAAAACAATATAAAAAGTAGGGAACAAACTGTGAAAATGCGACGTTAATCGTGCTATCGCCCATGATTTGCGGAACGATCGGAAAATTGTCCGCCGCGACGACGAACGCCGGAAGGCTGAGCAGAACGCCCGTTTTCCACTTCGGAACGACCCCGAGCATCCCTTTCATGGAGAACTGAAAAATCAGATAAAAGGGCACGGCGGAAAGGATGGTTTTTGTGAGAAAGCCGAGCCACATCTCGAGATTTTCGCCCCCGCCGAGCCACGCCGCAAGCTTTGCATACGGCACCGAAACCGCCCCGACCGCATAGAGGATCACGGTGAAGATCATCCCTTTCGTATCCGTTTTCGCGCTTTTCTCAAGCCCGCGGATCTCCCGTTTTTCTTTTGGCGCAGGTTCCGTCATTCGTCGATTCCCTCCGCTTTCAGATATAAGATCCCGGCGATCGTCTTGCCGTCGCGGATCCTGCCTTCCTTTATCATGGCGCACGCCTCGTCGAGCCCGATCCAGAAAGAAGTGAGGTTTTCCGTCTCGTCGAAATGAAGGGTCCCTTTCTCAAAACGATCGGCATAGAAAACGGCGATGATCTCGTCGGTATACCCCGGCGAAGGATAAAGACGGAAAAGCTCCTTTAAATTCAGAGGAATAAGTCCCGTTTCCTCTTCCAGCTCGCGGCGGGCGGTACGGATAAATTCCTCATCCCCGTCCCGTTTTCCCGCGGGGATCTCGAAAATCTCTTCTCCGTAAGGATAACGGAACTGCCTTTCGAGCAGAACCTTCCCTTCCCGGTACGCGACAATCGCCGCGCCGCCGTTATGGTGCACCACTTCGCGGAAAGCGCGCTTGCCGTCTTCCGTTTCGATCTCGTCCCGCGAGAGGGTCAGGATCTTTCCGTTATAAATTTTTTCGCCGTCAATCCGCTTTTCCATGTCCGCCCCCTAAAATCTCCGTCAGTTCTTCGAGTTCGATGTTTGCCTTTTTTACTTTTTCGACAAGACAGCGGTAAGCGATGAACGCGCACGCGACCCCTTCGTCGTCATAAGCGGCGAAATATTTCAGCATCGCGCCCTTCACGAAAGAAAGCTCTTCGCGCAGCGCCTCTTTCGCTTTTGCCTTCGCGATCTTTTCCTCGTTGCGGGAAAGAACGTATTCCAGTTTTTCAAGCCCTTTTCTCCTTCCGCCGGCGGCAGGTTTTTCTTCCGTGCGGGGGCGATCCGCTTCTTTTCCCTTCTCCTCTTCCGCCGCCCGCCGTTTTCCGCTTTCCGCGTCTTCTCCGCCCGGCGTTTCTTCGCCGAATTGCGGATTAATCATCTTATAAGCCGTTCTTTCCGTCAAAAGTTCGAAGGGAATAAGAACCTGCATGGCAAAGGAGTTGTAAGAGAGCTGCTTGCTGTCTCCCGTATAAAAATAGCCGAGCAAGAGCCTGAGGATATCTTCCCGGCGGCTGTCGATCTCCATCAGCAGCAAAAAGACGAACGCGAGCACGTCCTCGTCTTTTTTCGGCATGGAAAATTTTCCCCTGCCGTCTTCTCCGCTTAAAAAACATACGCTCTTGAAAGTCGCGTAGTCGAAATCCTTCGTCACGTGCTCGAACAGTTCGTATAAAAGCCTGGAGCTCGCGATCGCTTTCAGAACGTCGCCGACCTTCTGATCGGCAAGAATGTATTTGCTTTCGATAAGCGCGTTCATCGCGTTTTTAAAGTTCCCGATCGATTTTTCTTTCGTCCACATAAATTCCTCGCCTTCCCTTTTCGGCATTTCGCCCGAAAAACGGAAGAAAAAATTACCTTTTCTCGTTCAATTATAACACATTTTTATTTTCAACACAATTATTTAGAGAAAACTATTGATTTTTTTCGCGGAAAAGGTTATAATAGAGAAGACGAAAGCCGACCGTGCGAACGGCGGCTTCTTGAAAGGATCATATATGGAGGAATCAATCATGAAATCAGTACAAATTTCGCTTCAGATGGCAAGCCAGGTAAAAGCATTCGTATCCATCGTGCAGAAATATTCCTATGAGATCGATCTCCGCAGCGACAGATATGTCGTAGACGCGAAATCCATTCTCGGAATCTTCAGTCTCGACCTTACGAAACCCCTTTCCGTCGAGATCCACAGCGACAATTGCGACGATCTCGTTGCGGAGCTGAAACAGTTCGAAAACTGATCGGAACGCTTTTTTGCGGGTAATTTCCCGTTCCCGCGCGGAATATCGGTTCTGTTTTTTACCTCGGAGGAGTTATGCAGGTCAAAGGCGACGCACTCGTTAACAAGTTAATACTTTTATTCGTCTTTGACAAGATGGAAGTTCCCCTGTCGGAAGCCACGATTCTCGACATGTGCTGTTCCTCGAACAACTGGATCGCCTATATGGACTGCAAGCCGTTGCTCGGAACGCTGCTCGATCACTCGTTCATTTACAACGTTTCCACGCAGGGAGAACCTTTATACAGCATCACGCCGGACGGCAGGACATGTCTTGCCGATTTTTACGTGCAGATCCCGTCCTCTCTCAGAGAGGAGATCTCCCTTTTCGTAAAAAACAACCGGATGAAATACCGCAAACGCCAGGAGTGCGTTGCCGATTATTACATGAACAAAGACGGCACCTATACCGTCTATCTGAAAATCATCGAGCCCTCTCAGCCCCTGCTGGAGCTGAAACTCGTCGTGCCGAACAGGCAGACGGCGAAAAACATTTACCGCAAGTGGGAAGAGAAGGCTGCAAACGTTTACGCGACGATCTACGATTGTCTCGTGGACTAAAGGAGGAACGCCATGCAAACTTATCTTACCAAGGGGACGTGCAGCAGACAGATCCTGTTCGACGTTACGCCGGACAATAAAGTCGAAAACGTGAAATTCATCGGCGGGTGCA
>CABUWK010000068.1 GCA_902495325.1 uncultured Acidiphilium sp.
AAAGATATTGCTATATTTTTCGATAAATTAAATAAACGTCCTCGCAAATGTTTGGGTTGGAAAACTCCTTTTGAAGTCTTTTATGGTAAAGTGTTGCATTTAGTTTGACAATTCAAGGGCGAAAAATAGTTGGTGATAGCAAATGCTAAGCCTACGGTAACAACGGAGCGAGCCGCGGCATACGATATAACAGGGGTGACGGAAAACGGAACCCCTTCGGAGGTCACGAAAGATGAGAGGGGAAATTCTTGCGATCGGGATCATCGTGCTGATGTGTTGTACGGATCGTTGCAGACGTCCGCCTTGCCCGTGCCCGAAAAAAGAACCGCGCCCCGAATGCTTTTGCAGAAGATATTGCAGATAGCTGCCGGATCGGTGCGGAAAAACCTGATACGAAAGCGAAATTCCGGAAATACGAAAGCGGGAAACAAAAGAAAGAACAGAAAAGGGAGAGCGCGGTGTTTGCGCCCTCCCTCTTTTAAATTGTTTGCTTTTTTCGTGTGCGACGATGGGGTTAAGACGGAAACGTTTGCTTTTTTTGCGGGATTCGTATATAATAAAAACAGTCTGATGCGAAACTCGGAAAACCTTCTTGTCCGCGATCCGTCATAAACGGCGGGGAATGCGCATATAGTGAAACAGCAGGGCGGAAAAGGAACTTTTTATGATCGGAACGTTCCGCCCGATTCGCCCGTGCGCAGGCGGCGAAAAGCCGTCCGTCGTATTTCCGGGAATGGGAGGTTTTGAAAGGAATGGATGCAGGGTTTGTAACGCTCGAACCGGAAAAACGGCTGAGCGCAAGCGTAAAGGTGGTAGCGGAAACGCCGGTTGCGACGGGAGAAGAGGTGAAAAAACCGTTGTCTCTTTCGGCGTCGGTTTTCCCGCTTTCCGCGGAACAGAGAGAGGACGGAACTTTCGTGAGGGCACGGGCGGTGTTCACGTTTGTGTACCTTGCGGAGAACGGATGCAAAAAAAGCGAGAGCGGGGCGGAAGTCGAAGGGCTTCTTCCGTTAAAGGGGAAGGCGACCGCGAGCCTTTCTTTGTCAGACGTCCGTATTTCCCGCGGGGATCAGGGTTTTACCGCATACGCCGCGGTTCTGATTTCGGGTGAAACGGTCGAAAAAGAACCGGTAAACTGTGTGACGGGCGGAGACGGCGCGTTTGTGAAGGAGAAGGCGGAAACGATCGAAACCGGCACGGGGATAACGACGGGCAGCCTTCTTCTCGAAGACGAATTCGAAGTGAATTATCCCGTGGAGAACGTTCTTTCTCACCGCGAGGAGATATGCGTAACGAAAGTGCAGGGCGGGATCTCTTCCGTGATCGCGGAGGGAGAAGTTGCCCTTTATCTCGCGGTGATGCCTTTGGCGGAAAACGGAGAGATCGTTCGGGAAAAGAGAAAAATTCCCTTTCGCTGCGAGATCGAAAACGGCGGAGCCCTTCCGACCATGAAAGCGCGCTGCGATGCGGAGATCAGAAAAGTCGCGTTCCGCGTGGCAACGGACGACGTGAAGAACAAATCGGTTGTCTCTGCGGAAATTTCGCTTGCTTTTTACGGCGAAGCGACGGACGAACAAAGCGTTACCGTTGCCGACGATCTGTACAGCCCGACGGCAAAACTCGAAACGGAAAGGGCGGAGATCTCGTCTTCTCTGTTCTTCGGGCAGAAAACGGAACGGGTGAACGTGAGCGAAAAATCGACGGGGGAGATCCCGGAAGGGGGCAGACTGATCGCTCCGCTCGGGGAAAGGATCCTTTCCTGGTCGGTGACGGAACGGGAAGGCTCCGTTACCGTAGACGGCATTGCGAAAGCCGATCTGCTTTTCCGTAACGGGGATAACGGCATTACTTCCGTTCCTTCGGAAACGCCGTTCTCCTTCGATCTCGCCGTCGAGGGAAAGGCGCGCGGCATCCGCCTTCACATAGAGGATTTCTCGCCGAAACTTCGCGGAGGGACGATCGAAACGGATTTTACCGTCGTTGTTTCCTATTGCGATTACGGAGAAAAGAAGATCTCCTGCATTTCCGCTGTCACGGAAACGGGGGAGAGGGAAAGATCGGACGCGGCGATCGGTATTTTCCTTCCGCGAAAGGGCGACGAATTGTGGGACGTGGCGAAACAACTCGGCGAAGACGGCGATTTTATCATGAAACTGAACCCGGACCTTTCCTTTCCCCTGACGGGAGAAGAGAGGATCGTTATCTACAGACAGAAAAAATAACCGAATAACGTTTCCCTGCGATCCGGGGCATTCCGGATATGCCGGAGAAACGGAAGCGGACGAAAAGGATACAGATGAAAGCACACGTAAAAGCATACGCGAAAATCAATTTATCGCTTGCGGTCACGGGGACGGAAAACGGGTATCACATGCTCGATTCTCTCGTTACCACGATCGATCTCTTTGACAAAATCTCCCTGTCTTCCGGAAAAGACGGGGAGATCGGTCTTGTCGTAAAAAATGCGGAGACCGATATCCCGAAAGAGAAAAACAACGCCTATAAGGCGATTAAACTATATTCCGAGCGTTTTCACACCGGCGGGGCGAACATGGTTTTGCACAAAGGGATCCCCTTCGGCGGCGGGCTCGGAGGAAGTTCGGCAGACGTTGCCGGCGCCCTTCTCGCAATGGAAAAATTATATCGTACGGGCGAGGATCTGAAACCCCTTGCCGACGAACTCGGGAGCGATTCGGGATACCTTCTCGGCGGCGGTTTCGCACGCCTTACGGGGCGGGGAGAGAATGTGGAGCCGCTCGGGGTTTTGCCCGGATATTACGTTCTCCTCCTCTTTGCGGAAGGGGGCGTTTCTACCCCGGAGTGCTTCCGCCGTTATGACGAATCGGCAAAAGAAAATTGCGGTTGCGATAATGGGGAACTTGCGTCTCTCCTTTTAAACGGGGATCTGTCCGGAGCGGGAAAAATCGCAAAAAACGTACTTACGGACGCCGCCGTCTCGCTGAATGCAAGCGTGGGGCGCAATCTCGGCGAATTAAAAGCCCTTTCTCCTTCCTTTTGCGGCATGAGCGGGAGCGGGGGAACGACGTTTGCCTTGTATGAGGACGTCGAACTCGCCCGCTGGGCGGCGGATAAACTGAGGAAAAAAGATCTCGATTGCCTCGTTACGAGAACGATCGATGCCGGACAAAAATAATAGAAAAACTCTTTTTCTTTCTGCCGCGGGTATGACCGGGCGGAGAGAAAAAGAGTTTTGTCTTAAAAGAAATGTCGGAATGCGGAAATGATATGCACCCCAAAAGTTAGACAAACTTTTGGAGGTGTATATTTTTATGAAAGGAAGGAAAAGAAGAAACAAAAAATACTCGCCAGAATTCAAAATATCTGTTATAATGGATATGC
>CABUWK010000069.1 GCA_902495325.1 uncultured Acidiphilium sp.
GGCTTATACGTCAAGTATTAACCCGTTCGCGTGCCTTGTCTTAGCCTAAAAATCCGCCGTCAGACTTGCCCGCAACCAAAACGCCGATATTTTCGATGATTTTTGGTAAAGGCGAGCGCAGACGTACTCCCCGTACTTCAAACGAGAATTTGCCGAAAAGCGCGAAAATAGCGGCGTTTTGGCAAGGTTCGTATTACTCTTGTCTGGCATAGTTTAATATCCGTATTCGGCATCCCGACGTTATCCGCACTTATCCGAAAACTCGGGACACAAAGGAAACACCATGAAGAAAACACTGCCTTATCTTTTGCTCATAACGATTTCCGCCCTGGTTTTATCGGGGCTTTTCGGCGTGCGCGTCCGTGCGGAAGGAGACTCGGAAAACGTAGTAGACACGCAAATATTTCTTCCCGCAAGCTACCTCGAATATTATAATCTGAACACCCCCACGGCGATCTGCCGTTACGATGCCGACGGCGATTTTGTGGCGATCTCCCATAAAAACGCGATCGTCCTTTATAAAAACGAAAAATTCCGCGAGATCGACGTTTCTTCCCTTTCCTCGAACGAAGGAACGGATGTGATCGCCCTCACCCTTTCCCGCTATAAAAACTTTCTGCTTTTTCTCTATAACTCGCAGATCTATTCCGTCGACCTCACCGATTTCGACGCCGAAGACAAAACCTTCACCTCGGCGGACGTAAAAACAACGGGGATTTTCAGCGCGTCTTCTTTTTCCGTCTGCGGAGACGTGATCGTAACGCAACTCAGCAATACCGTTTATTTCGACGATATCGACACCTCTTCGACGGACGTTTTCCGTGTAAAACCCGTTACGGGCGAACGAAAAAAGTTCGACGCGGCAAAACCGACTACCCTTCTCCTTTCGAAAACGGGAAAACTTTATTATACCTTAAGCGACAACACGAACCTTTACGAATACTCCGGCGGAACGAGCAAAACGATAGGCGATGCAGGCGGCAACGTGCGCTCGATCGCCGAAGATTTCACCTCCGGCGAATGCGTGCTTTATTTCACGACGGAAAACGGAGTATTCTCTCTCGCGCCGGACGGCGTTGACGGCGTAAAAGACGTTTTCCGCATCGATCCCGAAAATAAAACGGAAGATCTCGGAAATTTTATCGACCCGTGCGGCGTCTGCATGAAAGACGGCAAACTCTGGGTCGCAGACTCCACGATCGACGCCGTGCAGGAGATCGACCTTTCCGATAACGGATTCACGAAATTCGCCATCACCACAAACTCGAACGCCGTGAACAGACTTTCCGAAAAAGCAAAGGACGTGGCGATCGACCGCAACACCGTTTACGCGCTCGACGGCAACCGCATCGTAAGGATCGAAAACATCAGAGAATCCGTCAATACCTATCACCGCATTTCTTTGGGCGAATCCCCCGTTACGTTTTCCGCAGGGAACGGATACGTATGCTATGCGACCGATCATAACGTAACCCTTCTTCAGATCTCCGAAACGGACGAACCGACTCTTGCGGCGACCGTCGTTTTCGAAAGCGACCTCGCAAGCGTTGCGGATATTGCCTATTCCGAAGGATATTTTTATCTCCTTCGCAACGAATTGATCGGCTCGCGCCCGAGAACGGTTTTATATCGCATTTCCGCGGCAAACCCCGTTCTCGAAGAGATCGACAAAAAGTCGGCTTTCGTAATGGGAACAGGCAGGTATCTCGCCGTAGATATCTTCGGCGCGATCTATTACTGTGCGAAAACGGAAAGCGCGCTCGATTTTTACCGCTACGACGGAACGAACAAAAAGATCTTTTCCCTCTCCCCCGATCTCGAAGTGAAAGACATCCGGACCGATTTCGACGGAAAGATCTACATTCTTTCCTCCGTCAATAAAATTTATTGCTACGGCGAGACGGACGGCGTTTACGTCAGAAACTTTGCCCGCGACCTTTCCCTTTCATCCAACCTTTCCGGTATCGACGATTCCGTTTCCTTCTGTCTGTCTTACGACTCCGAAACGGCATACTTCCTGTTTGCCGGACTGATCCTGAAATCGGACGAATCGAAGCCCGACCAGATGGACATCGCCACCCCGTACGAAATCGCGATCCCCTCCGGGTTCTCCCTTACCTACCGGGAGAACGCCTCGTTCGCAAAAATCAGAACGGGCGCGAAATTGTTCGAGATCGATCTGACGAAAACGGACGGGACTTATTTTGAATTTCTGAATTATCACACCGTGCAGGACGCTTACGACGGTCTTGACTGGGCGACGATCCCGCTCGGCGGGAAATACACCCTTGCCGTGAACGACGGCAACGCCATGGTCATCCGGACGTCGGATATATCCGGGACTTTTACCCCGGAGGCTTCCGACCGTAAAGGATACGCAGCCGTCTCATTTTCCGTTTACACCCTTCCCGTACTGACCGACTCCTTCCGCAGCGAAAAGATCGGAGAATTTACCCGTCTTTCTTCTCTCGAGAAAATCACGTTCAACGGTAAAACCTACCTCGTCGTGACGGACGGAAAAACAACGGGGTATATCCCGGAAACCTTCCTGATCGACAGGATCGCCGTTTCCGCGACCTCGGCAAACGTGCGCTCCGTTTACGTATACGCCCGCAAAGGCGTAGCCGTATACGACGACAAAGGAGACCGCATCGACGTGATCCGCACGAAGACAAAAATGCTCGCTTCCGTCTCTGCGGACGAAGACGGCATGGTGTCCGTACTTTACGGCGACGGCAAAACGGGAAAAATCGAAGCGCGCTATATCGTGTCCGACGGCAAAAAGAACATCGTGAAATTCATCATGATTTTTCTCACGGCAACCTCTCTCTTCGTCGTTTCCCTCTACTTCGAAAGGAGATTTCTCTTCAAAAACGGACAGGAATAAACCGGACCGCGATCCGGCATAACGGGAAAGCCCCGAAAGACAAAATAAAAGGTTCATCATAATTTTTGGTGTTTTGGAAAAACAAACAGTGAATAAAAAAAGAGCCAGAGGCTCCAAAAGTAGTATAATTAATTAACCACAATAAACCAACTACTAGAGGATCAAA
>CABUWK010000070.1 GCA_902495325.1 uncultured Acidiphilium sp.
CGCATATCCATTATAACAGATATTTTGAATTCGGGCGAGTACTTTGCATTGATTTTTTTCTTCCTTCCCATAAAAATATACACCCCTTCAGTTTGTCTAACTTTTGGGGTGCATATCACGATCGGATGGGATCCGCAGCCTTTTTTTATTCCCTCTGTGTGAGGGATAACGAAAAATCTTTTGTGATAAAGACAGGCTTAGCGTCCGCCATCTCTAAACCTATTGACGGCGAATGCTAAGCCTGTGAAACGATTGAAATGCTTCTTTTGTTTCGATTAAAATTTTCAGTCGATCAGTTCGTTCAGATAGAATACGGGCATTGCCGACCAGCCGTGGCAGAGGCTTCCTGCATTGTTGAAATCTTCCGCGCCCTTTTCCGTCTCCCAGAAAGTGGTCGCGCCGCGGGCGATCATGCGGTTATATCTTGTTTTGATATCGGTAAGAATGTATTCTTTATATTGATTGCCGCTTTGCAGAAGCGCGTCGTAAACGAAGGCATTCATCGAAAGGGTGGCGGGGATCAGCGTTTTGTCGTTGATCAGTTTTTCCGCAAGCGCTTTCGACCCTACGCCCGCAAGGATGGCAAACGCGTTGCCGAGCATGCCGAAATGTTCTTCGCCCGTAGTGGAAAGTTTAAATTCCTGTTTGCCTTCCACAAAGAAATTTGCCTTGATCGCCTTTTTGATCGCCGTCGTATCGGTGGAAATACGGAAGATCTTATCGTAATAGCCCGCCGCGTAAACGTACATACAGTTGAGAATAAGATCATAATTTTTAACGACCGTACCGCCGATCTCGACTTTAGCGGGCAGATAATCGTTATGATCGCTCCATTCGTAGAAATTCCAGCAGGGTTCTTCGAAATCGGGGATCAAGCCCGTTTCGTCGATCGCGGAAGAGAAGGTGTTCATGATCGCGCGCAAAGCGTCGCCTACTTCGTTCAGGATCGACTTGTCTCCCGAATAGGTGATATATTCGTACACCTGAACGGGATAGATCAGAGAGAAGGAAGGGATCGGTTTCACAAAACCTGCGGGCGCACAGATATTGAGAAGTCCGTTGTCGAGCAGACCTTTGGCAAGAAGAATGAGGCTTGCGCGCTGGAACTGATAACCGCGGAAAGCATAATAACCGCACAGCATCTGATTGCGGCTGTCAAGCGCGTAAAGCGCCTGTTCTCTCCACGGGCAATCTTCGTAATGCTCGTGCATGCAGCAGCGAAGGGTATAAACGGAAATATCGTAAATTTTCTGTAACGTTTTGTCCGGGATCGACTTTTCCACGATAACGGACGGGTACATAACGGGGCGGATGCCCGCATAAACGACTTCCGAGCTTTTGGTGTGGATCTCGAGATATCTGCCGGCGATCCTGCGGAATGTGTTTACATAGGCATTCGCGCCTTTGCACGATTTATAGAAAAGGGAAAAGTCTCTGTTTTCGATGATGCGGGGAACGCGACCGTTTTCGTCGAGCCGTTCGCCGTAGCAGACGAGGATCTCTTCCTCTTCCGTTGTGTTCAGTTCGAGGTCGAGAAAGCCGACGGTTTCCTTTTTCATATCGATCAGATAACCGTATTCCGTCTTTTTGATTTTTGCGGTGGAACGTTTCAGCATTTTGAGATTGAGAATATTGTTATATTCCGCTTCCGCTTCGCTGTATTCCGAGGAAGGAACGAAGTTCCGCTCTCCGCTTACCGAATTGTCGTAATAAAAGCCGAAACCGAGCTGAACGGTGATCTGTTGCGCGCGCCCGCTTTTAAAATTCGGGTTAGGGGCGCAAAGCACGTTTTTATCGGACGTAAGAAGGATGTTTTCGCCCTGTCTCACGCGGAACATGAGATATGCGGGCTGTTTGATATAAGTGGAAGAATCTTCGCCGAAATGCCATACGGTAAAAGCGAGATCGTTATGCTCCTTGCAAAGGCGGGTGATGTCGAAAGTATAATACTGCAGGCTGCCGATAAAATTCTGGCAGGAACCGAAGCCCGCGTTTTCTCCGTTCAGATAAACGTTGAACACGTTGTCGCACGAGATGTCGAGAAAAATTTTTTCTCCCGCGGTGCAGGAAAATTCGCTTTTGAAATCGACGTATTCGTCGATCGTGTCCGGATTGTTCGTCCAGATTTTCATTGCTTGCATTATCTTTTTCATGTGTTACCTCTGAGGATCTTCGTCTGCAGATACCGGCGATGAAACCCGGTCTTGCACCGTGGCTTAAGAAAAGGAGGAAAAGAAAAGCCACCTTTTCTCCTCCTTCTATTTTATCACATTCTGCTTTTTTTTTCAAATAAAAAAGTGCCTTTCCGGAAAAGTTTTTCGGAAATTTTAAAACTTTTATCGAAAATGCTTGACATTTTCCCGGAATTGTAGTAATAGGGGCGTTTAGCGGGTTCGGCATTCGTTACTACCATATACAATATTTTTTCAGATCCTTCCGAAGCCCGTTATTATAGTCGGGTCAGGATGACGGGAAAAATATATTAAAGTCAGATCCTTCC
>CABUWK010000071.1 GCA_902495325.1 uncultured Acidiphilium sp.
AAGCAGTTGTCTCCTCTTCGAAAAAGAAAAACGGTTATCCGAAAGAACGAAATAGTTGCAGGTTTGATTATGATTATAGTTGCTTATCAACGATTACTCTTTCATTCTCTGCCAAAGGAACTCAAAATGATATGGTTTTATTATGGTGGATAAGGGGCGGGGCTCGAATGACAAGGCATGTAATATTGTGATCGGATCGTGCGGACAGGGAAAATAAAAATCATATTGCGGAAAGCCCCCTCATATACTGTACCATGTGGGAGGGCTTTTGGCTTTTATGGAAAAATACGATATATACGGTGATATCGCGGAAAGGACGGACGGGGATATTTACGTCGGCGTGGTAGGACCCGTCAGGACGGGGAAGTCTACCTTCGTGAAACGCTTTGCCGAGTTGTTTCTGATTCCGAACGTTCAGGGGCGCGGAAAAAAGAGCGTTGCGTCTGACGAGTTGCCGCAGTCCGGCGAAGGGAAGACGATCACGACGACCGAACCGAAATTTATTCCGGGCGACGGGGTGAAAGTTTCCTTGCGGGGAAAGGCGAGCGCGAAAATGCGGCTGATCGACTGCGTCGGGTTTCTGATCGAAGGTGCGGGCGGCGCGCAGGAAGACGGGAAGCCCCGCATGGTCCGAACCCCGTGGGACGAAACTCCCGTTCCTTTTGAGGAAGCGGCGGAGCGGGGAACGGACAAAGTGATCGGGGAACATTCCACCATCGCCGTTGTGGTGACGACGGACGGTTCCGTTGCCGGCTTGCCCCGCGCGAATTACGTGCCCGCCGAGGAAATGACGGTGGCAAAACTGAAAGAGATCGGAAAACCGTTTGCCGTCGTGCTGAATTCTTCCGATCCGGACAGCGAAGAATGTAAAAAGCTTGCCTCCTCTTTAAGCGAAAAATACGGGGTTGCGGTCACGCCGATGAATGTTCTTTCCTGCGGAGAGGATAAATTTACGGACGTGATGGAGTCTGTTTTATACGAGTTTCCCCTGCGTTCGGTGGAAATTTCCCTTCCCGCCTGGATGGAAACGTTGCCGCCCGATAATCCTGCGGTGTCCGCCGTGCTGGAAGCTGCGAAACGCGGCGCTTCCCGTTCGGTTAAAATGAAGGATCTCGCTTATCTGGAAGAGGAGCTCTCCTCAGTGGATAAGATCCTTCCGGAATCTTCCGAAGTGATTGCGGGGGAAGGCAGGGCGAAAATCGGGCTCGGGTGCGATCGTTCGTTGTTTTACGACGTTCTCGGTTCGATCTGCGGCGAGACCGTTGCGGACGAATGCGGCTTGATGAAATACGTCGCGCGGCTCAGCGAGGCGGGGAGAGAATACGAAAAAATCAGCGGAGCGGTTTCTTCCGCGAAAGAATTCGGCTATGGCGTTTCGCTGCCCTCGCGGGAAGAAACGGAGGTGGAAGAGCCTAAAGTCGTCCGGCAGGGCACGCGCTACGGCGTAACGATAAGAGCCAGCGCGGAATGCGTTCACGTGATGAAAGTGAAAGTCGGGGTAACGGTGAATCCGCTGTCCGGGACAAAGGAACAATGCGAGGAGTTTTCGGAGTTTCTGAAAAAGAACAGGGAAGAAAACGGGCTTGACGGCGTGACGATCTTCGGAAAGCCGCTCAGCGATCGGATCGACGACGAGATCGCGAAAAAAGCGGACGGGATCCCTGCGGACGCGAAAAGCAAGATCCGCCGCAATGTGACCAAAATGGTAAACGAAGGCAGATACCGCATTTTCTGTTTTCTGTACTGACTTTTTGCCCGCAATTTTTAATTTGAGTAAAAAATATATGTTAAACGACTTATAGCCTAATATTTATTAAAAATCGCCCTGTTTCCTCTTTTTGCGGGGGAGCGGGGTGATTTTTATTGTTTTTCTCTAAAAACAAACAAAAACACCTGTAAACAGCCTGTTTTCGCTTATTATTCACATTTAAAGTGAGAATGTTAAGAGTTTTATTGTAATTGCAAGTCTGCCAATTGGTTTTTGAGATCCTTCAGGGGCAAGGCAAGTGGCAGGATCAGGATGACAAAAACCAATTGATTGTATTTCTTCAGACAGACTCAGGATGACGAGAATGGCATTTCCGGTGCTTGAGCTGAAGTGTGCGGTAATTGCAATTTTCCGAGTTTTCGTCCTGCCAGACGGGCTGACAGAGACAAGAAAACGCCATATACAAATATAATCTGAAGGTTTCAAGACCGATAAAGGCTACGTCCCTTAAGGACTAAGGGCGTATGATAAGCGATTGCAATGATAAACCCGCAGGGGATAAACGGAGTTCTCGGAAAAAGGTGATGCTCGAAGAGGAGAAAACGGACTCGGAAAGCAGTTGTCTCCTCTTCGAAAAAGAAAAACGGTTATCCGAAAGAACGAAATAGTTGCAGGTTTGATTATGATTATAGTTGCTTATCAACGATTACTCTTTCAT
>CABUWK010000072.1 GCA_902495325.1 uncultured Acidiphilium sp.
TGCAATCGCAACAGGGGTTTTGTGGTGCACCCGATTGGATTCGAACCAACGACACCAGGCGTCGGAGGCCTGTGCTCTATCCAACTGAGCTACGAGTGCGTATTTTTTTCTGCGGAGGATTCTCTCCGTCCGACTTTTCTTATTATAGCTTTTTTTTCGGGAATTTTCAAGCGTTATGACCTCTTTTTCCGAAAAATAATTTCGCCGACCGAAATAATTTGACTTTTTTCTCCTTCTCATTATATAATTAAGAAAAATCTTTTTCGGGCGGGCGGCTTGCTGCTTTTTTCTTGTTGTGCCCGCGTTCGGTGTCGTATGGATAAAAAAACGGTTGTTGTCGGTATGAGCGGCGGAGTGGACAGTTCCGTTGCCGCTCTTCTTTTAAAACGGCAGGGATATAACGTGATCGGGCTTTTCATGAAAAACTGGGAAGAAGACGACGTTGACGGCTGTTGCACGGCGGAAGAGGATTATACCGACGTCCGCCGCGTATGCTCTCTTCTCGAAATTCCTTATTACGGCGTTAATTTTTCGAAAGAATATATGGATCGCGTTTTTTCCTATTTTCTCGACGAGTATAAAAAGGGCAGAACGCCCAATCCGGACGTTCTTTGTAACCGCGAGATCAAATTCGGTCCGTTCAAACAGTATGCGGGATCGATTGGCGCCGATTTTATCGCGACGGGGCATTATTGCGGGATCCGCCACGAAAACGGCGTGCATTATCTTCTGAAGGCAAAGGATACGAACAAGGATCAGACGTATTTCCTCAATCAGCTGTCACAGAAACAGCTTGAAAACGTTTTGTTTCCCCTTGCCGGTCTTACAAAGCCGGAGGTGCGCCGTATTGCCGAGGAGAACGGGCTTGCCACGGCGGAAAAAAAGGACAGCACGGGCATCTGCTTTATCGGCGAGCGCAATTTCAGAAAATTTCTGATGAATTACATTCCCGCAAAACCCGGGAAGATCATGACGTACGACGGCAGGACGCTCGGCGAGCACTGCGGGCTGATGTATTACACCATCGGGCAAAGGCGCGGACTCGACATCGGCGGGCAGACGGGAGATGCCGGCAGATGGTTCGTTGTGGAGAAGGATATTCCGCATAATATATTATATGTCGCGCACGGAAGCGAAGACAGGCTCTATTCCAAAGGTCTTATTATGAACGGGTGCAACTGGATTCCCGCCGCACCGGAAAAGAAAGATTTCGATTGCTTCGCGAAATTCCGCTATCGCCAGGACGAGCAGAAGGTGACCGTTCATATCCGCGAGAAGGATATTTATGTCGAATTCGCCGATCGCCAGCGCGCCGTGACGGAAGGACAGTTTGCCGTTTTTTATGACGAAGAGAAATGCCTCGGCGGGGGCGTGATCGAAAAGGCGATTTTCTGAAACGGCTTGCGGCGGATCCGACCCCGCCGTCAACAAAACGAATGCCAAGCCTGCAGTAAAAAGAATGAAAGGCAGAATGCCGAACCTATATTTTTATATCGCCTGCCGGAGAACGGCGGGCGATTCCTTTTTCGGTCGTAAGCGTTCCGATTCCCGGAGAAGGCGCCCGTTTCCGGTGCCGGACACTGCCGGTAGCATGTCTTTTATAAGGCGGGCACAATATGTTGTGGTGCGGCGGGGTCGTGAAAGCGGAAACGGAAAACTTCAGAAAACATCGGAGAAAACGGTTTTCAAAAAAAGAAAAAATAATTTGCGAAAAGTGGCGAAAAAGAGTTGACAAAAGGGGTAAGAAAGTGGTAATATATGCGAGCACTCGAAAGAAAGCACACGAACGAACCGCAGGAAGAAGGCAAGAGCGGGAAGTTGAAAAAGGTTTTGAAAAA